>JAIFMY010000077.1 GCA_020048155.1 Bacteroidota bacterium
TTGGGCGGTGGTATGGTGCCCGGTGCGGTTATGCTTATTGCAGGTGAACCTGGTATTGGAAAATCTACCTTGGTGCTCCAAGTGGCACTGCATCTTTCAGATAAACAGGTATTGTATGTATCGGGCGAAGAGAGTGCCGAACAGATTAAGCTTCGAGCAAACCGTTTGTCCTCTTCTGAGACCAAAATTAAGATACTGAGCGACACTTCACTCGAGAATATTATATATCAGGCAGAAGTGCACAAACCGGAGGTATTGATTATTGATTCCATACAAACCATGCAATCTGAGCGGCTTGAGTCTGCTCCGGGTAGCGTGGGGCAAATACGTGAATGTACACAGATTCTTACTGGTTTTGTTAAAAAAAATAATTTACCCCTCATACTTATTGGCCACATCACCAAAGATGGTTCCATAGCCGGACCCAAGGTACTGGAGCATATGGTGGATTGTGTTTTGCAGTTTGAGGGTGATATGAATCATGTATACCGCATACTCAGGGCTACAAAAAACAGATTTGGTTCTACTGCCGAAGTTGGAATATTCGAGATGCTTTCAACAGGTCTGCGCGAAGTAGCCAACCCAAGTGAAATACTTATTTCAGATTCCACCGAAGAGCTATCTGGTGCAGTAATAGCCGCTACTGTGGAAGGAGCGCGACCATTGCTCATAGAGGTGCAGGCTCTGGTGAGCACTGCAGTATATGGCACTCCACAGCGAAGTGCAATTGGTTATGACCTGAAACGCATAAATATGCTACTCGCAGTGCTGGAGCGTAGGGTGGGATTCAGACTGTCGCAAAAAGATGTTTTTATAAATATAGCAGGGGGCATGAAAATAGCAGATCCTGCAGTGGATTTAGCTCTTATCATTGCTATTTTGTCGTCCGACTTCGATTTGGCCATGAAAAAGCGGTGGTGTTTTGCCGGTGAAGTGGGGCTTACTGGCGAAGTGCGACCTATACAGCGCATTGAACAACGCATAAGTGAAGCCCGCAAATTGGGTTTCGAACGCATCATAGTCCCCGCAGGAAACCTGAAAAATTTACCCAAACAAAATAATATTCACGTGATTGGGGTAAACAAGGTAGAAGATGTTTTGCACAAAGTATTTCAAAAAAAGCAGGACTAAATAGTACCTGCTTTTCCTGTAATATCTTATGTAAGGTTTTTTCTCAATACTCCTCGTCGTCTAATGTGGCATTGTGTCCTGAGGATTCTTCCTTTATCATTTGGTCGTAAGCAGAACAGTCTATCAGATGTTCCACTCCATCGGGTATTGGGAAAGGTCCTTTACTTATGTTCAGACTCTTGTCGGCATAGCATTTCTGCATGAATAAGCCCCAAATGGGCAAAGCCATGTTTGCACCTTGTCCTAAGTCGGTAGAGGTGAACCTGATGGAACGTACTTCGCCACCTACCCAGCCACCAGATACCAAATTGGGAACGGAACCAATAAACCAACCATCTGAGTTAGAGTTGGTAGTACCTGTTTTACCTGCTATTTCGTTCATAAGGCCATATTTGAAGCGCAAACGGGTACTGGTTCCAAAATCTACTACCGAGCGCATAAGGTCAACCATAAGGTATGCAGTTTGCTCACTCATTACCACATTCTTTTTGGGCGTGAAAGTGGATATGATATTTCCGTTTTTGTCTTCTATTCGGGTTACATATATAGGTTCCGTAAAAATACCTTTATTGGTAAATGTGCCATATGCGCCCACCATTTCGGCAAGTGTTATTTCAGGGCTACCAACGCAAATCGAAGGGTATTCGGGCACGTAGCTGTAAACACCCATTTTTTTCACAAGCTTTACCACATTGGCCGGCCCATATTTATTGATGAGCCAAGCCGAAATCTGATTCAGCGACAGAGCCAGACCATATTTCAGGGTTACCATTTCACCTTCTCTTTTATTCTTCGAATATGCCGGTTTCTTTTCAACCGGATCAAAATACCAAGGTATATTGGCTACTTTATAGCAGGGCGATAGGCCGTCAATCATGGCCATGGTGTACAAAAATGGTTTGAATGTAGATCCTACCTGCCTTTTGGCTTTGGTAACATGGTCGTACTTGAAATGCTCGAAATTAATACCGGCCACATAAGCTTTTACGTATCCGGTTTGAGGTTCAATAGAAATAAAACCAGCCCTGAGAAAACTATTGTAATAAATAACTGAGTCTAAGGGAGTCATGAGTGTATCTACATCACCTCTGTATGTAAATACGCGCATTTCAGTTTCACGTTTAAACTCTTCTTTTATTTGGTCGTCTGTTAGGCCGTTCACTTTGGCCACCCTATATCTTTCGCTGTTTTTTATAAACATGGTCATGATGGAATTGGCCATTTCATTGGTCAAATCGTTGCTGAAAGGTGGAGTTTTGCGCCATTTCATTTCTTTCTTGAAAATAGCCTGTAAGCCTTCTTTTTCTGCACCCATATGCTCGTCTACAGATTCTTCAGCATATTGTTGCATTCTGGAGTCTATGGTTGAGTATATTTTAAGTCCATCTTGGTAGATATTATATGGTGTACCATCTGGTTTGAAATTTTTGTTGCACCAGCCATACAACGGATTTATCGCCCATTGCAATGAGTCGTCAGAAAATCGTTCTCGGTCGCCACCGTAATTTGAGAGCTTTGGCTCGGTTGCAGTCATCATGATGCGCAAATATTCACGGAAATAGGTAGAACTTCCCTGGTAATGGCTTTGAGGTCTGAAGGTCAGTTTTATGGGCAAACTTCTTATTGAATCCCATTGCTGAGGGGTTAAGTTTGTCAAAACCTTGTACTTCTGCATTTGGCTAAGCACCAGGTTTCGACGCTGCCAAGAGCGTTCTTGCCGTCTTATTCTTATACTGTCATTTTTATGTAAGGGAGGCAATGGACTATAACGAGTAGGGGCATTTACTATTCCCACTAGCAAAGCAGCTTCTTCAATTTTTAAAGAATCCGGAGTTTTATTGAAAAAAATACGAGCTGCTGATTTTACTCCAAACGCACCACTTCCAAAAGGCACAGTGTTGAAATACATCGCCATGATTTCATCTTTGGTGTAATTCCGCTCTAGTTTTATAGCGGTTATCCACTCTTTGAACTTGATTATCAGAATATTTTCATCGCTCCTGGGGAATAGATTTTTAGCCAACTGTTGTGTGATGGTGCTACCACCACCTGTTTGTTGCCCAAGTATGAGTGTTTTGAATAACACCCTGCCCAAGCTTCTGAAATCTATACCGGGATGCTCTTTAAATCTGATGTCCTCGGTAGCCATGAGGGCTTTTACCAAATTTGGCGATAATTCCTCAAAATCAGCCATGGTTCTGTTCTCCAGATAATATTTTCCTATAAGCTGTTGGTCTGTAGAATAAATTTCGGAGGCCAGGTTGCTTTGCGGATTTTCAAGATGCTCAAAAGAGGGCATAAATCCCATCCATCCAAACGATATAAACAACATGAGGAGGCCTACCAAAGCAACCGGAAAAGCAACCAGAATCCAGAATATTGTTATTACGAGCTTTTTACTTTTTGCGTCCATGCGAATTTGCCATGTAAATAATTTCAATAATGTTGCAAAAGTATAACGATTATGCATTTTTAAATAATATTGTGCAAAACAAAAAAGGAAATCGTTGCAAAATCTTTTGTTGCTGCTACTTTTTTTCTTCAGAAACGATACCTACAGGGCATATTTTTACATATATAGGTACTTAAATGAATATTTTATGTATATAAATATCTGAAAAACAGAGCTATGTATGTTAGTTTTTTATTTCGTGTATTTTATTTGGAACTAAAATATACATTCGCCTAATTTTGTGCCCACACAAATTAACAGAACATTCATGCAGAAAAGTCTTGTAATTGTTGAGTCACCTGCTAAAGCCAAAACTATTGAAAAATTTTTGGGCAAGGGATTTCATGTAAAGTCGAGCTATGGTCATATCAGAGATTTATCCAAAAAAGATTTGGGTATAGACCTTGCGAACGATTTTGCACCGCAGTACGAAATTTCACCCGATAAGCGAAAATTGGTTTCGGAGTTAAAGCAATTGGTTGGTGAGTTCGACACCATTTACCTGGCTTCCGATGAAGACCGCGAGGGAGAAGCCATAGCCTGGCATTTATTCGAAACACTTGGGTTGAAAGAAGAAAACACTTTACGAATTGTTTTTCATGAAATTACCAAAGAAGCTATTCTCACTGCAATTAAGAATCCGAGGAGCATAGATATAAATTTGGTAAATGCCCAGCAAGCCAGACGCGTACTCGATAGGCTGGTAGGCTTTGAGCTTTCACCCGTTTTGTGGAAAAAAGTAAAGCCATCACTTTCGGCAGGCCGTGTGCAATCGGTAGCCGTGCGCCTGGTGGTGGAACGTGAGCGCGAAATCAATTCTTTCAATAGCCAGTTCGCATATCGTGTTAATGGTGTGTTCAAAAATCTGACTACTGAAAACAATGCTGAATTTGGTGCTGAACTCGAACACCGGTTTGATACACTCAAGGAGGCGCAAGATTTTCTAAAGCTATGTTCAGGTGCGGGTTACACTGTAGCGGATGTGGTGAAGAAACCAGCAAAACGTTCGCCTTCTCAGCCATTTACTACGTCTACATTGCAGCAGGAAGCTGCCCATAAACATGGTTTTTCGGTTTCTCAAACCATGAGCATAGCCCAGAAGCTTTATGAAGCCGGGCACATTACTTATATGCGTACCGATTCAGTCAATCTTTCGGACCTTGCGCTCAATGCATTGCAGAAAACTATTGTGGCCGACTTTGGCGAAAAGTATCATACCATGCGCCAATATAAAACCAAAACGCAGGGCGCACAAGAAGCACACGAGGCTATCAGGCCTACCTATATCGATAAGCGAACAATAGATGGGAATCCTGCGGAACAGAAATTGTATGAACTTATATGGAAACGCACATTGGCATCGCAAATGGCAAACGCTGAGTTTGAGAAAACTACTGCTACGATTGATGTTTCGACTACTCCTTATAAATTTGTTGCCACTGGCGAAGTGCTCAAATTTGATGGTTTTTTGCGGGTATACACCGAAACTACTGAAGAGGAAACTGAGAATCCTAAAATGCTTCCTCCTCTGCACAAGGCAGATCAACTGGAATATATAAAAATTGTAGCCAAACAAAAGTTTACCATTTCTCCTGCCAGATACACAGAGGCAAGTTTGGTAAAAAAACTGGAAGAATTGGGCATTGGCAGGCCATCTACTTATGCACCAACCATCAGTACTGTGCAACAGCGCGGTTACGTGATCAAAGATACTCGAGAAGGCACCAAAAGGGAGTTTGATTACATAGAGCTCGACCAAAAGGGCAAAATAAAGCATCAGGTACTTTCTGAAATTGTTGGAAATGAAAAAAATAAGTTATTTCCTACTGATATCGGAATTGTAGTAAACGACTTTCTGGTTGAGTATTTTCAAGATGTGATGAATTTTAAGTTCACAGCCAACATAGAGAAGAAGTTCGATGAAATAGCTGCCGGTAAAACTATATGGCAGAAGATGATAGGAGTTTTTTACTCACCCTTTCATGAGCTTATAAGCAAGGCCATGGAAGTGAGTAAGCAAAAAGTAAGCGACCGTCCACTAGGAAACGATCCTCAAACAGGTAAACCGCTTTTTGCAAAAATCGGACGTTACGGCCCTATGATTCAATTGGGCGATGCGCATGAAAATGTAGAAGAAAAACCGAGTTTTGCGTCGCTTTTACCGGGTCAGCATATAGATACCATTACCCTTGAACAAGCATTGCAATTGTTTCAGTTGCCTCGCGCATTGGGCGAGTATAAGGGAACAAAAGTTGAAGCATCTACAGGAAGGTTTGGACCATATGTAAAATTTGGAAGTGTTTTTGTTTCTATGAAAAAGGGCGTAGACGATCCACTTAGTATTAATCTGGAGAGAGCAATAGAGCTTATTGAGGAGAAAATACTTTCTGATAGTATGAAGCTCATAACCCAATTTCCTGAAGAGCCAAGCATGAAAGTGCTCAATGGTAGATGGGGACCGTATATTTCTTTCAACAAGAACAACTATAAAATTCCCAAAAGCGTAGAAGCTAAAGACATCACATTGGCTCAGTGCCGTCAGATAATAGAAGAAGCCGACAAAAAAAGCCCAAAAACAGCTAAGAAGGCTACTAAAACATTCAAAAAGACTACCAAAAAATAGAATTCATGGCTGCATTTGATCACCTTCTACCTGTAAAAATTACTCAGCATGGAATCACCCCATGGCAAAATGTAAAGGTAT
Organism: Bacteroidota bacterium; assembly: GCA_020048155.1. Taxonomy (GTDB): domain Bacteria; phylum Bacteroidota; class Bacteroidia; order Bacteroidales; family DYOH01; genus JAIFMY01. The sequence goes on from JAIFMY010000077.1 coordinate 6,288, forward strand.
ATACCGATTTGAGCAATGTTTCTGTTGAAGATTTGATCAAAGACACCACACCGGTAACAATTTTAGCGGTATTATATTCTGTCGATATAGAGGCGTCAATTTCAATGGCGGCCACATTTCGCAGAAGATTGTATTCACTTTCATGTCATACCGAAAATATGATTACCGATATCGGGGACTTTCTGCTCACACCCGAGTCTGAGGATGATTTTGTTTTCTTAGTGCAATATTTAGTCAACAAAGACAGCAATCTGGTAGTATTCAATACCAGCTGCGATTTAAAATACCTGATATATACTGCCTACCAGAACATCAATAGGTTACCAGTTATAACAAATATAGATTCGCATTTAGAATTGTTCCCAAAAAACAATTCAAGCAATACATTTTGGAGCAGATTAAGAGCCGATGAAAAATTGAATCTGGCATACTATTATAATATAGCCACTCAAGAATATTTCAATACTCCAAATGAGATAGAGTTTTTCAACGATTCAGGACTCGAATCATTAGGGCTTGGAAATTTGCGATTTGAGATTGATCAAGCAGAGCCAATCATGCGCATGACTAATTTCCTGTATTTCAATACCAGGGCTTTACAAGGCGGTTACTCCGCCTGCGAAGATACTATTATGCCAAACGGATTGCGAGGCGAAGAAGTATGCCACCTTGCGCGCTTTGCAGGTCTGGCAGATGGCCTCAATTGCTTTATCATTGCGCACAAACATCACACCGAAAGCCCCGATTTTAGCATGCTTATGGCACAAGCAGCATGGTATTATATTACTTCTCTTGGCTTGCGTAAAGGCGAGTATCCTTTCGAACCAGTTGAGAAATATCAAAAATATATTCTCTATTCATCCAATATTAAACAAAACCTTACGTTTTACAACAACCCTCTCAGCAAGCGCTGGTGGTTTGAAGTACCAACCAAACGTGGTTTGCAAATTTTACCTTGCACTTATGAAGACTACAAAATGTCTACAGAAGGACAAGTATCAGAGCGCTGGTGGAAATGGGTAGTATTGTAAAAAAAAATGTGACATCGATCCGATACACAATTATTTGCAGCACTGATTAATTTTTTATTATTTTGCCCCTTGAAAATTTGTTGGAATAAAGATGCCTAGGTTTTTATTGATTATAATATTATTGGTTACATATCACCATACAATTGCACAAACAGAGCCACAATTGTATCATTTTGTGTTTAGCCCAACAGCAATCAATCCAGCATATACAGGCCTCAACAACGAAATATGTGCTACAGCAATCAGTCGCCAGCAATGGATGGGGTTTGAAGGTGCACCAGCTACCAGTTGGTTTATAGTAAATAGCCCCCTCAACTTAATGGCAATACCATTTGGAGTGGGATTGAGTATAAACAATGATCAGAGTGGACTTGCCAATAACTTAAACGTAAAGCTCAATCTGGCTTATCACCGCAAAATAGGAAAAGGCATTTTGAGTATAGGTTTAAGCCCAGGATTCTACAATCAAAAATACAGCGGTACCTGGAAAACCCCGGATGGAGGCTCAACAGATCCTGCAATTCCCCCGGTGAATGAAAATAAAATGGCCTTTGATCTCGATTTAGGTGTTCTGTATCATATCAATCAGTTGTACCTGGGAGTGTCAGTCGCACACATTAATCAGCCAAACTTCAACTACAGTACCACCGATCAGCCATACCTGCCAAGACATTTAAATTTTACCGGAAAATATGAAATTGAATTAACGCAATATAATATTGATCTTATTCCTGCGTTATTTATAGAGTCAGAAGGAACTGTATTGCATATGGGAACCCAAATAAACGTTTTGTACAACAAAAGATTCTGGGGTGGCATATCTTACACCATCGGAGATGTAGGTCTGAACGCAGGCCTCAATTTGTACGAAGGGCTGAAAGTAGGAGTGGCCTATGATTATACCACATCACGCATAAATAGAAGCAGCGCAGAAGTATTTTTGCAGTTTTGCTTCGATCTGGAACGCGATAAAAAACCACAAAAATATAGAAGTGTCAGGTTTTTATGAAAATATTAAATAAAATCTGCACGGTATTTGTAAGAATTATAAAACAGAAATGAACCTATTGCTATTTACGTTAAATATCCAAATTTTATGAAGAAATCGTTGTTAATCAGCGTAATTCTAGCCTCAATACTTATAAGTTGCGGCAACAACGAAACGGGAGAATTAACCGGAGCGCCAGAAGGGCAAATGTTCTTTGAACCTATTCCATACGGAATGGTGTTCATACCCGGTGGAAGTTTCAATATGGGACCAAGTGATGAAGATATTACTTTCTCACTTACAGCCCAAACAAAAACCGTTTCGATTGATCCTTTCTGGATGGATGAAACCGAAATTACCAATAATGAATACAGACAATTTGTATTCTGGGTAAGAGATTCTATAGCCAGATCACTATTAGGCCGTTCATTTGAAGAATTTCTTATTTCTTCAGATGCAAATGGTAATCCAATTGATCCTCCTTTCCTGAATTGGGAAACCGAATTGGATTGGAATAGTGCTGACTACGCCACCGAGCTCGAAAAAATGTTCCTCCCAAAAGAAGAACGCTTTTATAGACGCAAGGAAGTGGATAGCCGCAAACTAAACTATGATTATTCATGGATAGACCTGCGTCAGGCTGCCCGGAAAACTAATCGATACGATTTTGAAACCAGTAAATACTCTGGCGAAGTGATTGATGCAAAAGGGATCAAAAAACCTATCAAAGACAGATCTTCATTCATCATGAAAAACAGCATCAATGTTTATCCCGATACATTGGTTTGGATGGCCGACTATTCATATTCATACAACGAGCCACTTGCACGCAATTATTTCTGGCATCCCGCCTTCAATAATTATCCTGTGGTAGGTGTTACATGGGTACAAGCATCGGCATTCTGTGTATGGCGAACCGAATTGCTCAACAATAGTCTCAATAAACAAGGACTATTTGGAGTACAGGATTATCGCCTCCCTACTGAAGCCGAATGGGAATATGCTGCTCGTGGTGGTCTCGAACACTCACCATTTCCATGGGGAGGACCTTACACCCGCAATAATACAGGTTGCTTTATAGCAAACTTCAAACCTCTTCGAGGCAATTATGGCGACGACGGTGGTATTCGTACTCTGGAAGTTGGCCGGTATGCACCAAATGAGTATCTGCTATATGATATGGCAGGCAACGTAGCCGAATGGACAAGCAATGCCTTCGATGAATCGGCCTACAACCTCACCCACGACCTTAACCCCGATTATTCATATCATGCACTTAAAGAAGATCCTCCAGTATTGAAACGTAAAGTCGTACGAGGTGGCTCGTGGAAAGATATATCATATTACCTCCAAAACGGAACACGTACATATGAATATCAGGACACTGCTAAATCATACATCGGGTTCAGATGCGTAAGATCATTCATGGGACGCGATTTTGCTGATGCAGTAGATATGCGATACGAATAAAATGCTAGAACTAAGTATGATATATTTGGATAAATAACAATGATTAAAAAAAAACATTAAATTTTTTCGTTTAATGTTTTTTTTTTGTGTTGAAATTTCATTTTTATTTGTACTTTTAGTTCTTGAAATCCTTAAATCAACCTTAATTAGTAACAGAATAAATTTTTAAATTATGGGACTTGCGGAATTGACACAAAGTCATGGTTGGAAAAATTTCATGGCCAAGTTGTATGGTATTGGTGCATCAGTAGTTATTATTGGTGCTTTGTTTAAAATTATGCACTGGCCTGGTGCAGGTTTTATGCTTACTGTAGGCTTGGGTACTGAAGCTGTAATTTTCTTTTTCTCAGCATTCGAACCACTACATGAAGAAGACGACTGGAGCCTTGTTTTCCCAATTTTGGGTGGTGCAGGGAAAGCTGATGAAGTACCAGTTGAAAATCCTACTGCAATAGGTGGTATGAATACCGGTAAACCTAAAAAGGAAGTCGCTGCCATTTCAACCGATTCTATCACCAAATTCAATGAAATGCTTGAAAAGGCGAATGACAAAGGTGTTTTTGAGAAATTTGGCGAAAGCTTAAATGGTCTGAATGATAAAGTAAGCCAAATGTCTGACATTTCAGATGCTACGTTGGCTACCAATGAGTATTCAGCAACAATGAAAAAAGCAACAGGTTCTGTAAGCGAATTGAGCGATGTATTCAATAAATCTGCTTCTTCAGTAAGTAAAACTACCGGCGAATTGGAGTATTCTATTGCTACATTATCAGATTCATATCAGAAATCAGCTCAGAAAGTAACAGAATCCAATGAATTAGTAGTGGCCAGCTATGCCAGAATTGCTAAATCTATGGACTTCGATTTCAGCGAGCTTAAAGAAGGGAATACTGCTTATAGCGCACAATTGGGTACGCTCAATAAAAATCTTTCTGCGCTCAATGCTATATTTGAACTCCAACTCAACGATGCTGATTTGGACAAAATGATGGATGACCTGAACAAATCTGTTGAAGAATCTAGCAAGTACAGCAAGGAGATTATCAAATTACGTGAAAATCTGCAAGCACTCAATACCATATACGGTAATATGCTTACTGCAATGAATTACAAGGTGTAATGCATTTTTGCAGATTCAATTATTAAATAGATAATTTACCTAATCAAATAAAATTAACCTATGGGTCACGGAAAAGAAACCCCAAGGCAGAAGATGATCGGGATGATGTATTTAGTGCTTACCGCTTTGTTAGCGCTAAACGTATCTGCAGAGATTCTGAATGCTTTTGCCCTGGTGGATGAAGCTCTTCGTAAATCTTACGAGAGTATTCATAAAAAAAGCGAAGCGATTTACGCTAAATTTGACGAGGCAGTGAAAGATCCTTCTCAAAAAGCGAAAACCGAAAAATGGAAAGTTGAAGCCGACTCGGTAAGAGCTAAAACCGATAGACTTTTCAACTACATGGACTCAGTAATATTCGAACTTGTTCGTGCTGCTGAAGGTCCTGAATCACCATATGTTGCAAGCGGTGGAGATGTTCATTCATTACAAGCTAAAGACAACTCAAATGTGGGTGGCGAAATTATGATACTAAAGGGCGGTGGTCTTAAGTTGAAAAAACTTATCAACTCATATGACTCTACCCTTGTGGATATTATTGTTCGTAATGCTGTTAAGGGCGATACCTCAAGATACTCTTCGTTGATCAGAAGTATTCGCAATACATTGCGAACAGACTCAATCAGAGGACAAGAAGGCAATGTACCTTGGGAGTCGGGTGTTTTCGAGCATTTACCACTTGCAGCTGTACTTACCATGGTATCCAAATCTCAAACCGACGTTAGAAATGCTGAGGCCGACATTTTGAACTTCCTTTACGGGCAAATTGATGCCGGTTCCTGGAAGTTTAATAAGCTAGAAGCCATTGTAAACGCCAAATCTAATTACGTTTTGGTAGGAACAAAGTACGAGGCTGAAGTGTTTATTGCTGCCAGCGACTCTACTACTGAACCAGAAATTCTGCTCAATGGTGGGTCTAAGTTACCTATAAAAGAAGGTAAAGGACAGTATTCGCAAACACCAAGCAACGCCGGCTTTACAAAATGGGGTGGTGTAATCAAAATGGAATCACCGGTTTCTGGTGAAATCCTACAATTCCCATTCAACGCAGAATTTCAGGCAGCTGAGTCTGAGTTGGTTGTTTCACCTACAAAAATGAACGTTTTTTATATTGGTGTTGACAATCCGGTGAGTATTTCCGTAGCAGGTGTGCCAGCCGACAAACTGATACCTTCTATTGAAGGTGGAGGTTCTATTAACATAGTTAAGGGTTCAGATTATGTAGTCCGTGTAAAACAAGCTGGCGAAGCATTTGTTACTGTTTCAGCTAAATTTGACGACGGTACAACACGCAATATGGGTAAACGTTTCAAAAAGCTTGCTCATGGCACAACAAGGTGTGAAAGCTGAATTAGAAAACTTTGACTTTGACCTTACTTTTAATATTGTTGGTTTTACAGTTTCTGCTACAGTTCAAGGATATGAAGAGGAACAAAAATCTAATAGTGCTACTTTTACAGCTGCCCAAAAGGATCTGATGAAAAAAGTGGGTACTGGTCGTAAACTTTATATTGAGGATATCAAGGCACGTGGACCAGATGGTCAAGTACGTGATCTTTCTACCATTTCTTTCAAACTTAAGTAAGCCCATAATTTTAATTATATATAAGCCCGTTTTAACGGGCTTTTTTTTTGTGTATTTTTAATAAGCTATATACATTTGGCAATAAACTTGTATTCAATTCGTTTATATTACGAAAACGATCCTATAATCTATCTGATATGAGAAATTTTTTGGTAGCTTCTTTAGTAGTAGCGTTCTTGTTTGTGACTGTAAATGTGTCAGTTGCTCAAGT
>JAIFMY010000206.1 GCA_020048155.1 Bacteroidota bacterium
AGCTCGAAAAAGTCAGAACATTTCCTGTATTCAAACTTGGCAAGTTTAAAGGCGGCTTCATGTATGTGGAAATGCCTCGCCGCATATACCCACATGGGCCACTAGCGCGCAGGCTCATAGGTAGTGAGGCCAACACCAAAGATGGACGACCGGGCTATGGGCTCGAACTCGCTTTTAACGATGTACTGAAAGGTGAAAATGGTCAATTGCACCTCATGCGCATCTACCGCAAATACGAAATGGAAATAAATGACAATCGCACATTCCCCTCAAAACCAGGCGACGACCTCATCACCACCATAGACTTAGATATACAAGATGTTGCCCAAAATGCATTGCTGAAGCAACTCACTAAATACAAAGCCGATTGGGGTACAGCCATACTTATGGAAGTAAAAACCGGACAAATACGTGCCATGGTAAATCTGATGGCCGATGATGAAGGGAATTACTATGAAGGATACAACGACGCAGTATTGAATGTAACCGAACCCGGTTCCACTTTCAAACTCATGTCTATGCTAGCTGCCCTCGAAGATGGATACGTAAACATATACGATAGTGTAGACACCAAAAACGGTGTACTCAAATTATATGACTTTGTGATTACTGATACCAAAGAAGGTGGATATGGAAAAATAACCGTAAAAGATGCTTTTGTATATTCTTCGAACGTAGGCATTGCCTCCGTAATGAACAAATACTACTCCAGACAACCCGCCAGATTTCTCGACAGAATTTATAGTTTAAAGCTGAACCAACCTCTCGGTATATCGCTCGGGGGCGAAGGCAAACCTTTCTTTATGTACCCTACAGACTCACATTGGTCTCAAATTTCGTTGGCGCAGATGTCTATAGGATATGAAGTTAAGCTCACAGCTTTGCAGACTCTCGCCTTTTACAATGCAGTTGCAAACAATGGAACCTTAATGCGGCCTTACTTTGTAAAAGAAATCTCCAGAAACGGCAAAATTATACGAAAATTCGAACCTGAAGTGATTCATCCCTCCATTGCCACCTCTGAGACGCTTAAGAAACTCCAACAACTGCTCGAAGGTGTGGTTGAATATGGCACTGCCAGCAATCTTAAAAACAAAAACTACAAAATTGCAGGCAAAACTGGCACTGCTAAAATATACGATGAGAAGCTAAAACATTATGTGAATAAGTACAAAGCATCTTTCGTAGGATACTTTCCTGCCGACAACCCCATATACACCTGTTTTGTAATGATATACAATCCAAATGAACTCGGTTACTACGGCTCTGTGGTTGCCGGCCCTGTTTTCAAGGAAATAGCAGATAAAGTATATGCAACACATTATGAATTTCACCCGCAAATGGAAATAAAAGAACAACACGCCTTTGTGGAAGTACCATACAGTAAGAATGGAAGTAAGGAAAAATCTGAGTTTATATTCAACAAACTTATGATACCTATTGAATACTCGCATGAGCTTAAATCTGAATGGATTACAACCCAACGCACTGCAAACTCGGTTGTATTTTCAAACAGGTTTATCAAGAAAAAATTGGTACCAAATGTAATTGGCATGGGTGCCAGAGATGCTGTTTACATACTCGAGCAAGCTGGATTTATTGTCAGTATCATTGGCAGAGGCTCGGTGGTACAACAATCAGTTAAACCGGATAGCCCAATTGTACCCGGAAGAAAAATAGTATTAAGACTTGGACACGCCTGAATATGATAAAAAGATTGATACATATATTAGCAGGAATACCGATAGATAAGGCATTAGGAAACCTTGACACCGATATTTCAGGCATTCATTTCGACTCACGCAGGGTCGAAAATAATGCTTTATATGTAGCAATAATAGGGACACAAACAGATGGACACAACTTTATAGATCAGGCAATAGAGCTTGGTGCGAAAGTTATAGTTTGTAGCACCCTTCCAGTAAACATACAAAGTGGTATAAATTACATTCTTACCCCAAATACAGCCTATGCATTGGGTGTATTGTGCGCCAATTTTTTCGAGAATCCTTCGAAAAAACTAAAGTTGATTGGAGTTACCGGTACCAATGGAAAAACAACTACCGTTACCTTGCTTTACAAACTGATGATTCATCTGGGTTATAAAGCAGGTTGCATTACCACTATTGCCAATTTCATAAACGATACCGAACTACCCAGCACGCACACCACACCGGATCCGCTTCAACTAAACAAATTGTTGAGCCAAATGGCAGATCAGGGCTGCGAATATGTATTCATGGAGGTTAGTTCGCATGCCATTGTGCAGGAACGCATTGCCGGTTTGCAGTTTACGGGCGGTTTGTTTACCAATATCACCCACGATCACCTGGATTTTCACAAAACTTTTCCAGAATATATAGCTGCCAAAAAACGGTTTTTCGACCAATTGCCCGACAATGCATTTGCCCTATTCAATTCCGACGACCGCAATGCAAGCATCATGGCGCAAAACTGCCAAGCAGCCAAACATACTTTTGCACTGCGCACCATGGCCGATTTTCAGACCAAAATGCTGGATCACGATTTGCAAGGAATGCAACTCTATTTGGACCAAAGTGAAGTGTGGACACCCCTAATAGGCCAATTCAATGCATACAATCTTACAGGTATATATGCCACTGCCCGTTTGCTCGGTTTCGAAAAAGAGCAAATACTTATAAAACTAAGTTTACTTCAACCCGTAAATGGAAGATTTGAAACCATGCGTATGCGCAATGGTGCAATGGCCATAATAGATTACGCCCACACCCCCGATGCCATTAAAAATGTACTCGCAACTATTCAAGAAACCCTGGGTACTGGTCAGCAAATCATTACCGTAGTGGGTGCCGGTGGAAACAGAGATAAAAGCAAACGCCCCGAGATGGGTAAAATAGCTTCAAAACTGAGCACAAAGTTGGTACTTACATCTGACAATCCGCGCGACGAAGACCCGCAAACCATCATGCTTGAGATGCTTCAGGGTATAGACTCTCCGCAATTGTCCAAAGTACTACGTATAGCCGACCGCACAGAAGCTATAAGAACTGCTTGTATGCTTGCCCAAAACGGAGACATAATACTCATTGCGGGAAAAGGACACGAAACGTATCAGGAAATAAAAGGCGTGAAATACCCTTTCGACGATAAAAAAGTTTTAAACGAAATAAACCAACAACTATCTTAATATAATATACAGATGCTGTACTATTTCTTTCAATATCTTGAGATTCTAAATGTACCGGGGGCTGGTGTTTTTCAATACATCTCATTCAGGGCAGGTATGGCTCTTATATTATCGCTTGTGATAGCAACAGTTTACGGTCGCCGTGTGATTAGCCAACTGCAAATACTGCAAATTGGAGAAGAAATACGAAATCTTGGACTGGAAGGACAGTTTCAGAAAAAAGGAACTCCCACCATGGGAGGGTTTATTATTTTAGGATCCATCATTATCCCTACTTTCCTTCTGGCTCAGATACACAATGTATACGTTATACTGATGCTCATCACCACTATTTGGCTAGGGGCTCTCGGATTTGCAGACGATTATATCAAGGTTTTCAAGAAAAACAAGTCAGGCTTGCATGGCAAATATAAAATACTCGGGCAATTGGCATTAGGCCTCATTGTAGGCCTCACCCTATACTTGAGTGACGATGTGGTAATACGCAAAAGCGTTTATGATGCCGCTACTCAGAGTCAGGTGCATGTTCATATGAAATCTACCATCACCTCCATACCTTTTTTCAAAAACAATGAATTAGATTATTCATGGTTTACTAGTTTCATGGGTAACTATGCACAACTAGGCGGTTGGATAGTATTTGTGATTGCCGTTATTCTTATTACCACTGCGGTTTCAAACGGTGCTAACCTTACCGACGGTTTGGATGGACTACTGACCGGCCTTACATCCATTATTGGAGTTACGCTTGGTATTCTTGCTTACGTTTCGGGAAACTCTATTTTTGCCGATTATCTCAACATTATGTTTATTCCAAATACGGGTGAACTGGTGATTTTTGCTTCTGCACTTATCGGAGCTACTGTAGGGTTTTTGTGGTACAATGCTTATCCAGCACAAGTATTCATGGGCGATACCGGAAGTCTGGCATTGGGTGGCATTATAGCAGTTTTTGCAATCATTATTCGCAAAGAGCTGCTTATACCTATTCTATGCGGTATATTTTTGGTTGAAAACCTTTCGGTAATGATGCAAGTATCTTATTTTAAGTATACCAAGAAAAAATTTGGTGAAGGCAGGCGCATTTTCAAAATGGCTCCTTTGCATCATCATTTTCAAAAAATGGGATACGTTGAGCCTAAAATAGTTATACGTTTCTGGATTGTTGGAATTCTTCTGGCAGCGCTTACCATCATTACCCTAAAACTAAGATAAAATGAACACAAACAAACTTGTCATACTGGGAGCAGGCGAAAGCGGCGTAGGTGCAGCCATACTGGCTACAAAGCATGGTTATGACGTTTTTGTTTCCGAAAGTAGCATTATAAAAGACAAGTACAAAAAATTGCTCATTGCACACAATATACTTTTTGAAGAAGGCACGCACACATGGGCGAAAATAGCTGAGGCAGATACCATCATCAAGAGCCCTGGTATACCTGAGAAAGTGAAAATAATGCAAGACATTCGTACTGCAGGAAAAAAGGTTATATCGGAAATAGAATTTGCATACAAATACACCGAGGCTAAAATTATAGGTATAACAGGCAGCAATGGCAAAACGACTACCACATTGCTTATATACCACATACTCAAAGAGGCAGGACTAAATGTAGGACTTGCAGGGAATGTAGGACAAAGTTTTGCGTGGCTTGTGGCCGAAGAAGTGAATGATGTAATAGTGGTAGAGCTAAGCAGTTTTCAACTTGACGACATTGACTGTTTCAAGCCGGATATTGCAATTTTACTCAATATCACTCCCGACCACCTGGATAGGTACGACTACAAGTTCGAAAACTATATTCGTTCAAAATTTCGTATCACCCAAAATCAGGATGAAAACGACTTTTTGCTTTACAATGCAGACGATCCGGTGATTACAAAATTCCTGACTGTGCTCAGAACAAGAGCCACACTCAAACCATTTACCATAAACCATGCTCAGAATAAAGCCGGTTTCATTCACGACGAATCTTTATGTATATCTGATAATAACAATACCGAAATGATAGCCCCACTGAAAGACATTTCTATAAAAGGTAAACACAATATTTACAATTCGTTGGCGGCATCTATTGCCTCCAATCTGGCACATGTGCGCAAAGAAAACATCAGGGAAAGCCTGATGAGTTTCAAGGGCGTAGAGCATAGGCTCGAGGAAGTGCTCACCATCAGAGGCGTTAAGTACATAAACGATTCTAAAGCTACCAATGTAAACTCAGCCTGGTATGCGCTCGAATCTATAAACCAGCCCATTGTATGGATAGCCGGCGGAATAGACAAGGGCAATGATTACACAGAAATTATTCCGTTGGTAAAAGAAAAAGTTAAACATTTGGTTTGCTTGGGTAAAAACAACGAAACGCTGCAGAAAACATTTGGTTCCATAGTGCCGGTTACACAAACCACATCTATGATGGAAGCCATAAATAAATGCTATGAGCTGGCTAAGCCCGGCGACGTAGTACTACTCTCTCCGGCATGTGCAAGTTTCGACCTGTTCGAAAACTACGAAGACAGAGGACGACAATTCAAACTAGCAGTTAAAAATCTGTAATTCATTTACATACAACATATACAATGAAAGAATTTATAAATAAGCATTTCCAGGGCGACCCAATCATATGGATGATTATAGGGATACTATTCATTGTATCTACTATGGTTGTATATAGCGCTACCGGATACTTAGCTTATAAGTTTCAGGACGGAGATACATCTTACTACCTATGGAGGCAATTCAAATTTCTGACCTTTGCCCTCATTATCATATTTATCACGCACAAAATAGATTACAATATATTTCAGCGCCTTTCAAACGCCATATTTATAATTAGTGTAGCATTGCTTATAGCTACACTACAATTTGGAGTTGAAACAAACGAAGCAAAACGCTGGCTTACTATTCCTATACTTGGTATTGAATTTCAGACCAGCGATTTTGCAAAATTTGCACTTATTGTTTTCATATCCAAACAATTGGCTATAAGTCAGGACAATATTGAAGCATTGAACAAAAATTTATTCAAAATTTTCCTTTTCATTGGGCTTATTTGCGGTCTTATAGTAAGCGAAAACCTTTCTACTGCAGTGTTGCTATTCGGCACATCGGTTACGCTACTATTTATTGGTAGAGTAAACATAAAAGTACTGGCAACCTATGTAGGAGCCATAGCCCTTGCAGGCATTATCATACTTACCATTGCATTTGCAACCATAGATACCGGGCGTGTAGGGACCTGGAAAAACAGACTTTACAGCTATTTCGACGATTCTGCGGAACGTGAAAACCACCAAGCTGATATGGCTAAAATAGCGGTGGCCACAGGAGGGTTTCTTGGTAAAGGCCCCGGTATGAGCACACAACGTACCAATTTGCCACAGCCTTACGCCGACTTTATATATGCAATCATCATAGAAGAATACGGGATAGTAGGTGCTATCATTCCATTGCTCATATACATTGCCCTATTCTACCGAACAGCCAAAATTGTAGAGGAATCCCAACGCTCATTTCAGGCATTTCTGGCTATTGGGCTTACAATAAGCATTGTATTTCAGGCCTTGGTAAATATGGCGGTGGCTGTAACCCTGTTTCCGGTAACAGGACAAACCTTGCCATTTATCAGTATGGGAGGTACATCATTGCTGCTCACCGGGCTTACCTTTGGTATAGTGCTCAATATTAGTAAAAGTACACAGCTTGTAAGAAGAGGTTCATTCAGAAATAAAAATACAGGATGAGTAAAACTGCGCGCATATTGATAAGTGGTGGTGGAACCGGGGGACATATTTTCCCGGCCATCAGTATTGCCAATGAAATAAGACTGATTCAGCCCGATGCTCAAATTTTATTTGTAGGCGCCATAGGCAAAATTGAAATGGAAAAAGTGCCACAGGCAGGATACCCCATCATAGGTTTACCCATTGCCGGATTCGAGCGCAAATTTACGTTCCACAACCTGGTTGTTGTGGGCAAACTATTGCGCAGTTTATGGGCAGCCCGAAAAATAATAAAGAATTTCAAACCTAATGTTGCAGTAGGAGTTGGCGGATATGCCAGCGGCCCGGTAATGTATATAGCTGCAACATCTGGAATACCATGTATATTGCAAGAGCAAAACAGTTTCGCAGGGGTAACCAACCGCATTCTGGCATCTCGCGTGAAGCGCATATGTACAGCTTACGAAGGGATGGAAAAATTTTTCCCGAAAGAAAAAATTGTACTCACCGGAAACCCCGTACGTCATTTCAATTTTGAGCAAGTAAACCGCAACGAAGCATTGGCTCAGTTCAACCTTTCACCCGATAAAAAAACCATACTTGTACTAGGTGGAAGTGGCGGAGCGCGCAGCATAAACGAAGCTATGCTAGGCGCTGCGAGTCTTATTGCTACCGAAAAAAATTTACAGGTAATATGGCAAACCGGGAAAAATTACTACACAAACTATGAGGCTGAAGGAAAATTACCCAAAACCCCTAATTTGTACGTAGCTCCATTTATTGAAAGAATGGATTTGGCATATAAAGCCGCCGATATAATCATAAGCCGGGCTGGTGCAGGTACTGTATCTGAGCTTTGCATTGTGGGCAAACCTTCGGTTTTGGTTCCATCGCCTTATGTAGCAGAAGATCACCAAACCAGAAACGCAATGGCAATGGTCTCAAAAAATGCAGCATTACTGGTGAAAGACGCAGACACCGCACAAGCCTTAGTAAATGAAACGATAGCCCTGCTAGGCAATGAAGAATTGCACAAAAAAATGTCAGAAAATTGTAAATCGCTGGCTTTGCCCAATGCAGGCAAAGAAATAGCCCAAATAGTACTAAGTTATGTTAAGTGAATTGAAATACAGATGGTCGCTCAAAGGCATGAAGGCTCTGGTAACGGGCGCTTCTGATGGTATTGGTTTGTCAATAGCTGCAGAGTTGCTTGGCCTCGGTGCACAAGTCGCCATTGTGGCACGCCACGAAGATAAGCTCGAACTTAGAATAAGTGAATTCAAGAAGATGGGCTATACGGATGTTTTTGCTATTGTAGCAGACGTGAGCAAGAAAGAGCAACATAATCTGATTATACAACAAGTTGAACAATACTTCGGGTACCTCGATATATTGGTAAATAATGTAGGAACGAACATACGTAAACCCACCCTCGAATACAAAGAGGAAGAAATAATGCATATTTTCAATACAAATTTATTCTCTACTTTCGAAATGTGCAGGCTATGCTACCCATTCCTAAAAAAAAGCAAGGGGGCTTCAATCATAAATATGTCGAGTGTAGCAGGTCTAACATACATACGTACAGGCTCGGTATATGCCATGACCAAGGCTGCCATAAACCAGCTTACCAAAAATCTGGCTGGTGAATGGGCACCACACGGGATACGGGTAAATGCTGTTGCTCCATGGTATATAGCCACTCCTTTGGTAGAAGAACTTTTGAACAACAAAGAATATTACGATGCAATCATAAACAGAACCCCCATGCTCAGGGTAGGTCAACCAGAAGAAGTAGCTGCTACAGTAGCATTTTTGTGCATGCCGGGCTCAAACTACATCACCGGGCAAACCTTGGCAATAGATGGCGGATTCACAATAAATGGATTTAACTAATGAATTGGGAACAAATACATAGCGTTTTCTTCGTTGGCATTGGCGGCATAGGCATGAGCGCTCTTGCGCGATACATGAATGCCAATGGAATGCAAGTTGGTGGGTACGACAAAACATCGACCGAACTTACCCTTGCGCTAGAAAACGAGCATATATTTGTAACCTACAACGAAAGCATAGATTCAGTTCCCGAACAATTTAAGAATAAACAGCATACACTTATAATCATCACCCCTGCAGTTCCGGCAAATCATCATGCCCTGCAATGGTACGAAAATAATGGATTCCAAATAATAAAACGTGCCAAAGCGCTGGGACTTATAGCCAACAGAAATAAGCTGATAGCAGTAGCCGGAACGCACGGAAAAACCACCACCACCGGATTGGTTGCACATATTCTTACGCAATCGGGCGTAGGCTGTCAGGCATTTTTAGGAGGAATAACCAAAAATTACAATACCAACCTGCTGTTGCACCCCACTAGTACTTGGGCTGTGGCCGAAGCAGATGAATACGACAGGTCTTTCCTGCACCTCACACCAGACTATGCCATTATCACATCCGTAGATGCAGATCATATGGATATATATGGCTCGGTTGAAGATATAAATCAAACATTCAATCAGTTTGTTGCAGGAATGCGCAAAGGAGCAGTACTGGTAGTTCATGCAGATATTCGTTCAAAGATTCAGGTACCCGAGGGAATTACTTGCTACACATATTCTTTGGATAACACCTCAGCAGACTATCGAGCTGAAAATATAAAACAGGAAGGACTATTTTATACATTCGATGTAATAGCGCCAGGTGGTAAAATTTATCAGAATTTTAGTACTTCAACACTGGGCATAATCAATGTTCTTAACTCTCTGGCAGCTATTGCAATAACAATACTCACAGGAATTAAAATTGAAGCTATACGCACAGCAGTAAGCACTTACATTGGCAACAAACGCAGATTCGATATATTGCATCAGTCCGAAAATAAAATACTCATTGACGATTACGCACATCACCCAAAAGAGATAGAAGCATTGGGAAACTCCTTGAATCTGATGTTTCACAACAAAAAAATAACTGTTGTGTTTCAACCACATCTGTATTCGCGAACCCGTGATTTTGCAAAAGAATTTGGAGAAGCATTATCTGTATTCGACGAAGTATATGTGACAGAGATATATCCGGCGCGAGAGTTGCCGATTGCAGGAATAGACCACAACTCGATACTTGAACATGTGAAAAGCAAGAAAAAACAATTTTTGCCCAAAACAGAAATCGCAGATTACTTCATGAATACATCATTTGAGATACTGGTAACTGTTGGAGCAGGTGATATAGAATCAACTGCAAAAATATTAGTAGAAAATTTGGAAAAGAATATGAATAAAATTTGATAATAAATTTTTTAATATGTATTTTAGCACAAAATTAGAGAAGTCAAAGCTTAAGTGGTACGGACTGGGGTTATACCTGGTAATAGTACTCGCACTTATAGCCATCAAATACAGCAATATACGCTGCAACGAGGTGGTGATAAGTATAGCAGATTCCTCTGATCAGATGTATATTGAGGAAAAAGAGGTCATAAGTTTATTGGAAGGGAATGGAGGAAGAATTATAGGCGCTCCCATTGACAGTCTAAACACTGCCGAACTGGAGGCAATATTACTCAAACAACCTATATTCAGAAGGGCCGAACTGTACAAGACATTTAATGGAAAATTGAAAATCGACATTTGGCAAAGACAGCCGATTGTGCGTGTTTTTGGTTTAAGTAATGAGCATTTCTATATCGACAGAGAGGGAGCAATCATGCCATTACCAGCCACTTACCGTCCCGACGTAATTGTTGCAAATGGAAAGATCAAGAAAAAAAGTGCTATCTTACAGGATATCTGGAAGCTAGCGCTCTTTATTGATTCGCACGAATTTTGGAAATCACAAATTGAGCAAATTTATGTTACATCAAAATTGGAGTTTGAATTGATTCCCCGTGTTGGATCGCATGTTATTGAATTTGGAAATATTGAAAACTATGAATATAAATTTCGTAAATTAGAGGCTGTGTATACCAAAGCATTACAAAGTGTGGGGTGGAACAAATACAAGGCAATTAATGTGAAATTCAGTGATCAGGTTATATGTAAAAAATAAAGCAAAAGTAAAAATATTAAACAGTTATCATCATGGGCGCACAGAATGAAGTTGTAGGGATTATAGACATTGGCACAACAAAAATAGTTGCTCTTGTAGGCCAGAGAGAACACGAAAACAAGATCAGAATCCTGGGTTTTGCAGAGCAAAAATCGGAAGGCGTATTGCGGGGTAGTGTAAAAAACATAGAGGAGACAGCAAAAATCATTACCATTGCTATGGAACAAGCAATGGAAATGTCTGATTACGATATTGATGAAGTATTTATTGGTATTTCCGATCACAACCTGAGGACTATACGCAATACATCATCGAAAAACTATGCCTCTGATGAACATATTTTCAGCGAAAGCGACTACCAGCAAATGCTCGAAGAAATACATCTGACACCTGTAAATCCGGGCGAAATTATCCTTCATGTATATCCACAAACTTTCACCATAGACAATGAGGCCAACATCACTAATCCGGTTGGTTGCTCAGGACGTATGGTAAAGGGCATATACCAACTGATGGTATGCAATGAGGCCAATGTACGCAATACTACCCGAGCTGTAGAAGCAGCCGGATTTAAAGTGGCAGGAGCATTTCTCGAATCTATTGCCTCTGCAGAGGCTGTGCTCTATGCCGACGAAAAAGAAGCCGGTATAGCATTGATAGACATTGGCGGCGGCACTACAGATGTAGCAGTATTTCACGACAAAATACTTTGCCACGCCGGTATAGTTCCTGCAGGTGGCATGCTCATAACCAACGATATACGCAATATTTGGAAAATATTGCCACGTGCAGCTGAAACCGTAAAAGTACGACACGGCATAGCCATGCAGAAATATGCTAAGCGCAACGAAACATACACCAGCGAAGTAATGCAAGGTTCACCTGCCAAAGAAATACCGGCAGATCATCTGGCAGGAGTCATTCAGGCCCGAATGGAAGAAATCATTGACAATATTGTTTTTGAAATCAACAATTCCGGAGTATATGATCACCTGAGCGGATTAGTAATAACAGGCGGTGGTGCCAATCTGAAATACCTCACGCAACTCATCAAGGAAAGAACTGCTTTTGATGTACGTTTGGCTGAGCCAAACCCGAATCTGATATACGATATGCGTCCGGAAATGAAAAACACAAAATACGCTACCGCTATCGGATTGCTAAAACTCGGGCTCGATATAACCAACCTCAAAGCAACACCCAAAAGCAAAAAGTATACAAAATCAAAAAGT
>JAIFMY010000083.1 GCA_020048155.1 Bacteroidota bacterium
CGCGAAGTGATTGAAGTTCTCCTCAAAGAACTGGCCGATGGGCCCGGCGATATCGCCATCATGGTGGCCGGATATCCCGAAGAAATGACCAATTTCATGGAATCTAATCCTGGTCTGAAATCCCGTTTCAAACATCATTTTCATTTCGACGATTATGTACCTGAAGAGTTGATGCAAATAGCTGAATTTGCTGCCGAAAAGCGTGGGGTGAAACTCTCGTTTGATGCACACAAGTATATAGCTGAAATGCTGATGGATGCCTACCGCGACCGTAACAAATCGTTTGGGAATGCGCGGCTAGCACATGCCATAGTAGACGAGGCCAAAATGCATATGGGCCTGAGGGTGATACACGAACCTGATATAAAATCGTTGCCACAATCTAAGCTTTCTACCATAGAAGCTGAAGACGTGCTCAAAATCATGATCAAGTCCGATAAAAGGAAAATAGATATACCCATCGATGAAAATCTTTTGCGTGATGCCCTTACAGAGCTTTCAAGACTTACAGGCCTAGGAAACATAAAAGCAGATATAAACGAGATGGTGAAATTGGTGCGCTACTACCGCGAAACTGGTAAAGATGTGCTCAATAAATTTTCGTTACATACCGTTTTCCGAGGCAATCCGGGTACTGGCAAAACTACCGTCACCCGCATTATTGGTAAAATATACAAAGCCCTGGGCTTACTCGAACGAGGGCACATAGTGGAAACAGATCGCGAAGGACTCATTGCCGGATTTGTGGGCCAAACCGCACTCAAAACCATGGAAAAAATAAACAAAGCAATGGGTGGCATTCTGTTCATAGACGAAGCATATGCCCTGGCTGAGGATGGCCAAAATAGTTTTGGGCGTGAAGCCATAGAGGTAGTGCTCAAAAATATGGAAGACCACCGTGGCGATTTTGCCGTTATCATAGCCGGATATCCTGCCCCTATGGATAAGCTACTGCGCATGAACCCTGGTTTGAAATCCAGATTTGACCGTGCACTTACTTTTGTAGATTACACTCCGGAAGAACTTTTTGAAATTGCAACCCAAATGTTGAAAAGAGAAGGGCTGAAAACCGACGATATGGCCGCTGCTCACATAAGGCAATATCTTTTTAACCTACACTTGAGCCGCGACCAATATTTTGGAAATGCACGTGAGGTGCGCAAAATGATTGAACGCTCTATCATAAACCAGAATCTAAGAATGGCTTCCTTGTCTAAAGAACACCGCACTGCTGATGCTGTGGAAACGCTTACTTACGAAGATGTGAAGGACTTTGTGGCTGGCAATGCACCGAACTCTAATCGTCAACGAATTGGATTCTGATGGCACGCGTAACTTATTACTCAAAATATGTTGCCACCGACGAATTATTGACCAAAATTGCGGAATGGGGAAATAAATTTGATCCATTCTTCTATTATCGAACGAATAACTATCAGACCGATAATTATTCGAATTTCAATTTCCTGATGGGAGTTGGATCTTTTCAGACTTTTAGTAGTGAAGCCAACTATAAGGCTATTAGTGCTTTCGAAAAATTTTGCCATAAGAAAAACGATTGGCTTTTTGGGTTCTTCTCATATGATTTCAAAAATGCACTCGAAAATCTGGAAACCAAAGCCCCAAAGTTCTTTTATTTTCCCGATATTTATTTTGTTGTACCCCGATATATTTTTAGAAATATAGCGGGAAAAATAGTTTGCGACTACGAGGACAGTTGTGATACAGAACCCATTGTGATTAAGCTATTCGAAATTATCATGCAAACTGAAGTAAGTATAGATACGAATAAGATTGAAAATATAACATTGCATGCCAAAACTACCAAATCTGCGTACTTAAATGCTACTGATGAATTGCTTAAGCATATTTTGCGAGGCGATATATACGAGGTAAATTATTGTATGGAATTTTTTGCAGATATTGTGCTTAGTAAACCACTTCATTTTTTTTACAAACTCATCGAAATTTCACCAACCCCATTTTCTGCTTATGTAAAGGTAGGTGGCAAACATTTACTTTCGGCCAGTCCGGAAAGATACCTTACAAAAAATGGGGACAAAATAATATCACAACCCATAAAGGGCACCATGATGAGAGGAAGTACGGCAGCCGAAGACGATTTGAACAAAATTTTGCTGAGCACCAATCAGAAAGAACTGAGTGAAAATATAATGATTGTAGACTTAGTGAGAAATGATTTATCTAAAATTGCCCAAAATGGAAGTGTACACGTACCGGAACTAAATCAGATACACGAATTTGCACATGTATTCCAACTCATATCTACGGTTGAAGCCACCTTACGCAGCGGGTTGAATTGGTTTGATGCTATAAAAGCGAGCTTTCCGATGGGTTCAATGACCGGCGCCCCAAAAATACGTGCCATGCAACTTATAGATAAATACGAGCACTCCGCCCGCAATTTGTATAGTGGTGCTGTTGGTTATGTTACACCCGGCGAAAATTTTGACTTCAATGTTGTAATACGTAGTATCCTCTACGACCAGGAACGTAATTACTTATCATTCAGCGCAGGAAGTGCCATTACCGCCAATTCCGATTTAACGAATGAGTATCAGGAATGTTTGCTAAAAACCAAGGCCATACGATTATTATTAGGTAAAAATGATTAATGCTTTTGCAAATTTCATAGCCAATGAGTGCAGCACAACTGCCAATACCCGTATATTGGTGGCCCTCAGTGGTGGTCCCGATTCTGTATGCTTGCTACATCTGCTCAAATCGGGTGGGTTTAATATCGAAGCTGCTCATTGCAATTTCCAACTCAGGGACAAGGAATCTGACGATGATGAAAACTTTGTAGTATCGCTTTGCAACGATTGGAACATCCCATTATCTGTGAACCGATTCAATACAATTAAGTATGCTGCTGTGCATAAAATCAGCATCGAAATGGCTGCCCGAAACCTGCGGTACGAATGGTTTGAATCGCTTCGCAAACAAAAAGCACTCGATTATATAGCCGTGGCGCACAATGCAAACGATTCTGCTGAAACTTTTTTCCTGAATCTTTCGCGTGGTACCGGACTTGCAGGTCTTACCGGAATTAAGCCGGTGAATGAATATATTATTCGTCCGATCTTGTTTGCCAACCGAAATCAGATTCTGAATTACCTGATTGATAATAATATAAATTCTCGTCACGACAGTAGTAACGATTCACACGACATCACACGCAACTATATCCGGCATCGCATTTTGCCCCTTTTCGGGCACCTCAATCCCTCGTTCATCGCATCGCTTACCGACACCATGCAGCTGCTGAAAGCTGCAAATAAAATGAATGAAAACCGGATTGAGGCTGATTTAGCTAAACTAATGCATCAGTCACAAAATTTTACTTTTCTGTCAACCAATGCTTTTCATAATCCGGACGAAGCATTGCTTTATATTTTTTATGCTACAAAAAAGTATGGTTTTAACTCTACACAAGTAAGGCAAATAGCTAATAGCCTGAGCAATGCGGGTAAAGTGTTTACAAGTGTAACTCACCAATTACTAATAGATCGCAACCAACTGATAATTAGGAATAAGACAAAAAAGCCGATATTTGAAATGCTTATTCACAACGATGGTGAATTTGGGTTTGATGGTGGTAAAATTAGTTTGCAAAAAATTCCTTGTTGCCCGCCCTACCCTGCCAACCCATATGAAGTTTCGCTGGATGCTTCGAAACTAGTGTTCCCGCTAACTTTGCGCTTATGGCAAAAGGGCGATAAAATGGTACCCCTGGGCATGAAAGGATTCAAAAAGATTAGCGATATGTTGGTGGACGCCAAAATTGACCTATTCACCAAAGATTCGTGCCTGGTGCTAGTAAACCAAAATGCCGAAATAATCTGGTTGGTTGGTATTAGACTCGACAATAGGTATCGCATTGCTGAAGGCTGCACACAAGTGATGCGCATTACGTATAAAGAAGAATAAGAGTAGTTGAGAACTTTTAGTGCGGAATCAGGTGAAAGTATTTTCAATTTAAATTCTATATTTTAGCTATTCTTAAGAAGGATCTGCTGAAAAACTCGGACTTTCGCCTAAATCCTTTTTATATCACCATCTATTCGATAATATTCATTTAAAAGAATAAGGTGATAAGGTAGTCTTTGCTATTCGATATAATTTTCTACTAAGGTTTTAACTGAAAATAAGGTATTAAAACCTTATCGATAATTCAAACCTTAGTAGAAATTAAAAGAATTCATTGACACAACCTTATTACCTTATTAATCATGTTATGTGCATGAATTACTTCATATTTAGTATTCAATGTTTTTACTATTAGATGCATTCAAACCATCTAAGCAGTTAAATTACTGTAAGATTTTTGTTTTTCAGCAGACCTTTAGCATTAAAATTCAATTGCAGCCATAGTTTTTTTCGGTTAATAATGCGTTTATTTCCGTCTTATCAAAATATTCCGGATCAAAATCTTCTCCAAGCCAATCTGTTAAGTCAGAGTATTCCTCATGAGCGGGATTCTCTAAAACTTGCAGCATACCAGCGTATCCCCAAATCCCACCACAATCTTCAGGTGGACAATTTCTTTTGCCTGCAATGCAAATTGGGTATTTTTGGGTACTGTCATATGGCAGAATTTTTTCTAATGTTATTACATGTAGCCAACCATCGCCAAAATCATATTCATAAGCGATTTTGTCTTTTACTAGACGTAACAGATCCGAAATTTTTATTTTTTTCTTTTTATAATCTACATTATTACTAAAACCCCATAAATCATCATTCGGATATCTAATTGTATAGAAAGTTTGGTCTTTAATAAAATGGTGCAAGTGAGAATTTGTCCACCCCATTGTTGTTTGGATGATCTTATGAAAATCTAGCAACGACTTGTCTGATTGAATCAATATCCTACGCCATATTTTAGGTTTAGTTCCTTTTAAGGCAATTTGAATCTGAAATATTTGATCGGCCATATATATGATAAATTTTAATTGTTGTTAATAAACTAACTCTTTCCTCAGCTCATTTGCCGTATTTCCTGAATTATCTTTTCAAACTCTTCGCTGCGGTCCGGGAATCTGACTTTCAGCTTCTTGTATGCTTGCAGCGCTTTTGCATATTGCTTTTGCTTGATAAGTAGTTTTGCAAAGCTTTCGGTAATAATCTCGTCGGTTTCTTCTACTGCTTTGGCAGACAAATCCTCGCGGGAAGCCTGAATTTTGCTGTTGCGAATAGATACGCTGCCTTCTTTTTTTATGAAACTTGAAATCAAATCATCGAACTTGCTTTTCTGAGAATCTGCTACATACTCTTCAGGCTGATTGTCTGATTCTTGCATGAGCTCATCGGTATTGCTTATTGCTGTATTTTCACTCACCAAATTCCCGCTTCGTCCGCGCTTCAGACGTTTTATTTTGAACATGGCTTCGTTTACAAAATTCCCTTCGGGATAGAGCGAAAGGTATTCGCGGAACGCTGAAAGCAGGTTTTTGCGGCAAGCTTCATGCCACTTCTGTTCTTCTTCTTCCAGTTTTCGCATCAGGTTTATGGCCAGCGTAAGATACTTTCCCCGTGGGAAACGTTCTATAAACTGGTCGAATGCTTGTATGGTGTTCTGTTTCATGGTAAGTGACCATGCCATTTCTTCCTCATTATTTGCATCGCTCGCATAAGCCACATTTGCAGTCACTACGGTACTAAGCAAATTATCTGGGCAGTACAATTTCAGGGTTGTTTTCAATTCCGCATGCTGCTGCAATTTTTTATAAATATCGGAAATGGTAATTACCGGATTGCTATTCTTAAGACCATTGTTCAGAATATCTAACAGTTGGGTTGTAAAAAACAAACCTGAGGCATAATTACCCGAATGGGTGCGATTGATAAGCACAATCACATCGTCCATAAAATCGAGTTCATCGAAAAACGAAGTTTGCCCGCCATTGCTGTTGGTAAATTGCACCAAATCAAGGATAATAATCTTTCGTACCGATTTTACTTTTTTCAGTTTTACATGTAAGCTTTTCAGGCTTATTCCTTCATCCTCAACATATTTAAAACTTGCATCGGAAGGTATGAGGTATATGTGCCCATATTCGGCTTGCAAAAACGATATTCCTGAAAAATAGAAAATGACGGTAGATAATTGCTTACTCAATAGTTCCGACAAAGAAGAAAGTTTTCGGTTTATCTGCTTTTTTCCTGAATTCAATGCAATCGAAATATTTTCATTGCTCAGAGCGAGCCGGGTTTCATCGGACAATACCTTGTGAAATGCTTCCAAATTGTCTGATACATAAGGAAGAGCAGGCGCCAAGGATTCATCATAATACTCACCTATTCCCACCAGATAAGCATATGTATCTTTGTTTTCTATTAGTAAATTGGTCATATATCCATTTCGATTACCCTACAAAATTAGTAAGAATAATCCGAAATTACCGTTATCAGAAGTTAGCAAATGTAATGGGCATATTACATAAACAAAGCTCAGGCATGAGGCAGAATGGTACCAATAATGAAGGTTTCGACAAGTTCAACTTAAACACGAAGCATTGTATGCAAATGACTGGACGCTAGGCTTGTAAAACCAGCGACCTTAACTTATAGATACTGAATAACAATTCATAACTCACTATATATCAACAATCCGAAAGCTTCTAACTTTCGGATTGTTTGCTTTTCAGACATCTTCTATTCGTTTTTAAAGAAAAGAAAATCTTTTATTTGTCGTACTCACTTGGCACCACTTCGCCTTTTATCACCATAAGTCCATTCAGGGCCAAAGCACGCATTTCGTCTTCACCCGGATACACGTGTATGGGGGCAATGCGGTGACAACGCTCAATGATTTGATTTACGAAATATGTAGAGTTGGCTATACCACCGGTTATAAGTATGGCATCTACATTTCCGTATAGTACCGGGCAAAGTGATCCTATGGCTTTCGCTACTTGATAGGCCATGGCATCGAAATAAAATTTTGCTTCGGTATCGCCATTTATAGCTCTGTTTTCTATTTCGTAGGCGCTGTTTGAGCCCAGATAAGCCACCAGGCCACCTTCTCCAACAACCATACTCATGAGTTTTTCCTTTGTATACCTGCCACTAAATGCAATTTTTATGAGATCACCAATAGGCAAAGTGCCGCTCCGTTCCGGCGAGAAAGGTCCTTCACCATCGAGGCCATTGTTTACATCAACAACTCTGCCCTTTTCATGCGCACCTACAGTAATACCGCCACCCAAATGAACAACTATTAGGTTCAGGTCTTCGTATTTGCGCATAATCGATTTTGCAAATGTGCGAGCTACAGCTTTTTGGTTGAGGGCATGAAAAACCGATTTCCTTCTGAAAGCCGGATGACCAGACACCCTCGCTAGAGGGCTAAGTTCGTCTACCACCACAGGATCAGCTATATAGGCTTTTGCATTGGGAAGGCTGTTGGCTATATCCAGGGCTATGAGTCCACCCAGATTGCTCGCGTGCTCACCTACCGGACTGTTTTTGAGATCGCGTACCATGGCATCGTTTACTTCGTATACACCAGACTCTATGGGTTTCAGCAAACCACCACGGCCTACTACTGCCTGTATGTAATCCATGTGGATTTCAGCCTTCTCTAGTTCCTTTAGTATTATTTCTTTCCTAAATGGGTACTGCTCAGCAATAGTTTCAAACTTTTTTAGTTCGTCGGTGGTATGTTTTATGTTTTTTAAAAATACAGGATTTGTATTCTGGTATACTGCTATTTTAGTAGAAGTAGAACCGGGGTTTATGGCCAGAATCCATGCATTCTCGCTTACTTGATGTGTCATTTCCATATAAAGAATGTAAGTCTTGGATTGAAAAATTATTTACCTACAGCTGCAAGCAGGATGCTATTGAGCTTGGCATCTTCGCTGTCGGCGCGTGAAGTGAGTACAATTGGGGCTTTGGCTCCAAGTATAACTGCTGCCAGACGAGCATTTGCAAAATACGAAAGGGCTTTGTAAATCACATTTCCCGATTCAATGTTTGGGAAAAGCAACAGGTCAGCATCTCCGGCTACATCGCTTATTATGCCTTTGTGCTCTGCCGATTCACGGCTTATGGCATTGTCAAACGCCAGTGGTCCATCTACGATACATTTTCCCAACTGACCACGCTGAGCCATTTTACTTAACATTGCAGCATCAAGGGTAGCCTGCATGTCGCTGTTCACAGTTTCTACTGCGGCCAGTGCAGCTATTTTTGGTTTTTCAAAACCGAGTGAATTCATGAAGCTGACTGCATTGTTGAGTATGGCTGCTTTGCCTTGCAAATCGGGGGCTATATTCATGGCCACATCTGTGAGGCCTAGCAGTTTGTGGTAAGCAGGTATTTCGAATAAAGCAAAATGCGATAGTACACCGCCTTTTCTCAATCCCCATTCTTTATCCAGTACTCCTTTGAGCAAAGTGCTCGTAGGTACATTTCCCTTCATCAATATGTCACCTTTGCCATCGCGTATCAGTTTTACAGATACTTCTACCGCTTTGGCTTTATCTGCCACATCTATCAGCTCTATTGCGCTTATATCTAAGCCTTTTTGATTGGCAATTTTTTCTATTTCGGCTTTATCGCCAACCAATACTATGTCTACAATTTCATCTTTCCATGCCTGATAAGCGGCTTCTATGCTGTGCGCATCTTGTGCTGCGGCCAAAATAAGTTTTTTTCGTTTAGACTGAAGTGCAACAAGATTGCTCAAATAGGATAGTTGTTTGATCATATTTTGTATGTTTAATTTTTTAAATAAATAATTTAATGATTTTATGCATTCGATTGCATATGAATGACATACCTATTTCAACGAATACTATTTTAAAGTACCTTTTCATGAAATAAAATAAAAAACTGCCTGTTTCTGATTTTGAAATCTTGCGGCAGGCAGTTTTTTGTATTGTGAAAGGCGTTGTATTTTGTTTTTATCCAATAATACGCTGCGTATCTTCTGCAATTACAAGCTCTTCGTTGGTAGGTATTATTACGCACCTTACTTTTGAGCCATCTTTGCTTATGACTTTTTCTTTACCACGAGCCCCTTTGTTTTTTTCTTCGTCGAGATCCAAACCCATGAATTCGAGGTTCTGGGCTATACCTTTACGTGTGATATCAGCATTTTCGCCTATACCACCAGTAAAAATTACAACATCTACCCCACCCATAGCAGCAGCATATGCGCCTACGTATTTACGTACACGATAGTCGTACATTTCCAGCGCCAGTTTAGCACGCTCGTTGCCGGCAGCAGCAGCATCTTCAATTTCGCGCATATCGCTCGAAACTCCGGAAATACCGAGCATACCACTGTGCTTATTGATGAGCGTATTGGCAGCATTGAGGCCTATCTCCTCTTTTTCCATGATGAAAGTGAGCACGCCCAAGTCGAGGTCACCTGAGCGAGTACCCATGATGAGGCCTTCTACCGGGGTTAGCCCCATTGAAGTATCTACCGATTTTCCATTGCATATGGCAGCTACCGAAGCACCGTTGCCCAGGTGGCAAGAGATGATACGGGAATTATTCATATCAAGTTTCAGGAAATCGCAGGCACGGCGCATTACAAAGCGGTGGCTGGTTCCGTGGAAACCATAGCGACGAATTCCGTATTTTTTGTATAAAGAATAAGGAACTGCATACATATATGATTTGGCAGGCATGGTTTGGTGGAAAGCTGTATCAAATACGGCAACTTGCTTGATATCGGGCAGCAGGTTTTCCATGGCCATGATGCCTTTCAGGTTGGCCGGATTGTGCAGTGGGGCAAGTGCAATACATCTTTCAATGTCTTTTTTTACATTGTCGTTTATGAGTGCGCTATCTGTGAAGGTTTCGCCACCATGAGCCACACGGTGACCTGCAGCATGTATCTCATCAAGGGTTTTTATGCAACCATGTTTGGGGCTGGTGAGTATACCAAGCACGTATTCAATACCTGCCTGATGGTCGAGTATTTCACCATCGAACATTACTTTCTGGCCATTGTCTTTTTCGTGTTTCACGAAAGAACCTTTTAACCCAATTTTTTCGACTATGCCTTTTGCCATTACAAATTCTTTGGTCATATCGAAAAGCTGATATTTAATGGACGAACTTCCGCAGTTTAAAACTAATATATTCATTGTTATTAAATTTCAGGGGTTAAATTGGTAGGATTCATATTTACCGGCTTTATTTTATTGCCGAGTTCATCGTAAGAATAGAAACCACGTCCGGTTTTACGACCAAACAGGTTGGCTCTCACAAGTCTTTTCAGAATAGGGCGGGCAATGTATTTGCGATCGCCAAATTCGTTGTAAAGGTTTTCGCAGTAGCGCATTACGCGGTCTAAGCCTATTTTATCGGCCATTTCGAATGGTCCAAGTGGCAAACCTAAGCTGCTGCGCATTACAAAGTCTATGCTATCGAGGTCGGCTACGCCTTCCATGAGCACATCGCAAGCCTCGTTCATGAGGGGAACAAAAATACGGGCAGATACCAAACCAGCAGATTCAGATACAGGTATAGGCACTTTGTTTATCATTTTTGCAAAAACACGCACTTTGTCGAGCACCCAATTGGCTGTATAATGGCCTTTTACTATTTCCATTACGTTGGCATCAGGATTGGTGGTGCTTATGTGCATGCTTATACATCTGTCTTTTTGTTTCAGTTCAGATGAAAGAATTGTAATAACAGTTGTTGTAGAGTTGGTGGCTATGATACAATCGGGGCGGGTGTGTGCTTCGATGAGTTTGAATACGTCCTTTCGTGTAGGCAATGCATACTCCCGGTTGCGCGAAAGTATGGCTTCTATCACTATATCGCAGTCTTTAAAATCGGCATAGTCCAAGGTACCTTTTATGCGGGTGAGGGTAGCTTTTTTCTCACCACTGGTCATGCCCCAGTGCGAAATACGGCTATCAAGTTCCTCAGCTATTTCCTTTATCCCGGCTTCTATCTTTTCTTTGCTTATTTCCAGAAAAACAACCTCTATACCCATAGTAGCTATCATGAGGGCAATACGCTGACCGGTTTGGCCGCACCCTACGATACCTACTGACGAAAATACGGCTTTTGGCTTAGCACTTACGCTTAACCCAAATTCCTCTAACCTTTCGGTAATTAAATCTGCCATGAAATTTTATCTTAAATTTAAAAAAAATAATATTCTGTTATGTATAAATAATCAGGCTTTTGCCATTCCAGCTGCCTGGTTGGCTGTGATGGCCACCAGATTCACGATATCGCTCACCGAGCAACCACGTGAAAGGTCGTTGATGGGCGCTGCCATACCTTGCAACACAGGGCCTACAGCCTCGGCATGTGCCAGGCGTTGTACTAGTTTGTAAGCTATGTTTCCGGTTTCGAGCGTTGGGAATACCAATACATTGGCTTTACCTGCTATTTCGCTTCCCGGGGCTTTAGATTTGCCTATGGCCTCTACTATGGCTGCATCGGCTTGTAGCTCGCCGTCTATTTTCATATCTGGTGCCATTTCTTTGGCAAGGCGGGTGGCTTCTACTACTTTGTCTACCATCTCGTGGCTTGCGCTGCCTTTGGTTGAAAAGCTGAGCATGGCTATGCGAGGCTCAAATCCGGCAATGGCTTGTGTGGTGCGGCCTGTGGCTACAGCTATTTCGGCCAATTCTTTGGCGGTAGGGTTCGGATGCACGGCGCAGTCGGCAAATACCATGATTCCGTTTTCGCCATAAGTGCTCTCATTGAGTATCATAATGAATGCTCCAGATACTACACTTATACCCGGTGCAGTTTTTACAAACTGAAAAGCTGGACGCAATACGTTGCCTGTAGCATTGATAGCTCCGGCTACTTCACCATCGGCATGTCCGGCTTTTATCATAAGTACGCCCAAATACAATGGGTCTTCTATCTGTTTGGCTGCTTGCTCGCGGGTAAGACCTTTGTCTTTTCTGAGAGAAACCATAAGGTCTATATACTCATCTTT
This sequence comes from Bacteroidota bacterium, assembly GCA_020048155.1. GTDB lineage: Bacteria > Bacteroidota > Bacteroidia > Bacteroidales > DYOH01 > JAIFMY01. Next base: position 11,957 of record JAIFMY010000083.1, read on the forward strand.
GTGAGCATGATTGAGAGGATCTACTATATTGGCTTTGTGTATGTGGGTAAGACCGAATTTCTGAGCTTCGGCCATGATTGTTTCTTTATTGCCTATGAGGGTGATTCGGCTGATGCCTTCTGCCAAAATAATATCGGCTGCTTTCAGGGTACGTTCTTCGGTTCCTTCAGGCAAAACAATATGTTTGTTGTTTATTT
>JAIFMY010000150.1 GCA_020048155.1 Bacteroidota bacterium
GTTTTCTTGCAAAAGGGTATGCACCAGCGTAACCAATATGCGGGCACCTGAAGCGCCAAGTGGATGACCAAGCGATATTGCACCGCCTCTGACATTTACCTTATTCTCATCGAGCCCAAGTTCTTGAACCGTTGCCAAAGAAACTACGGCAAAAGCTTCATTTATTTCAAAAAAATCGATCTGATTCATATTCAATTTTGCCTTCTCTGCGGCCTTGGCCATAGCTTTAGTGGGGGCAGTAGTAAACCATTCGGGCGCCTGCGCTGCATCAGCATATGAAACTATTTTAGCGAGTGGCTTTAAGTTATATTGTTTCACTTTCTCACCGCTCATAAGCACCAACGCTGCAGCACCATCGTTTATAGTAGAGGCGTTGGCAGCCGTTATGGTTCCTTCTTTATCAAAAACAGGACGAAGCGATGAAATTTTGTCGAACATTACATTCTTATATTCTTCATCGGTATCAACCAATACAACTCCTTTTTTGCCATCTATTTCCACTGGCACAATTTGGGATTTGAACAGACCACCCTCAACAGCAGCAGCGGCACGTTTGTACGATTGTACTGCATATCGATCCTGCTCAATGCGCGAAATCTTAAGTTCGCGTGAACACAATTCGCCGGCACTGCCCATGTGGTAGTTATTGTATACGTCCCACAGTCCATCTTTAATCATTCCATCAAGCAGTTTCCCATCGCCCAGTTTATTACCTGTGCGCATACCGGGTACATAATGTGGCACGTTAGACATACTTTCCATACCACCGGCTACCACAACATCATTGTCGCCCGCTAGTATACTTTGTGCAGCAAGCATCACTGCTTTAAGCCCGGAGGAGCAAACCTTATTCACTGTGGTGCAAGGCACTTTATTGGGCAAGCCAGCAAAAAGAGCAGCTTGGCGCGCAGGCGCCTGGCCCAGATTAGCAGATAAAACATTGCCCATGAATACCTCATCAATCAGATTTACATCTATGCCTGCTGCTTGTACAGCTCCTTTTATGGCAGCTGCTCCCAATTTTGTAGCACTCATAGAAGAAAGTGCACCGCCGAAGCTGCCAATAGGTGTGCGTACAGCTGCTACTATGTATACTTCTTTCATACTTCTTAAAATATATTTAATGAAATTATAATCAAAACTTTACGCCAATCACAAGTATATCATCTATTTGCTTGAGTCCTTGCTTCCAACTCTCCAATGCCTTACTTAGCAAAGCAGGCTGAATTTCAATATCTTTTGTATAATTTTTTTCCAACAAATTTCTGAAATTTGGGTACATATACTTACGATTGTTTGGCCCACCTATTTGGTCAGCAAATCCATCGGTGAACATGTATACCATATCGTTTGGTTCAATTTCACAGGTTATTTCCCTGAAATTTTTGTTCACTTTGTGCAAACTAAAACCACCAATTGAGAATCGATTTGGTTCCAGTATTTCAATCTTTTGGGTTTTAGCTCGGATTAGATAAACCGGATTGTGTGCGCCCGCATATGTAACCCTCTTATAAAAAGGCTCATATACGATAAGCGACATATCCATACCATCTTTTGATACAGAGGTTCTGTCGGTCTGACGCAATTTTTGTTTTATGCCTTTCTCTAAAATACTCAAAATTTCGGCTGGCGAAGTAGCACCTAGCTCATTAACTGCGTAGTTAATGAGGTTATAACCAATAATAGACATGAGGGCGCCAGGTACACCATGCCCTGTGCAGTCTACCGCTGCAACCATTATTTTTTCATTATCGGGTTTATCGGCTGTGGCCTCAGAAATACGTTCCATCCAATAAAAGTCACCACTTAGTATGTCTCTGGGCTTGAAATATATAAAACTTTTGTTGAATAGCTGTTTAATTTCCTCCTCTGGAGCCAAAATAGACTCTTGTATACGCTTGGCGTATTTTATGCTATCGGTTATATCTCTGTTCTTAATCGTTATTTCTTCAAAAGCTTTGCTCAGAATTTCATTTTTGGCTTCAATTTCATCTCGTTGGGTTTCAATTTCTTCTTTTTGCTGAAAAACTTCGGCTGTTCGTTGCTCTACCTTCTCTTCGAGGGTGCGGTTTAGCTCTTCAAGTTCTTGGTATATCTGAGAGTTGTTAATGAGGGTTGACAACTGCGACACCAATAACTCAACCAAATGAATAGTTTCTTGAGTAAAAATTCCGGGGAGGAGTTTATTCTCAGCATAAAAGACTCCTTTGATTGTACCCTGATCAACCAGAGGTATACAAACAACAGATTGTACTCTATTTTGTAAAATATATGCATTTTCTCTAAGTTCCGGCTGGGTAAGCGCAGAAGATACCACCTGGCTCTTTTTCTCTTCTATACATTTATCAATTATAGGATAGCACAATCTGGGGCGAGGCAGAAGTCGGTCATCATGCACTATAATTGGAAATTCTCTTTGCGATGTTTCGCCACTGGAGTCTATAGTGGTTTTGATAATGAGTATATCCAAATCGTAAAGCAACAAGGCTGCATGGGTAGCATGTATATTGTCGGCAAGAATACGTAATGGAACATCCAATTTATATAGATTAGATGTAAGAAACTGATTTTTAATTTTATCCAAAAACAAAAGTTGGTTTGATAATTTCTCGGACTGTATAAATGCCCGAGATGATTGCAAAGAAATCATATACGATTGGAAAAAAATGAAGAAGAAAACACCAAGAGGCACCATATACATCGTGTTTATGATACCAAAATCAAACAACACATCGTTGATAACGCTTAAAAATACAATGGCCACTCCAATAATGGAATGCAATGCTCCTTCAATGTGGTGCTTTACAGCCCTGGCAATGCCAAAGACCATGTAAAGCATACTCGTTACACCAATAATTATGAATACAACAAGTGTATGAGTATAAACCCTAGCTGGGGTAATCATGGTTAGCAGTGCCAAAGGCAACATTGTATATTTCAGGGCATTTATAGTACCCATTTTCACTTCTTTAGGAAAAGTGTAATGCAAGAAAAGACCAAATGTAAGTAAGCGTAAGAAATTGGTTATAAAATTTGTTTTTACCACCATTTCCCATGGAACCATAGGCAATATCTTAACTATAATAATTTGGCCGTTTACCATGGTATAAAAAGCAGTCAGCAAAGCAGTGAAGCCGAAATATAGTGCAGCTTTTTCGTTGCGGCGAAGCCAATAAAGGCCCAAATGATGTAAACCCATGATGAGCAAAACCCCAATGATAAATACATCGAATCCAAGCAGACGGTTTATAAGAGAAGAAATGGCATCTGGTGTACCTATATAAATACTATGCGCAATTCCACCTTTTCGGTGATAAAAATTACTTACCTGAATTACGATCTCAATTTTGCTCGACCCCGGTTTAAAGTTATGCTCAGTAAGCATCCATGCAGGTTTCATATTATCTAGGCTGTTGCCTACAATTCCCCTTTCGAGATGAAGCTCCCCATTAATCCAAAGTTTATAAGCTGTTTCAATTCTGTTAAGCTTCAATCCGTAAACAGTTTGCGAATCGGGTAAATGAACAAGCAATCTATAGGTACACACACCTTCTCCGGCAGACTTTTTTTCAGGCAAATCCATTTTATTCCATAACCCGGGCAACTTCACATATCTACGCTTAGTAAGATCGGCGTTCTGAAAATCGCTTGGCAAGAGCAATTGTCCCCAATACATTTCCCATTCACCATCCAGCGTTACTATTTGGTCTTCATTCATATTCCAATCTCGCAAATCGAGTACCCCCTGCTTAGCCACTTGCTGTGGCTGTGCAGTAGCCAACATTGGAAAAATGAGCAATAGCAAGCATTCTAATAGTAATATAATATAATAGCTACCTTTGCTAGTCAATTTCATAACACTATGTTTTCGGAGACTAATTATAAGAAAAAAATATAACATAAGGATGGCTTTTAGTAAATTAAATTAAAAAGACAATCCTCCCATATATTTTTTTAAGCTCTTCTCAATGTGTTTACAGAAAATATATCATACAAACCTAATATACTGAATCTTAAATCAGTAAACAAATAGGTATATAGATTTCAAAAAAGATATGTAAATTGCATAAAATTTAAACAGGTCCTTTTTCAACGCAACAATCTGATGTACAACGAAACTACAGGAATTGCCCATTTGAGCATCATACCAATAAGGCGCGAGCCCAATGAACGCAGTGAAATGGTGAGCCAACTTCTGTTTGGTGAGCAATACAAAGTAATAGGTGCCGAGGGTGTCTGGCTTAAGATAGAAACTGAATGGGATGGTTATCAAGGTTGGATAGGCGAGCAAATGCACATGCCAACGAACGAAGATTTTGCCGATTTTGTAGCTTCTGAACCCATTTTTACCACCAGAGGCATTCATATAATCAATCATGTTTTTGACAAAATACCCATGTTCATATTGCATGGTAGTGTGTTGCCCGGATATGATGCTGTCACCAATACTTTTAAATTGGCAAATGGTACATTCGAATTTCATGGTCAAACCTTGCACCAGGCACAGGAAGCCAGCCGCGATAAAATTCTGAAAATTGCTTTCGGTTTTCTGAATGCCCCCTATTTGTGGGGCGGTAAAACCATATTTGGCATAGATTGCTCAGGCTTTGTGCAGATTGTATTTAAAATTGCAGGAATAAAACTGCTGCGAGATGCATCTCAACAATTTACGCAGGGCCATGAAATAGAAATGGACGATGTCTTACCCGGCGATTTAGCTTTTTTCGGAAAAGACACCCAACAAATTAGCCATGTAGGAATTATTCTCGACAATAGGCAAATCATTCATTCATCAGGAAAGGTTCGTATAGATACGCTCGATTCACAAGGAATTTATAATAAAGACACAGCAAAATATACCCACAAACTTATTTGTTGCAAATCAGTACTCACCGATTTTACTTATTGATATTATGCCATATACATACGAATATCCCCGCCCGATGGTTACGGTAGATGCTATTTTGGTAGCCAAGAATCAATCTTCGCCGAAAATTTTGCTTATTAACCGGAAACATGATCCATTTGCAGGAAGCTGGGCGCTGCCCGGTGGATTTGTGAATGAAAATGAAGCCCCTGAAGATGCAGTATTGCGAGAACTGGAAGAGGAAACTGGTGTTCGCTTTTCAAATTTTACCCAATTCAGAACCTATGGTCAATACGGGCGCGATCCGCGAGGTCATACTATTTCGGTTGTGTTTTATGCCTTTACCGAAAATATAATAGAAGCAACAGGTACCGACGATGCTGCCGATGCTAAATGGTTTTCTTTGCACCAATTGCCAATCATGGCTTTTGATCACGCACAAATTATAAAAGATGCCATGAAACATTTAAACTTATGACAAACTAAATCCTATTTTTTTGATTTTGTAATTTTACATGTACTATTTTTGCGCTGAATATTAATTTAAATGAAGTATGAAAAACCTTTTTTTAGCCCTAGTTACCATTTCCTTATTCACATTAAGCTGTGGCAATGCAACCAAAGACGATGCCACCAAAACAGATACAGCTACTGCACTCACATTTGATGTAGATAGCCTTATAAACAATCTGGACTCTCTGGTTGGAAAAACAGTAAAAGTATCCGGAACAGTAGATCATGTTTGCAAACATGGTGGTAAACGTATGTTTCTTTTTAATGCCGACCCCGAAAACCGAATCAAAGTAGTAGTAGGCGACGAGCAATCGTCGTTTGATGCCGGCTGGGAAACCTCCGATGTAACAGTAGAAGGTATAGTAGAAGAACTCAGAATAGATGAGAAATATTTGGTAGAATGGGAAGCAGAAATTGCAGCTGAAGAAACCACAACCGAAAAATCCTCCACCGAAAAGTCTGAAGAAGATAAGGATGCAAATGCACATGCTGGTGGCAAAGGCGAAAGCGCCGATATGGGTAAACACACCGAAGCGTATGACCAGATCAAAGAATACCGCGCACAAATAGCCCAATCAGAAAAAGGGTATCTTTCATTTTATTCAATAAAATCGAACAAAGTAACTCCTCCTACAAAATAGTTGAGGCCACTCAAAATAATTAATTACACCCGTTGCGACTATACTCCAACGGGTTTATATTTTAAATTTTTTAATCATATGATTCCAATAAAAAAAGAACACACACCGGGCAAATCGTTTTGGAGAAGATGGAACAGAATACTGCACAGAGACTTAGGGTATTTCTTTGTGGGAATGACTCTTATATATGCCATATCGGGTATTGCCATAAACCACAAAAAAGATTGGGATCCGAATACAAGAACCACCATTCGAAATTTTGAGCTCAGCCCAACTAACGCCGCATCTGTAAATCAGGACTTTGTAAATGAAATTTTAAAAATGCATGAAGAGTCTGAAAATTATAGACGTCATTATATAAAAGACGAAGTACTAACTATACTGCTCAAAGAAAGAGGTATTATACATATAGATCTGCTTTCTGGATACGGAGAACTGGAACGTAAAACAGACAGATATATATTTAAGGAGTCAAATTACTTACATTACAATCCAATTTATACATGGACCATCTTCTCCGATGTTTATGCAGTTGTGCTTATATTTCTGGCAGTTGGCGGATTGTTTATGATAAAAGGTAAAAAAGGTTTTGCCTGGCGTGGCGCCATTTTGGGCTCCATTGGCATCCTTATACCTATTATATACCTTATATTGTATTATTACTAAAAAGAAAAGGTGTTAGCTGAGAAACAGATTGAGGCAGTATAAAAAGAAAACTTTGTCAAAGGTAGAAACTTTGACAAAGTTTTTCACAGAATAGCTTCATTAAACTACCTAGCTAAAAATCATCTGTTTCTGCCGTACTCCTCATGGCTTGAAACCCAGTCGGCAGCAGAAATAGCAGAAGCCAATGATATTTCACCGGCAAGCACTACCCCGGCAATTATTTCTGCAAGTTTGTATACTTTACCTTTACCCACACATCCAAGTATTTCCAGGCACTCGCGTTGGGTAGCCAATGCAGTTCCACCTCCGTATGTAGCCACAATGAGCGAAGGAATAGTTATACTTAGGTAAAGATCGCCATCGTCGGTAAGCTCGCTGTAAAGCACTCCAGCCGATGATTCCGCAACGTTGGCCACATCTTGCCCGGTAGCTATGAACATAGCAGTAATAGCATTGGCAGAATGCAACCCATTGTTGTTGGCACCCGAAAGGAAAGCCCCCACATTGGCTACTAGTCCATGATAAGCCAGCTGCTTGGGGTCAACACGCATATTGGTAATAAGCACATCACGTTTAATAAGTGCCTCAGCAACAACACGTTTTCCACGGGTGCGCATAACGTTGATTTGTGAAGCTTTTTTATCCGTAGCCAAATTTGATTCCAAATAAAAATTGGTTACCTGAAAATCTTTATAGGTATCCAATATCCATGTACAAGCAACATAAGTAGCACGGCCTACCATGTTTTGTCCTGCAGCATCACCGGTAAGATAATTGAATCTGAGGTACGCAAATTTGCCTGCAGTAAGTATATCTATGTATTTCAATTTGGCAATGCTGGATGTAGCCTCAGCCTGAGCACCTATTTCCTTCTCATGCTCTTTTACCCAAGCTACAAAATGGCGTGAAGCACGGGCGTCTTCGAAAACGAATACAGGTGCACGTTGCATAGCATCATCCATTACCGTGCACTTAACACCACCGCACTCATTGAGTACTTTAATACCCCTATTATAAGAAGCTACCAGCGTACCCTCTGTGGTAGCTAGTGGTATTATAAATTCACCTTTAGCATGTTCACCATTTATGAGTATAGGGCCTGCCAACCCAATTGGGATTTGAGCTACACCAACAAATTGTTCACAATTGCCTTGCAAAATATGAGGATCGAATGAATAGCTGGTTAAATGTTTGGGTTGAAAACCAGAAAATTCGGAAATAAACTGCTGACGGGTCTTAATGATATCAGGCTGATAGTCATCTGCTCCATCGCGAGGAATCTTAACACGTGTCAAGCTTTCCTTCTTTACGGCATCTTCAACAGAAAACTCAAGCTTTCCGAATGGCTCAGAAACAAAAATGACAACAATTTCATACTTTCCTTCATGCAGAGGCTTAGAAGGTACTATAATATCGATGCTTCGACGAAGTGGAAAATCCACAAAATGAATCTTGTCAATCTGAGAAGCCTTAACAGTCTGGTTATTACCTAAGTCGAGAACAATCTCATTCGGGCCAAAAAACTGTCCCGCCACTTTTACCCCATCAATACCAACAAGCCTGTTATCTTTCAACCTGTTTTTAATTGAGAAACGCACCCCGCTCGCAGTATTCTGCAAACTTCCTCTGCTGTACAACTGCTTCAATAACAACTTGGGAATAAACTTCATAATTTGCAAGTATTAAGTTATTAGTATAATCATCAGTAAATGTGGACTTAATATCAGTCACAAATATCTTTTAGGACAAATATTAGAAAAGTTAAAATACGAAAAAAAAATGAATTATAGGGTATCTATACAAAAAGTTTCTTGGGTACACCAAATTCCCAAACCATTGCTAAGCAATTGTATATTGAAAATAAGTGCAGCCGGCTTATAACCCCGATGAAAAAATCTCTATAAAATCATGTTCTAAGAAACATGTACTAAGAAATTTTCTACTATATTTGAATTCCGATGTAACCCACCAACATATTTTTTACCAAAACATAAATTCAGGCACAATTTATGATATCTATCTTAACGAAAGTGAAAAAAGATTTAAATGTAATAATTTGAAAAGTATTGCAAAACCAAAACTTTTTATTACATTTCAGTATTGAAAAAGAAGTAACATGATCAGACAAATGAATTAGGGAATTAAACAAGGAAATATTATGTTTAAAACGCGTAAAGATATACTATTCACCATTTTAGCAGGTTTTTTCATTACAAACGCTGTAGTAGGTGAAATGATTGGCGGTAAGCTTGTACAGCTAGGACCATTTACAATGAGCATAGGTATCATTCCTTGGCCATTTGTTTTTTTGTTCACAGATATTATAAATGAATATTTCGGGAAAGCCGGGGTTCGAAAACTTACCCTCCTTACAGTGGTGCTTATCATATATGCATTTATACTCTTATTTTTGGGTATGATGGTGAAAGCTTCGGGCATATCGCCAATCACCGATGAGCAGTTTAATGCAGTGTTCGGGCAATCGCTCTGGATAATTGTGGGTAGCATAACTGCATTCTTATTTTCACAGCTTACAGACGTGCTTACCTTCTGGTTTATTCGTAAACATACTGGTAGAAAACTAATCTGGCTTCGTGCTACTGGTTCAACTATGGTTTCACAACTTATAGATTCTTTCATTGTCACAGGCATCGCATTTTATATTCCTGGCAAATTATCGCTTGTGGACTTTATAAATACTGCTTCTACCGGTTATACCGCAAAGCTGATGTTAGCTGTTGCGCTTACACCGCTAATTTACCTCGGTCACTACTTAGTTGAAAAATACTTAGGCAAAGAGGAAGCTGACCAAATAGTTGACGCAAGTGCAGTAGAATCTACCAAGTAGTTAAGTTTTTTAAAAAAATATGGTCCACAAATGAGTATTCCTTAAAAGGGGTGCTCATTTTTGCATTTATGTGTAAGCATCCCATTTCTGTTTTATACAATGTTATAATAATAGTTAACCGGCGTAAAAAAAATCTTTACACCAAGAATACAGCCACTTACATATACGAAATACATCAAAAAGACATTTTCGGTAAAATCCGCCTAAGCTTTTACATCGCATTTTCTCAGCCATACATATACTAGTTTTTCATCTTAAGCTTCCTCATATATATAAAACACTCCACTTTTCTCAATGTATAAGGAGAGGCTACCATTCCAAAAATTCATCAAGTAATAACAAAATCGTTGTAAACACCTTCGAAAACTAGGTGAAAATTAAGTGCGTAAAAAATGTAAATTTATATTGCATGCATAATAAATATTTATAAATTTGCAATGCAAGCATAGTAAATACAGAATTTTGTATTTTATAATATAGTACTCAATTCCTGTACTTTACATTCTTGCAAACGTTACCAACACATAGCATTATGAAACTGGAAGAAACAGTGGACTATCATATAAAAACCACCTGGCATGCCTTGGCCAGAATGTATAATCAGTTAGCAGGAGACTTTGAAATGTCGCAGACTATAGGATACGTACTTATCAATATTTCGAAAGAAGGAACACCTGCTACGAAAATAGCTCCGCTCATGGGTATGGAGCCCACAAGCCTGAGCCGGCTCCTCAAAAACATGGAAGACAAAGGCTATATATACCGCCGGGGCGATGAAACCGACAAGCGCATAGTTCGCATATATCTTACCCCACAAGGATTGGAAAAGAAAAAAATTGCCCGCGACACCATTCTGAAATTCAACGAAAAAGTATTGTCGACTATAAAAGAGAGAGAACTGGAGATACTGGTAAAAGTACTTGAGCAAATAAGCTCTCTCACCAAAGATTTTAAAGCAGAAAACTAAATACAACCTTCAAAATACAAAACAATAAATTATGAACCGACACATCAAAAAAGTAGCAGTACTTGGTTCCGGAGTCATGGGTTCCGGTATAGCCTGCCATTTTGCAAATGTGGGGCTCGAAGTTTTACTTCTGGACATAGTGCCGTTTGAACTCACAGACGACGAGAAGAAGCTTGGGCTAACCATTGCAGATAAAGCAGTAAGAAACCGGATGGTGAATCAGTCGCTCGATAAAGCACTGAAATCGAAACCTTCGCCCATCTACAAACAAGAATTTGCCAAACGCATAAAAACAGGCAATTTCGATGACAATATGCACGAAATCAAAGATTACGATTGGGTAATTGAAGTAGTGGTAGAGCGCCTGGACATAAAGAAACAAGTATTTGAGAAAGTAGAGAAATTCCGTAAACCCGGCACCCTCATTACCACCAACACTTCCGGTATTCCGGTTGAATTGCTGATAGATGGCCGTTCTGAAGATTTCCAGAAAAATTTCTGTGGAACTCACTTCTTCAACCCTCCACGCTACCTCAAACTTTTTGAAATTATTCCATCTTCCAGAACAGATGCATCAGTTATCAGTTTTCTCGAAGATTTTGCAACAAAAGTACTTGGTAAAACTACCGTAATAGCCAAAGATACCCCCGCTTTCATAGCCAACAGAGTAGGTACATTTTCTATCATGGCGCTTTTCCATACTGTGAAGGAATACGGATTCAATCTTTCTGAAATAGACACACTTACAGGCACAATCATAGGTCGCCCGAAATCGGCTACTTTCCGTACTGCAGATATTGTTGGCCTAGACACGCTCGTGCACGTAGCCAATGGCATACGCAACAGCACCAAAGACGAAACCAATCATCTGTTTGCCATACCTGAGTATTTGACTAAAATGCTCGAGAACAAATGGCTGGGTGATAAAACCAAACAAGGTTTTTTCAAAAAATCTGAAAAAGATGGCAAAAAAGTTTTCTTGTCGCTCGATGTAGAAACCATGGAGTACAAAGAGAACCCAAAACCACGTTTTGAAATATTCGAGAGGGCCAAACCTATTGAAGACCTCCGCAAACGTATGAAGTTGCTTTTGGAAGATGGAGGCAAGGTTGGAAACTTCTATCGCAAAAATTTTTATGCGCTCTTCCAGTTTTCATCCAACCGCATTCCAGAAATCACCAATGAACTATACAAAGTAGACGACGCACTGAATGCAGGCTTTGGCTGGCAGCTTGGCCCATTCCAAGTATGGGATGCCATAGGAGTAAGACGCAGCATAGCCGAGATGACCAAACTGGGATTTGAGGCAGCACCTTGGGTAAGTGAAATGTTGGAAGCCGGAATTGAAAATTTCTATAAAGTAGAAAACGGCAAACTATACTATTATGATATTCCTGCAAAAGCATATAAAGTAATACCAGGTTCGGAGCAAAAACTTTCGTTGGGCGTTCTCAAAAACACCAACTTGGTATGGCAGAACAAAGAAGCCAGCATCATAGACCTGGGCGACGGTGTGCTAAATGTGGAATTCCACAGCAAGATGAACACCATAGGCGCAGGCACGCTGCAAGCCCTGAACAAGGCAGTAGATATGGCCGAAGCTGAATACAAAGCATTGGTGATTTC
>JAIFMY010000039.1 GCA_020048155.1 Bacteroidota bacterium
TCTCTTCTTGTTTTTCTAACATCAATATTTAATGTTCGTTAATTAATTTGCAAAAATAAGTATTTTATAGAACTTTGCTATGCAATAGCTTTCTGCAACGATGTTATTGTACAATCCATTGAAATTTAACTTTTTAACAAATAAAAATTTATGGCTACTAATTTTACATTCACCATTGTAAAACCTGACGCAGTGCGCAACGGGCACATTGGTTCTATGCTCAACAAAATAACCGAATCCGGTTTTAGAATTGTGGCAATGAAGATGATACGCATGTCGCGTGCACAAGCAGAGCGTTTTTATGCTGTTCACAAAGAGAAAGGATTCTTTCGCGATTTAGTTGAGTTCATGGTGTCGGGTCCGGTAGTAGTAGCTATGCTCCAAAAGGAAAATGCTGTAGCCGATTACCGCAAACTCATGGGAGCTACCAACCCTGCTAACGCAGAACCAGGAACCCTGCGCGCCATGTTTGCCGAAAGCACGCAAAACAATGCTGTTCATGGTTCGGATAGCGATGAGAATGCTGAACTTGAATCTTCGTTCTTCTTCTCAGACTTCGATCGCTTCTGGGAATAATTTTTAAAAATCGATATAAATTTTTGCTTTTCCACTCTGTTTTTTCTGGCAGAAGCGAATTTTAAAATATAAGCCACTCATACAAAGCTCAATAAAATGACTTTTGAAAATGAGTGGCTAAATTATTTTTACATAAACTACTTTTTGGCATGTTCTGCTTTCTCTTTATACCTATCTGCAGCATCGCGCAATAGCTGTGCGGCCTGCTCGGGTGCTATGGGATTGATGTAATCGCCACCTCCCGATTCGAATCCTGCCATGTATTTTAGCTTATCGGGGCTACGCATGGGAGGATAAAATTCGATATGAAAATGAAATGGTTTTGCTTTGTCTTTGCTCAGATTTACCGGTGCATTGTGCTGCATGAGTATGTATGGAAACGACATGGAAAATAGGGCATCGTATGCTCCAAGTATGGTCTTGAGTATGGCTGCCAGGTTTACCTTTTCCAGGTCGTTCAGTTCTTCTATTGTTAATATGTGGCGTTTGGGCACAATGTGTACTTCGTAGGCATGTTTTGCAAAAAAGGGTACCAAAGCAACAAAGCTTTTGTTTTTGGAAACTATGCGGGTTTCCTCTTTTTGTTCATGTTTTAGCCAGTCGCACATCAGGCACTCTTCAAATTCCTCATAGTAATCCGTCATGGCTTCCAGTTCTTCATTCACTATGGACGGAATGTAATTGGATGCGTATATTTGGCCGTGCGGATGTGGGTTAGAAACACCTATCACTTTTCCTTTATTCTCAAAAATGAGGATGTTTTTTATGCTTTTATCGGTCTTCAGCATCGCAAATTCCTTTTGCCAAAGTTCTACTACATTGTACAATTCGCTATGGCTGAGGTCGGCCAATGTCTGATTGTGGCGTGGGGTATAGCACAGTACGCGGCAGGTACCATATGCGTCGGATGTTTTTGAGAAATATCCACTCCCCGATGTTTTTGGCGCGTCTACCGAAAGTGTGCCAAAATCGTTGGTAAATGCATATGGTTCTGTGTATTGAGGGTTTTGTATGCCCGATGCACGGGTTACCCCTGCGCACAGGTAGCAACTTGGGTCGTGTTCCGGCAAGATGGCTTCGGTGTGCTCCAATACATTGCCCGACCATGGACGCTCAGCAGTACGCGCAGCTATTATGACCCATTTGCGGGTGAATGGATTCCATCTTTTTTCCCAACTGTTTTCCATATACGCATTACAAATTTATCTGTGAAACTCCTCTCGATGGTGTAACTGGGTAAAAGTCTGCCTTCAGTCCGGTTTTGGCAATATATTCTTTCCCTACCGTGTGTATAAAATTCTCAACATGGTCGGTATGTACCATATTGATGGTGCATCCTCCGAAATGTTGCTGAGCAAGCTCGGCCAGTGTATCCAGATGAAGTCCGGTGACTTCGTAATAGTTTTTGAGCGAATTGTGCGATTCATTCAAAAGCATTCCCAGCGAGCTTATTTGATTAGAAGCAAATGCTTTGTAAGCCATTTTTACCCTTTCGTTTTCCGAAATTACATGCAGCGCTCTTTTGCTCGCTACATCGTCTTTTATATGTACTTGCCATTCTGCATATTTGAACAGATCTACTTCAGACAAATTGTTGAGCGGACGTAGTTTGCGCAGATAGCTCAGTGCTGTTTGGCATTCGGCCACTCGTTCGTTGTACTTCGATTCAGCCAACTGCCTTTGCTTATTTGAGTTTATTATAACAAAAGTGTATGGTTCCAATGCAATGGTCAGCTGATCCATGATTCCGCATTGTACACCCACAAAATTGTTTTCGGCCATTTGGCATAGAAGTGCTTCTTCTTTCAGGTTCAGTCCGGCTTTATAGTAAGTGTTTATGGCGTGCGAAGTTACCATTTCGATGCTTGCCGATGACGAAAGGCCTGATCCGGTAGGCAAATTGCCCCAATACATCATGTCCCAACCTTCAAATCGTAATTCCCGTTTGAAATATTCATTAAAAACAGCCAAAGGGTAGTTGGTCCATTGGTCAGATACTTTTATGAAATCATCTTTCAGGAAAAATTCTTTTCGCAGGGCATAATTCATAGAAACCAGATTCATTTTGCTGCTGTTGTTTCTACGAAAAACCAAGTATGTGCCTTTGTTTATGGCAAAAGGCATAGCCAAGCCACCATTATAGTCTGTGTGTTCTCCTATCAGGTTTACTCTACCCGGGGCAAAATACATGAGGGGCGATTCGCCGATTCCGTATATTTCCTGAAACTTCTGAAGTAACCAGGGTTCTATTTGTTCACTCATACTCATTAGTCCTTATTGAGCTCTGCAATCTGGTACTGCATATGTGCCATTTGTATGGCAGCCACAGCTGCCTCGTCGCCTTTGTTTCCATGTTTGCCGCCAGCTCTGTCAGTGGCTTGCTGCATATTGTCGGTTGTGAGGAGGCCAAAAATCACAGGCTTGTTGTATTGTATGTTTAGCTGGGTTACACCTTGCGTCACGCCTTGGCAAATAAAATCGAAGTGCCGGGTTTCGCCTTGTATTACCACTCCCAGAACTATTACAGCATCTACCAGTTTTTGGCTTAGTAGGGTAGAGGCGCCTATGGTGAGTTCGAAACTACCCGGCACATGCACTACTATGATGTTTTCGTCGGCTGCACCATGGCGTTGCAGGGTGTTGTATGCTCCTTGCAGCAACTTACTGGTTACCTCGGTATTCCATTCGGCTACTACTATACCAAATCTGTAAGGCGTTGCATCTGGCATTGCTGCAATATTATAGTCTGATAAATTTTTGTTTGCTGTAGACATGTTGTTGTTTTTATGGCTCAAAATTAATATGCTTTCTTCTTTTTTTTGTATAAAAATATGAATCTTTTCGGGCATCTGCGTTTTTTTTAGTAAATTGTATGGGTAAACTGAAAAATAGTCACATGATAAAAAAAATCTTTTATTTCATATTCATTAATCTTGTTCTTATGGGCTGCAATGATACTCACAAGGAGCTTGTAACGGTTAAAAATGTTGATTTAAACCGTTATGCAGGTACATGGTACGAGATAGCCAGGTTCGATCATACTTTTGAGCGAGGTCTTAAATGTGTAACCGCAACTTACTCACTCAAAGACAATGGCAAAATAGGCGTACTGAACAGAGGGGTAAAAGAAAACGATTCCCGCAAGGTTTCGTCTGCAGAGGCCGTTGCATGGTTGCCTAATCCAAATGAAACCGGTAAGTTGAAGGTACAGTTTATGTGGCCTTTTCGTGCAGATTATTATATAGTGCACCTCGATACGCTGCATTACAACCACGTGATTGTAGGTACTCCATCCCGCAATTACCTCTGGATTATGAGCCGTACCCCATTCATGAATAAAAATACATACGATTCGCTCTGCATTGTTGCAGAGGGGATGCAGTTTGATATAAGCAAGCTGCAATTGGTGAAGCAGGATTGCAATTGAAATGTGGTACTTATAAAAAAAGCCCGCTGAACTTTCAGCGGGCTTTTTGTTTGGTGAAAAAAACAGATTATTGTTGTTGTTTCAGTTGTGCACGGGTGATGTATTTCTCTATCATTCGAGCTTCAGTAGAGTTGAAATATTCTTTCTGAATGCGAGTGTAGGAAGCTTCTGCTTCTTTGAATTTATTTACAGATTCGTAAGCCAGACCAAGTTTTTTGAGCACTATAGGAGCCAAAAACTCATTTTTGGTCATATCTGCTGCTTTTTTGTAATACGTAATGGCTTCTTCTACTTTATTCAGCTCAATATAAGCGTCGCCAATATTTGCTACCGATTGTGGGCCAATTATTTGGTCATTCGAGTCATAATCGCTGAGTTGATCTATTGCCTCTTCAAATTTGCCTATATGCAAATAGCAAACTCCGGCATAGTATTTTGCCAGATTTCCGGTTTTGGTGGAAGAATAATCCTCGATAATGCTTAAAAAACCGGGTTGGTTGCCATCGCCGTTCAGAGCAAGGTTGAATGAGTCACGCTCAAAGTATTGCTCAGCGGTAAACATTTGGGCTTGTGCTTCACGCTCATTGGGTATTACTATATAGCGCTGGTATGCTATATAACCGCCAACTACTACAATGATAGCCAGTAGTATAAGCGACAATCCCTTTTGGTTGCGTTCTATGTACTGTTCTGTTTTTGTTAAGGTTTCTTCTACTACCTCAAGTCCAGTGTTGTGTTCAGTGTTCTGATTATTTGCCATTGAATTTAATCTTTTCTGATTTTTTTAGTGGTGCAAAGGTAATGGTTTTGGTAAAATTCAAAAATTTTTCGTATGCTTTCTCACAGCAATCTATATTAAAACTATTTTTGTATGCATCAACACCCCTTTAGCATGTTTCTAAAGCAACTCAATATTCTGAATTTTAAAAACTACGAAGAATCCAGTCTGGAATTTTCCCCTCGCATCAATTGTTTTGCCGGAAACAATGGAGTTGGTAAAACCAATATACTGGATGCTATTCATTATCTTTCACTTACCAAGAGTTATTTCAATCCGGTGGATACCCAGAACATCAATTATTCTAAAGATTTTTTTGTACTCGAAGGAAAATATGTGTTGGATGGTGTGGCTGAAAATGTGTTCTGCGGGGTGCAGCGCAATCAAGGAAAAAAATTTAAACGCAACGATAAAGAGTATGGTAAAATAAGTGAACATATCGGACTTATTCCGGTGGTAATGATTTCGCCAGGGGATTCTGAGTTGATTTTGGGGGGCAGCGAAATGCGACGTCGGTATATCGATTCGGTTATTTCGCAATACAATAGGCATTATCTCGAGCAACTCATCCGATACAATCATGTGCTACAGCAGCGCAATTCTTACCTCAAAATGGCCGCCAAAAGTGGTATTTTCGATACGACAATGATTGAAATGTTTGATATGCAACTTATTAAATGTGGCGAATATATTTTTGAGGAGCGGAAAATTTTCTTTTCCCGTCTGCAGCCTGTTTTCGACCAATATTATGAGTTTCTTTCAGGCGGGGCAGAGTTGGTGCAACTTAAATATGAGTCCGCTTTATTTATTGAATCATTTGCCGATTTGCTGGCTCATTCTATTGAAAAGGATAAAATATTGCAGTACACCACAAGTGGTATTCATAAAGATGATTTGTCGATGGAAATATACGGACTACCCATCAAGAAAAATGGCTCACAAGGACAACAAAAAACCTTACTTGTAGCGCTTAAGCTTGCACAGTATCAGTTTATTCATCAAATCCGTAGTTTGTATCCAATTTTGCTTCTCGATGATATTTTTGATAAACTCGATGAGAAACGCGTTCGCCAGATTATTACTGTAGTTTCCGAATTGCAGAATGGACAAATATTTATCACCGACACACATCCCCAGCGCCTGAAAGGTATACTTGCAGAACTGGAAGTAGATAACAAGGTTTATTTCATTGAAAATAATTTATTTACAACTATTTGATTTATGCGCCGTAAAGAAGTAGTACCCTTGAGCAGTCTTTTGAAAGACTTGATAAAAGCATTTAAGATTGAAGACAAACTGGATGAAGTAGAAATAATACATGCTTGGCCAAAGATTGTTGATAAAAAAGTACTTGCTTGTACCCTTGAAATTAGCTACGCGCGTGGTCTTGTGCGTGTGCAACTTTCGTCGCCGGTGCTGCGTGCCGAGCTGAATATGCGCCGAACCAAACTTATAGAGGATTTGAATAAAGTATGTAAAGCCAATATAGTAAAAGAAATACACTTTAAATAAAAATGCCCTGCCACTTAAGTTGAGGCAAGGCACTATGTTAGCATTATGTTTCTGGTAGGTTTTACTTCATTCGTTTGGGGGTACTAATCTTTGTTACGTTCCATGCTGAATATAACCATATTGTTTTCGTAAATTTCGAGGGCAGGTACTTGTTTGAAGCCATTGTCCATGATAGATTTGTGCAGAGCAGGGTATGCTTTCGAAATACCTGCCATTATAGATAGCTCATTCTTGAGTGGAAACTCTACTACAAAAGATGGGGTTATACCCATTTTTTCAATCCTGAATCCTCTGCGTGTTAGTTCCGGAATCATGGCTGTATCCTTTTCTTCGAGTATAACCCCTACAATGCTATGCAATTGACTGGCTGGTTTGCCGGAAGCAGGATCGTCGTAATAAATTCCAAAACCGCGTGTGGCTTCTACACCGTATTGTTGAAGTGCAAAATAGAGTGAGTCTTGAAAACGTTTGGTCTCTTTGTAATCGCCAAAACGCTCATGCTGCACAAAATAATATGGTCCAAGATCTTTTTCTACTACTTCTACACCGCTAAAGAAACCTGAATACCAAGCCGTAGCCAATAAGAAGAAGATGATTATCAATAAAATAATCCCACCAATTTTTAATATTCGCATATCGTAAGTTGTTTTTAAATTCTACGTTAAAATTAATTATTTTTTTTATAATGAGCATATAAATTTTATCTAACATATGAGCAAATGCCCGTTTTTAGCTTAACATATATTAACAATTTTTGAACTAAATTCAATGCGTGTAAACCTACTTTTGTGAATGCTAAAGCGGGACTGCCTGAAATTGTTTCGGCGAGCCAATTCATATAACCTAATTTATTCACAATGAATAAAATAATTAATTTTGTGCTTCTTGCAATGATTTTTTCAAATGTTGCAACAAGCCAGGATGTAAAATTCAGTATTTCAATTCCCAAAGTAGTATCTATGGGAGAACGCTTCAGAATTACTTTTAGTGTTAATGCAAAGGGAACCGGTTTTGTATCACCAGATTTCAAAGATTTCTATGCTTCTGGTCCTAGTATTTCGAGCAATAGCAGTATACAAATTATTAATGGGCAAATGTCCCAAACTTTTTCGTATGCTTATGTTTTCTATGCTGAGCCCAAAAAGCCTGGTGATTTTGTAATAGGGGCCGCCAAAATTAAAGTAGATGGGAAAACTTATGAAACCGCACCAACAAAAATAACTGTAGTAGGTGAAACAACACAGGAGGCCAACGAAGGCAATAACAACCAAGTAAATACCGAAGAGGTGAAAGATCTTTTTGTGCGCATTGAACTCAATAAAACCGAAGGATATGTGGGCGAACCCGTACTTGCTACTCTTAAACTCTATTCTCGTGTTGATCTGACAGGGTTTGAAGATATGAAATTTCCGGTATATAAGGGCTTCTGGACCCAGGAAGTGTTCTCACCAAAGCAAATAAATCTCGAACGTGAAACCGTCAATGGAGTCATATATAATACTGGCATTTTGAAACAAGAATTGCTTTATCCTCAGCGTGCTGGCGAATTGAAAATAGAACAGTTTGAGATTGATGTAGTAGTAGGCAGGCAAACTTTTTTTGGAATGCAACCTGCTGGTGTGCGCAAAGTAGTGAGCAGCCCGCGCGTATACAAGGCCAAACAACTACCCGACAGCAGACCAGAATCGTTTACCGGTGCAGTGGGTAAGTTTGATATGAAAATAAGTGTTGACAAAAACAGCGCTAAAACCAACGAAGCCATAACCTTGCTGGTGCAAATATCAGGTACCGGAAACCTCAAATTGGTAGAACCTCCCCGTTTCAGTTTTCCTTCCGATTTCGAATCTTTTGACCCTAAAGAAGCCAGTGATATAAAAAATACGGCATCCGGCTCTTCCGGAACTAAAACTTTTGAATATCTGCTTATACCCCGTGTTGCCGGTACTTTTACCATACCTCCGGTAGAGTTTAGCTATTTCGACCCGGAAACTAAAACTTTCAAGAAGATTAACGGTGAGCAGCTCACTTTTACTGTTGAGAAAGGCGAAGGCAGCGATGCGACGGTTTCCGAAAATTTTGTTCATAAGTCCGACATTCAACTTATAGGTCAGGATATAAGGTATATACGTACCATGCCTTTTTCGGTTCAGAAATCGGATTGGTACATATTTGGAACTGGCTTGTTTTATGCGGCTTACCTGATGCCCGTATTGGTTCTGGCTGCATTTTTTATTTTCCACCGCAAAAAGGCACTTGACAATGCCAACATGAATATGGTAAGAAATAAAAAAGCGAGTGAAGTATCGCGCAAGCGACTCAAAAAAGCACAAAGCGTGATGGCCGATGAATCGTCAAAGCAGTTTTTCGATGAATTGCTCATAGCCATGTGGGGATATCTCGGTGATAAACTATCGATGCCTGTTTCTGACCTGTCGAAAGACAATGTACGTGTGGTTTTAGAAAAATATATGGTTCAGAAAAATGTGATAGATCAGTATCTGAGCATCATTGAAGATGCCGAATTTGCCAAATACGCCCCTGCTGCCTTAGTAGGTACCCGTACCGACTTGTACCAGCGTGCCATTGAGGGTATCAATATGATGGACAGCAGTTTGATCAAACAAAAATAATGGATGCATAAGATTATGTATAAAAAATATTTCATTTTCATTCTTGTTTTCAGTTTCGTGGCTTTGTCCACATTTGCTCAAAACGAGAAACTTACCGAAGCCGAGAATGCTTACAAAGCAAATAATTTTGAGCAGGCACTCAAATTGTACTCAGAGGTGGAAACTCAGGGGTATACTTCGTCTGAATTGCTCTATAATATGGGCAATTGCTATTACAAGTTGAACAAGGTAGCTCCTGCCATATTGTACTACGAGCGTGCAAAATTGCTTTCGCCTACCGATGTAGATATAGAAACCAACTTGGCTCTTGCCAATAGCAAGGTTACGCAAAAGGTTGATAAACTTCCGGAAATCATGATAAGCACCTGGATTGATTCTCTTTCGAAAAATCTGGATTCAAATACATGGGCCTACATCAGTATATTAGCTTTCGTTGCATTTGTTGGTATGATAGGCGTTTTTATATTTAGCCTGAGTGTGAATGTACGCAAAACCATGATGGTGTTGGGTATATTTACCCTATTGGTATCCGGTGTGACTTATTTTTTCGCATCTAAACAATTTACAGCACATGCAGAGCGCAGATATGCCATTGTATTTGAGCCCAGTATAGTGGCACGCAGTGCGCCATCGGGTGGTGGTACCGAATTGTTTACCATACACGAAGGTATAAAAATAGAAGTAGTAAAACTAGATGGTGAATGGGCAGAAATAAAGCTATCGGATGGCAAAGTAGGATGGCTTCCTGTTAGTGCTTTTACCAAAATATAGCTATTTTAACAATAATAGCATGAATCATTTGCGTAGCCGGTAATAATCTGCCAGCGGTTTTTCGAAAACCTGCCGGCGTGTTTACACATGGCAGCGTTGGAATTTGTAAATCAGTTCTCTTTTCGATGAAACCAGAACATTCGGCACCAAAGAAATTGCCCCAGGTTTCGCTTGCACCAGCATATCCGGCCAATGACTCATCACCATCTCCAAATCCACGGTTGGCTATTACGTGTGAATTTCCTCTCATGGTTTAGCTTTGTTAAGTGAGTGGGTGCAAAAGTATAATACCGCAAACGATAGCAAAATGATGATTTTATGTTGTAAAACATAAAAATATTGATTTGGAAAAAAGTTAAAGCAAATGGTATGCGGCTATAGTAAATTTGAGCTACAAGTACAAGGCAATAGTGATGAAAGTTCTATTAAATGGATATAATAGATTTGAATGTAGATGTACTTTTCAAACCTGTCAGGTTTTCGAAACTCGTCAGGTCTTTATGTATGATAATGAAGTATATACACACTATGTTATAAAACATAAAACGATTTTTATTTTTTTCAAATTTTCCGCATACGTTTGCGCTCTCAAAATTTAACCAAATTAACATATGAAAAAATCTTTATTAATCTTATTTATTGCTTTTGCAATTATTTCTTGTGAGAAAGAGCCTGGTGGTGTTACCATTGAGGGCTCTCATTTTAGTGTTCAAAATGGAATACCGGATTATGTGTCAACTGATACCGCTTTGGCGTATATAGAGTTGATTAAAAATTTTAAATCTGAAGCAGAAGCGATTCAATGGTCACGCGCAAAGGGTTATACCAGCTATTTGGATGCACTCACTTCTTTTTACGATACATTAAATGCTATTACCGATAGCACTAAGATGAAACAATTTATTGATAGAAATTCGCACTTGGTCTTTATTGATGAAAGTAAAAGCATTCAACCGATTATTGACGATAATGTATATTCAACACTTTGTTCATATAAAGGAGTTGTTAAAATTGAAAATTATCATCTCAAGCCTTATAGAAATTATATTATTAAAGCGGGGCTGCTATCTACATTCAATAACATAAATTATATCAATTTAACCGAAGGTACGTATGCCGCAGGTATTGATAATTATACGGTATCTTTGTATAGGAAGGATATATATATCAAGAAATCTATGGGAATAAATCAATACTTGGGGACTTCACTTATTGAAGATCTAACCAATAGCGATAGACGAATATACCTACGTGGACAAATTGTTTATTATAACTTAGATCCAAACACTGTGCAATTCGTTTTTGAATTGAGAGTTTGAGGGCAAAAAAAGTCATGGGGTAGCTGGGTTTCATATAGAACAAATCTAAGGTATTTTGATTCAAAATTCTTGTGTGGTTATCCAGAAAGACTTCCAACTGGCACTAATAATTATACCGTTCTGGAAAAGTATTTTACCTTCCCGTTTACTTATACAATCGACGCATACTTTTTACAATCAAACTATACCCTTACAAATAACGGATCTAGCTATGCAAGACTTCAATATAACAATGTAGGGTATATAAAGGCAATTTCTACCTCAGCCACCCACACGGGAATGAATGGTCTTAATGTTGAAATTGTATTGGATACACATTTATTTCCGAAACCATAAAAATCCAAAACTATTTTTATATTATTTTTTAACTATCCCATACATGCAGAGCGAAATATGTATTTTGCTCTGTATTTTAATTTTTATTCCTCGAACCTTAAGAATATATCTCTATAGACTGAATTTATATAATGTAGAAATTTTAATGTGTATGTTTAAGTATATTTTCATACTATTTCTCATAGTTTTTCCAAATTTTACAAAATCACAGCATATTTGTTTTGTGGTAAGCGATGCCTTGAGTGGTGAGGCCATACAGGGGGCAGTTATTATTCATAATAATGAAACCGCAGTGAGCAATGCTGCCGGATATGCATGCTTGCAATTTTCGGGCAATATGCAGGTAGCCATCATGCATGAGATGTACCAAACCAAGGCTATAGACATACCCGCCGGAATGGATACGCTGGTGCACGTTTATATGCAATACCATTCCCTGAGCGAGGTACAAGTGAGCGATACCCTGTGGATACGCAATAAAGTACGCCATGCACAATACCTGACTCCAAATAGCATAAACAAAACCCTGAATGCACTGGGTGAGGCCGATGTAATAAAACAATTGGCGCTACTACCGGGCGTAAGTGGCGGACGTGAAGGGAAGTCGGAAATATATGTGCGCGGCGGTGAGCTCGACCAAAACCTTATACTGATAGATGGAGCGCCTGTATTTTTGAGTAGCCACCTGAATGGTTATATTTCGGCAGTAAATACCGATATAGTGAAGTACGCCAATTTTTACAGCCTTTATATACCTGCCAGATTGGGGGGAAGGCTTTCGTCGGTGTTGGATATTACCACATTCGATGGCGATAATCAGAAACATAATCAGTCAATAGATATTGGTTTGCTTACATCTCGCTTATCGCTCAATGGCCCTATCATCAAGAATAAACTTACATATTCAGTATCTGGGCGAGTTAATTATCATGGATTATACTTTCTGATAAAAGCTTGGTTAATACAAGACGACATATATGAGAAAGATTATGTATTTGAGAATAATTTTTTCTATGGTGATGTGCATACCAAAGTCAGTTATAAACCGAATACACGCCATCAGTTTTGGTTCAATTATTACCGCGCATTCGATTTGCTTACCGCAAATGGGTATTACAGTTCTGATTATAAAGAAGGACGTGATATAGAACAACTTAAATTGCTGCATACCAATGAGTTTGCAACTTTGGGCTGGCAATATCTTTCCGCTGCCGGACTGTATGTAAAGCAGTCAGTCAGATATTCGGGTTTTAATACCCTAAACAAAGAATACTCTGAATACCAAATTTCCCATTCAGATTCACGCTTGATGAGCATGAGAGGCGGTGTCACTGATTTGAGCTATCAGGCTTCAGTAAATTATCAAGCTAACAATGCGCTTTATTTGGAAGCCGGTATACAATGGCAAAATACCCGAAATATAGGTATCCAGTATTTCGGTGGTGTTTCAGATTCCGTCGGAAAACCATTGGTTTATACACAACTAGATGCATCTGGACAAAATATAATGTCAGGAGCTGCGTATGGTGAAGTAACCTACAAGCTAACAAGTTGGGAAATGAAAGCCGGATTACGCATGATGTCCTACTTACCTCATAAACAGTGGAGATATCAGCCTGAACCTCGTGTACAGCTTTCCTATTTTGGATTTGATAAAATTATATTGTCGGGTGGTTATACCCGTACCAGCCAATTAGTGAGCATATTGCCAAATGGGGCGGGTTCTGTCACACAAGACTATATATTGCTAAGTTCCGATAGTATTCCGGCACAAACAGCCGACCAAATATATACTGATGCTGCTTTTAGCCTACCTTTTGGCATACAATTAGTGGCGACAGCTTATATGAAAAGTATGGAAAATATGCTATATTTTCAGTATGTTGAAATAAATCCCGAAACCGTGCTACTGCTTCAAAAACAACTTATGAACGGTGGTATTGGGAAAGTGCTGGGAACTGAGTTGGCGGTATCATATAAGTACGCTCAAATTGGAATATCGGGTAGCTATGAATATATGGACAACATGCGTTCTTTTGTAAGGCTCAACAATGGGCGAGCGTTTCCGGCTACTAACAGCATAAAACATGCTACAAAATGGGATTTCAATTGGGAGGTAAGCAGCAAAATTCACCTTTCTGCACATTTTGAAATGCACTCTGGGGCAGCTTTTACTTTGCCCAACGGGTTTGTAAATTCGAATAATTTTATGTACCAGTATTATGCTCTTGAAAACATGAATAGTGCCCGCAAACCGCTATATCATAGGCTAGATGTGGGTATGCAGCATATAACCACTACCAAGAGAGGCCATATACGACGCTGGAATTTTCATATATACAATGTATACGCACGTCAAAATCCTGAAATAATGTACTATACCAATAATAAACTGAAAGGCGCAAGTATTCTATCTTTTACACCCTCTTTATCATATGGAATCAAATTTTAAGAAAATAATTTTGCCTATATTGGCAGTAGTAATATTTAGCGCTTGCGAAAAAAACTGGGATATGGCAAATTTGAACTATACCCCAAAACTGGTTGTACATGGTTACATGTTACAAAATGGATATACATATGCCGACATTCGAAAATTGTTACCTCCCGACGATATATATGCAAACGATACCTGTTACCGAGTAAAGGCTGAGGTGATTAGCAATGGATTGGTAGTTAAAGAACTGCTTGCTCTAAATGCATTTGAGTTTGCTGCTTACTTCAATTGCGATATAACTCAGAAATATTTCTTAAGGGTTTCAGCATCGGGCTTGCCAACTGTGGAATCCGAATTACAATCGTTTCCCGG
>JAIFMY010000020.1 GCA_020048155.1 Bacteroidota bacterium
GCATAGAGTTGGTCGACAAAAAACAGATGTTGCCACTTTCCTATACCTATGATTCTTTGAAACTGGTTGTGAATCTGGATAAAATGTACACCCGCAACGATACCGTCAATATTCAAATAGTGTATACTGCATATCCAAGTCGGTTTACCGATACTTTTGGTGGAGGTGCAGTTACCGATGATAATGGGTTGTATTTCATAAACCCCAAAGGAAAATCCGGCGATCATATGCCGCAAATCTGGACCCAAAACGAGCCGGAGTATGCTTCTGTTTGGTTTCCTACCTTTGACTCGCCTGCGCAGCGTCATACACAAGAATTGGAAATAACCGTAGACTCAAAATACCTGACTCTTTCGAACGGCAAATTGGTTAAACAGCAAAAAAATGCAAATGGTACTCGTACCGATTATTGGCAACAAAATAAAACACATCCCCCTTACCTTACCATGCTTGCTGTTGGCGAATTTGCAAAAATAGACGACAAAGCTGGTAATTTGCCCCTGTCATACTATGTCGAAAAACAATATGCTGCAGAAGCAAAAGCTCTTTTCGGTGCCACACCCCGCATGATAGCATTGCTTTCTAAACTTTTTGGGGTAAAATATCCGTGGGATAAATATGACCAGATAGTGGTGCGCAATTTTGTATCGGGTGCCATGGAAAATACAACTGCTACCGTGTTTGGCGATTTTGTATATGCCTATAAAAATGAGTATGTTGATGCCAATCAGGAAGAAATAATAGTACATGAACTTTCCCACCATTGGTTTGGCGATTTGGTTACCTGCGAAAATTGGGCAAATCTGGTGCTCAACGAAGGATTTGCCAGCTATGCCGAAAATCTTTGGTATGAGTATGAATACGATGTGTATACTGCGCAATACCACCGTTTCAATGATTTGCAAGACTATTTAAATGAAGCTTCATACCAACCCAAAAAAGTGCTGAGGCATGCATATGGTAGCCCCAACGATATGTTCGACGCACACTCATACCAGAAAGGATCCATATTGCTTTATCAACTTCGCAGATTGGTAGGCGATGAAGTATTTTTCGAGTCCATTAAAAGATATCTTACACAATATCAATTCAAAAGTGCAGAACTTTCTGATTTGAGAAAAATATTTGAAGAGGTATCGGGCAAAGATTTGGTGTGGTATTTTGAACAGTGGTACGAGCGCGAAGAATATCCGGAAGTATATACAGAATGGAATTACGACCCTGAAACGAATACTGTAATGATGAATGTAACTCAGGAAATGAGTATGACAGACAGGCCGGTATTCTATCTTCCACTGGATGTAGCCATATACGAAGGTGGCCAAATGCGTATAGAGAAAGTGATATTAGATTCACGTAGCGAATCTTTTGAATTCAAATGCAGTAAAAAACCGGATCTGGTTTTGCTAGACCCCGATTATACCCTGGTGGGCAAACTTACCCGCAACCTTACCGAAGACGAGAGTAAATACATGCTCGAAAATGTATTGCATTTCAGGGCACAAACGGACGCAATTGATGGTCTCTCATTAATTACCCATCAGGCCGATGTGCAAAAACTGTTTTTCAAAGCACTCAAACATCCATTTTGGTTTGTACGTAGCCGGGCCATAGATGTGCTTTATTCGGTAATGGATACCTCAAACGTAAGTTTTACTGAGCAGTTGGTAAATATGGCCAAACATGATGCAAATAGCATGGTGCGCCAAAATACCCTTTCTTACCTCAGGTACCAGACTGCCGGTAGAAACGCCGATTTGTATACCTATATTCTCGACAACGATTCGTCGGCAGGTATGTTAAATACAGCACTTAACATTCTGGCTGAGATTGATATACAAAAGGCCATGCAATATGCCGTGAAATATGAAAGCAATCCTTCATTATTGTCGGGGGTGGCGCAGGTATATGCAACCAATGGCAATGCAGGACAAGGGGAGTTTTTCATAAAAGCATTGAAAGCCTCAAACTATTATGCTCAGTTTACAATTTTTAGCTATTTTGAACAATATCTGCTAAAACAAAAACCTGAAGTAGCAGAACCCCTTACCGAAAAACTGCTCATATTGCATGCGCAGCAAAACAACGAGATGTGGGACCAAATGGTACTTACTCTGGTGTATAACCTGCTTGTAAGTTGGGAAACTATAGCCCAATCGCCCAACTACTATGAATCCACTTCGTTAAGTCCCGAACAATTGAGACAGAAAATAGATCACCTGAATAAAGTATTCTCGTCATTGAGAAACTAGAAGTACATTTTTAAAAAATAAAAAAGTCTTCAGGTATTCATAACCCCTGAAGACTTTGAAATAATAATTCAAATCTAAAAAGCTTTGACCCAAAACAATTACCGGTCGAAGCTTTTTATCTTTACATTAGAAAACTAAGCATAATACCCGCAGCTACAGCCGAACCGATAACCCCGGCCACATTGGGAGCCATAGCATGCATGAGCAGGTGGTTGGTAGGGTCTTCGCGCAATCCTTCCATTTGCGAAACACGTGCGCTATCGGGCACAGCAGATACACCTGCAGAACCAATGAGTGGATTTATTTTATCCTCATCTTTTAGAAACCAGTTCATCATTTTTGCAAAAAGCACACCACCGGCAGTAGCTACCATAAACGATGCTGCACCTAAACCGAATATAAGCATAGACTCAGAGGTAAGGAAAATATCTGCTTGGGTAGATGCACCAACGGTAAGCCCCAAAATGATGGTAACTATATCAATAAGCGCATTTTTTGCAGTATCTGCCAAACGCTTGGTTACACCAGATTCTTTAAGAATATTTCCAAAGAAAAGCATACCCAAAAGTGGCATGGCACTGGGTGTGATAAAAGTAGTGAGCAAAAGCCCGAAAATGGGGAATATGATTTTTTCGGTTTTTGAAACAGTGCGGGGCGGTTTCATGCGTATGAGTCTTTCCTTTTTGGTAGTGAGCAGACGCATGATAGGGGGTTGAATAACAGGCACCAAAGCCATGTAAGAATATGCGGCAATGGCAATAGGGCCTATAAGGTTTTTTACCGGAACTCCGTCGGGTCCTATGAGTATACCGTTGGCCAACTTGGAGGAAAGAAAAATAGCTGTAGGACCATCAGCACCACCAATAATGCCTATAGCTGCAGCCTCAAAAGAGTTGAAACCAATGGTAATGGCACCAAGAAAAGTCACGAATATACCTAATTGTGCTGCTGCCCCCAAAAGCATAAGTTTGGGGTTAGATATGAGCGATGTAAAGTCGGTCATGGCGCCAATCCCTAAGAATATAAGTGGTGGATAAACGCCTTTAAGTACGCCGAAATACAAATAGTTTAATGTACTTCCGCTTTCGTATATACCTATCTGCAAACCTGCATCTTGCATAAATGGGACGTTGCCTATGAGTATACCCGTACCGATGGGAACCAGCAGAAGGGGCTCATAATCATATTTAATGGCCAAATACAGAAAGAAGAATCCAACCATCAACATGACCATATGTCCGATGCTGATGTTCTTGAAACCTGTATACAGGTAAAATTGCTTCACTTCAGACCACAAACCATGATCCTCATTCACAGGATTGGGTGTATTCGTAACTGTAGTAGTAACCTGATTGTTTGCAACAGTTTGAGAAAATAACCCTTTCTGATCGAGTATGGTATTCAATACCAGTAGAAAGGCAATAATGCCCAGCGCTAAAAGTGCTTTTTTAGTTTTCATAGTTATTCAATTTCGCACAGTACATCGTTTTGAAGCACAGAGTCGCCTACAATTACTTTTATGCTTAAAACCTTTCCATCTTTTTCGGCCAATACATAGTTTTCCATTTTCATGGCTTCCATGGCCATTATTTTCTGACCTTTCTTCACATCGTCGCCCACTTTTATGCTCACATGGGTGATGATACCTGGAAGTGGTGATTTGATAGCTGAAGCGCCTTTTGTGATATTTTTCACAATTTTCTGATCGCGGCGGGTTGGTCCTGGTACAGCAGAGCGCACCAGAATAGGGGTTTTGCTCTCAGCAACTTTTTTATGTATTTCCACATTGTATGGAGTACCATTTACTTCCACTTCTGCTATATTGCTATCTTTTAATACGTAATAAGAATCATATTATTTTTTTAACCTGCGATATTCGTCCATGTTGTAGATTTTGGAACTCCATGGAGAGTAGTTTCTGGAAACCTTTTTAATAGTGAATTCAGTGCTTTCCTCGTCGTGTGGATCATCGAAAAATAAGTGTAGGGCCAAGGCTATAGCTGCATTAACCTCACCCGGTATCTGGTTGTTTTCGGGTTTTTCGGGTTTTGCGGTTTTCATATTTTTTATTTTAGTCCGGGTCGCCGACATGTATTTCAACAATACTGGAAGCTTGTTGAAAAAAACGGTAAGAATAGTAAGAGCAATAAATACTACTACGTACCCAAAAATGGTGAGGAAGATATCAGATTCTTTAATAGCCCCAAGATCGAAATCAATGTATAATAAATAAGTTGTCATAGTATGCGGGGATTAAAGTGGCAAATTTGAATGCTTGCGGGGCGGATTGCTGTCTTTTTTTGTAGCAATGGTTTGCAACGCTCTGATGACACGGAAGCGAGTATTGCGTGGCTCTATCACATCGTCGATGTATCCAAAGCGAGCGGCTACGTATGGGTTTGCAAATTTGTCTATGTATTCGCGTTCTTTCAAGGCCATAAACTCAGCCAGTTCTTTGGGGTCGTTTATTTGGCTCATAGCCCTTCCTTCTAGTATTTCAATGGCACCTTTGGCACCCATTACGGCAATCTCGGCAGTAGGCCAAGCATAGTTTACATCGCCACGCAGTTGCTTAGAGCTCATTACGTCGTGCGCACCACCATAGCTCTTGCGCAGGGTTACTGTTATTTTGGGTACAGTAGCTTCGCCATATGCAAACAGCAGTTTTGCACCATTGCTTATGATACCACCGTGCTCTTGGGCACTACCGGGCAAAAATCCGGGAACGTCGACAAATGTAACGATGGGAACATTGAAACAGTCGCAGAAACGCACAAAACGTGCAGCTTTGCGCGAGGCTTCAATATCGAGTACCCCGGCCAGGAACATGGGCTGGTTGGCCACTATACCCACCGGCATGCCGTTGAATTTGGCAAAACCCACCACAATATTCTTGGCATAATGGCGGTGCATTTCCAAAAACTCTTCGTTGTCGACCACGCGGTATATGATGTCTTTCACATCGTATGGTTTGTTAGACTTGTCGGGAATTATTTCGTTCAACTCATCGGCTTTGCGCTCTATCGGGTCAGTATTTACAGTTACCGGAGGCTCTTCGAGGTTATTTTGCGGAAGGTATTCTAGCAGTTTGCGTATGAGCATAAGTCCTTCGTCTTCGCTTTCGGCTTTGAAGTGAGCCACGCCCGATTTTCCGGTATGAACATCGGCACCACCCAGGTCGGCTACGCTAATATCTTCACCCGTTACGGCTTTGGTGACTTTTGGTCCAGTCACAAACATATAGCTGTTTTGCTCGTTCATGATTATCACATCTGTAAGGGCAGGGGAGTATACCGCACCGCCGGCGCATGGGCCAAAAATGGCTGAAATCTGAGGAATTACCCCCGAAGCCATGATGTTGCGCTGGAAAATCTCAGCGTACCCGGCAAGGCTGTTTACGCCTTCCTGTATGCGGGCGCCACCGCTGTCGTTTATGCCTATCACAGGGGCACCTACTTTGAGCGCCTGATCCATGATTTTACATATTTTTTGTGCAAAGGTTTCTGAAAGTGATCCACCAAAAACGGTAAAATCTTGTGAGAAAACATACACAATGCGTCCATCTATGGTACCACGACCGGTAACTACACCGTCGCCCAAAAATTTCTTGTCGCCCAAACCAAAATCGGTACATCTGTGGGTTACAAACATGTCGTATTCCTCAAAACTACCTTCATCGAGTAGTTTTTCAATACGCTCACGGGCAGTATATTTGCCTTGTTCATGTTGTTTTGCAATCTTGTCGAGGCCACCACCCAGTCGGGCAGTTTCGCGAAGCTTGATTAATTCTTTGACTTTATCTTGTGAGCTCATATGGCTTTATAAAAAGTTAATAAAATGATTATTTGCTGCAAAACTCGGTGAGTACACCAAATGTAGATTTTGGGTGAAGGAAACCGATATTCAATCCTTCTGCGCCCTTGCGGCCTTGTGCATCTACCAGCCTAACGCCTTTGGCTGCAACTTCAGACAGGGCACTATTTACGTCTTCTACTGCAAAAGCTATGTGGTGTATGCCTTCGCCTTTGGCTTCTATGAATTTGCCTATCGGGCCATCGGGCGATGTGCTCTCGAGCAATTCAATTTTGGTTTGTCCTACCATGAAAAATGCGGTTTTTACTTTCTGGTCGGCTACTTCTTCTACTGAATAGCATTCAAGTCCAAGCACATCCTGATAGTACTTGATTGTTTCCTCAAGATTTTTTACGGCTATGCCGATGTGTTCTATATGGGAAGGTTTCATATTTTAATAAATTTTGAAATTTCATACAAAGGTATATTAGCCTTTATGGGCATTGCATGATAAATGTCAAAATTGAAACCTGTTTAGCAACATGTAATTGAAGAAATAGGGAATTTTTCGAAGATTTTTGCTGAGATTTTAATCGCAGAGAGTTTTTCTCGTAGACTTTCGCAGATTGAAACGCAGTTTTTATTTCACGCAGAGTTCCGCAGAGTATATCGCAGAGTCTCGCAGAGATTGTTCTCTCGCAGAGGTAAGCTGAGTTAGGCACAGAGACATGCAGACTTTATTTCACGCAGAGTCTCGCGGAGTATATCGCAGAGTCTCGCAGAGAGTTTTTCGGAACGAATTTATTATAGTTTATTGGCTATGCGGAAAATGTTTTCTTTGAGAGATGCAGAATGAAAGTTCATAAGCAATCCTAGCTTCTTATTGGTAAGTTTCAGATAAGTAAGTAATTGTTTGTGATGAACTTCTGACAAGTTTTCAACCGATTTTAATTCAAGTATTACAGTATTTTCAACCAACAAATCCAACCGAAAGCCTATATCAAATTTTATTTCTTCATAAACAAATGGTAAAGCAACTTGAGATTTCACTTCCAAACCGGCTTTCCTGAGTTCATATTCCAACGCTTTTTCATATACGCTTTCCAAAAGTCCCGGCCCCAAAGCTGTATGCACTTTCATAGCACAACCTATAATCTTGTAGGTCAAATCATTTATATCCATATTGCATAAGAATTAAAACATTTTTCTCAAACTCTATATAATACTATCAAAAAATCACCAACTACTCTGCGAAACTCTGCGTTTCCTCTGCGCGACTCTGCGTGAAACCCTTTTTGTGCAAATCTGCGAGAAACCCTTCTCTTCGTGAGCCCCCTCTTTTCTATTTACTCAAAAACACAAATCCGTTTTTCTCACCAATCACCTTCAGATTAGGGTATTCCTTCAGCGATTTTTCGAGCTTTATGTTTTTGGTAACAAAATACACAGGTTTGTCTACCGAGTCGCTCATAATGAACGCATTATACTGCTCTTTGCTTTGGTTTGGCTGCTTGAGCAATGGCCTTTGGCCATAAAACAGATGCGCATAACTCTTGAAGCCCATTGGTTGCAGATAGGGCGTTTCTTTCGATTTTTCTTGATAAAATTCTATAGCAGCACGTTGCGAATATGCCTCTATACTAGATGGATATAAATAAATAGCCAGCGATACAAACAATGTACTCAGCGCCAATGCCCTGAACACATATTCTATGCCTTTGTTGATGTGTTTGGTCAGAAAATACACTGCCGCGAGCAACAAAAGCCCGATAAGAAATTCTATTCCCCACCAGTTGGACACGGCTTGCAGATTGCCCATGGCAAATTTGTCCTTTATAAGGTTGGATTCTATGATAAAATGAGCATTGGCTACAGCCCACTGAAGCACAGCCAGCACCAGCATCAGCAATCCGGCTACCGACCAAAGCATGATTTTCTGGAATTTACGCAGCGATAATTTCTCTGTGCTGTATTTGTACAACACCAAGGCTGCCAGGAAGGTAAGCGGGAAATAGGCCAGAGAAGAGTAGTGTACTATTTTGGTTTTTACTATGGAAAATAAAATGAGCACCACCCAGAACATAATGAGCATCCACAGGTGGAAAGCCGTATTTTTCTCATTTCCCGAAAAACGAAGCCTGAAAGCAGGCAAAGCCAGAATAGAAGCAGGAAACATGGCAAAAAATATCACCACGAAATGATACAAGGGAAATCCCCCGTGTCCGGCATCCTGCGTATTGAAAAGTCGGATTTGATATACAATAAATTCAAGCATGGTTTGCGTGCTTCCGGTAGCTATTTGTAACAAAAACCAAGAACCGCCCACAAGCAGAAATACCAGAGCAAAAATAAGAGCATCTAAGAATCTCAGCCGAACTTTGAATCTTTTCCACACCAGAAATACTGCGTATACCAATCCCGGAACGAGAAGACCCACAGGGCCTTTGGTAAGCACAGCAAGGCCGATAAACATTGCCGAAAAAGCCATATTCTGCCATTTTTGTACCTCAGCCACCGAGTATTCCATCAGGTAATAAGTGCCCAAAAACATAAACAGATTGAACCACGGATCTATGATACCCGAACGAAAATAGAAATGCGAAAGGATAGAGCCAGCATACACCATCACCCAAAGCAATCCGAAAGTGTGGTTGAAATGCTTGCGCCCTAAGCGGTAAAGCACCAGCAAGGACACTATGCCTGCAATGCATCCAGATGAATAAGGGTGGTTTTTCGAGAAACGGGCGGAAATCGATTTGAACGGTGAGGTAATTGCCCGAAATGAGCATCTCGCGAGCGGATTCTGCAAAATTTATCTCATCCCAATCGAATAAATGTGCGCCACCCAGAAATGGAATGAACAACAAAGCGGCAAGGGCAGCTATGCTCAGTTGTGTGTATAAAGACTGCCTGTTCATGATTTTTTGAATGAAAGTTTACCATCAAGTTTGGCAGATTTTATACCCATAATCCACCAATAGCCCAGCATTACCGATATAAGGCCGAAGAAAATACCGGCACACACATCTATAAAAAAATGCTGACTCAGGTATACCCTCGAAAACGCGGTGACAAATGCCACCAGAAAAAATAATACCTGCACCAGCGGTTTGCCTTTGGCAAGCCATATGGCCAGAAAAAAGAACATTACAATGGCTGTAGCGGTATGTCCCGATGGGAAACTCATATAACTATGTACTTTCACATCCGGAACGAGGTAGAGTGTATAATCGGGTACAAATTCTTCGAAATACTTTTTCGGGCGATAGCTCGTAAAGCTGTTCTTAATGCCTTGTACAAAGACTGTTTCAATCAGATTTGAAACCATAAGCAGTAGCGCCAATCGGTATTTTTCAAACAACAATATCACCACCAGTATATAGGTGACCAAAGCATCGCCCAGATGGGTAAGGTATTTGAAGAAAAAATCGAAATAGGGTGTATGCTGTTCGTTTACAGCTATGTGTAGCTCTGTTTTGGAGTAAAACATCAGAAAGTACGACAAGACCAGAATACCTGTCAGCGAAGAGATGATAAATGCTTTATTATCCTGAAAAAAGTGTTTCATGCAAGAAATATTTTGTTTTACTTTTTATCCATTATTTTAAAAACCAATTCTTTCACTCGCTCAAGTGCCTGAGGAAAAATGCCATCAAAATAGGCAATATGTTCCTGCGGCATATCTACATGTACCAAAAGGGTAGTGTACGAGCCCAGATTTTGCAGCTCGTAAGTTTCTTGTGCGCCCGACCAATCATGCGAACTGTTTTGTGCTGCTTGCTCTTTCCAATTTTTTATTTCGCCCAAATGTGTAAAGACTATCTTTCTGTGTGTAACAAGTTCTGAAATAACCGAAAACATACCATTCCCATCTGGACCCAGAAAATGCACCTTTCCACCGATTTTCCAATCAGCCACCATGTGCGAACCTTCGGTAAATAGAGCGGTCCAATATCTGTAGTTAGAATCTTCCCAGAGTGCTTCCCAAATTATTTGTGTACTACTCTCAATATCAGTTTTATAAACACAGATTGGCATATGGGTAAGGTATTAATTTCAAATGAATTCAAGATTACACAAAATTAAGATAATTGGCAAGAAATTATCTTTTGGCAGCCCGCCCCTCAGAATACTGGGGATATAAACTGGGAGGGTTTTTTGTGCATTTTGCGGGGAATATTTTGTACTATATTGTTTTTCAATAGTTTTATCAGATTCAGCTTGTGTGTATATTTATTGCAAACCATGCTTATCTCGCGTATGGGCACCGGTTGCCTGAAATTGCGCACACGCATTTTTGTTTCCGTATCAAATTCGTTTACAGTCATTTCAGGTAAAATGGTGATGCCATGATTCAAATCGGTAAGGCGGCGGAGTGTTTCAATGCTTCCCACCTCATAATTGGAGGTGTATCTGGCTTTCTTTTCCTGCAAATCACAAAAGTTGATAATTTGTCCGCTCAGGCAGTGACTTTCTTCCAGTAGCCAAAGGTTTTCATAGTCCAGCATTTCGGTATTTACCAAACTATCGCTCAGTACCGGATGCCCGGGCGAAGCATACAGCAGAAATTCCTCGTAATACATTGGCATTTCCAATAAAGAGTCTATATGTATAGGAGTGGCCAGAATGCCGCAGTCTATTTTACCCTTATACAATCTGTCGACGATTTCTAAGGTAGTTATCTCGCTGAATATTAGGTGAATATTAGGATTAGTTGTCTTGAAACTGGTCAGAAACAAGGGGATAAGATAAGGAGCTACTGTGGGAATAATGCCAATATGTATTTCGCCCTGCATGATGCCTTTCATTTCATTTACCATAGCACCAATTTTACGCATCTCGCTGAGGGCTATTTTCGCTTGATCTATGATTTTTCGTCCAGCCAGTGTGGGTTCTATGGGCTGCTTGGTTCGGTCGAATATAATCACATCCAGTTCTTCTTCCAGTTTTTTTATCATCATGCTCAGCGTGGGCTGTGTTACGTGGCATTTCTCAGATGCAGTAACAAAATGTCGGTATGTATCTACTGCTATTATGTACTCAAGTTGCTGGTAATTCATATGTATAGATTTTATCTATGCAAATATAGAAAATATCAGTTTGATATATATAAATAATAACTTTAAGTTTGTACCAAAATTAATCAACATAAATTTTACGAACATGTCAAACAGAATTTTATCAGTAGGATCACAGTTTCCTTCTTACACCAAAAAAGCAGTAGTATCGACCGAAAAAGGAAAAGAATTTTCAGAAATCACATCTGAGGATCACAAAAAAGATGGCAAATGGATGGTTATGTTTTGGTGGCCAAAAGATTTTACTTTTGTTTGCCCTACCGAAATAGCTGAATTCAACAAACACGTAGGCGATTTTTCTGACCGCGATACTGCCCTTGTAGGTGCATCTACCGATACCGAATTTGTTCACCTTGCTTGGAGAAAAGACCATGCCGACCTGCGCGAATTGCGTTTCCCGATGCTTGCCGATACTTCAAAATCATTGGCTGAAGAGCTTGGCATTCTGCAAGCCGAAGAGAAAATAGCTTACCGCGTTACCTACATAGTTGATCCTCAAGGAACCATCCGTTGGGTAAGTGTGAACGACCTTTCTGTAGGCCGCAATGTACCTGAGGTTATTCGTGTACTTGATGCATTGCAAACCGACGAGCTTTGCCCATGCAACTGGACTAAAGGTCAGGAAACCATCAAAGCATAATCCGGTTAAATCACTCACATCATGAACGAAACACTTCAAAGCCTGGCTGCACTGCTCAATGTAGAAGTGGCACAACTTGGCAAAGCTTTTACCCAACTGTCCGAAACCGACCACCGTTATCTGAAAGACATTAAGGTAAATGTATCTAATGCACTCGGGTACGCCACCCTTAGCAAGAAAGAATCGTACTTGTTGGCATTATCTGTGGCATCTAACCAAGGGAAACAGATTTTTGTGGAAGCATTTACTTCACTTGCAAAAAAGGAAGGTGCAACCGATGCAGACGTAGCTGAAACACTGGCTTGTGTGTCGCTGCTCAATATCAACAACGTGTTTTACCGCTTCAGGCATTTTGCCAAGAAAGAGTTTTACAGCACTAACCCGGCGGGCATCAAAATGAATATCATGTTGAGTCCTGTATTGGGGAAAGAGTTTTTCGAACTGATGAGCCTGGCTGTATCTGCGCTGAATGGTTGCGAAATGTGTGTGGGCTCTCACGAAGAATCGCTCATGAAACTGGGCACCAGCCAGCAACGTGTGTACGATGCCATGAGGCTGACTTCCATTGTGAAAGGATTTCTGGTTATTACTGATTAAGGATTTTTATACACTCTGCTTATATAATTATGGTTGTTTTAAGGAACCGTTCTCGCAGGGAGCGGTTCCTTTTTTTTGGTGTATTTACATTGTTGTTAATAACTTAAGTGGGATTCTATTACTGGCAATAAAAAATATATATATTTTTGACACGTTTAATTTCATCCCCCATGAAAAAAGTCAAAACCAAACGAACCCCAAAGGATCAGGAAAGCTTAATCCGTAAAGCTCAGAAAGATCTTGAAATTGAATATCTAAGAAGATTTAAATTTTATACCGATTCACTAATCGGAGCAGAGCATTTTGAAAAGTTAGATAAAACTTGGATGAAAACTATTTACCAATTCAGAATGCGTATGCCTAATTTTATATTTAAAGATTCATCTGCATTTAGCCCTCAGATGCAAAAATTTATGAAGAGCTATTTAGATAAAGCTTTAAAAGAAATGAATTCGGAAGTAGAATTGAATGGTAAGCATCTTAAAATGGATGAATATTTAGTAACCTGGCAAACATATACAAAGTTATTTCCGGACTTGGTTTATCGCGATTTATTCAATAAATATCCCAACCTAGAGGCCTCATTTATGGAAAAATTGGCGACCAAAGATAGCGAAGGCTCTTCTCTACTTGTTTTACTTCATATTCTAATGCATATTTCGCATCAGATGAGTAGTCCGCGTAAAATCGTGAATTTACGATATGAGACGGTATTCGAAGAATTTATGTATGCAAAAGTTCTCAAGCAGGTTATATATGCCTCTATTTATTACCCTGAATTTCGAAATTTTAACATCAACAGTAAACACAGACCAGCTCAACGATTTGGATTGAATGAATTATTTGGAAAGTTTCAATGGTTTAGTTTTACAGGGAAGCAACTTGGTCTGAAAAATGAATCTGAAAACCAAATTTTTGAAGTATTTATACAAAATCATGCAGTACTAAGATTTGCAGAAAGGATGCAAGGATGCCGAAATTATGAAGTTTCGATATATTTATATTATTCGTTTGATTCGGCTGAAATTGTCAGATATAAAAATACATATTTAGTAAGCTACTATTTTACAGATTACAAACTAGGATATTTTGTTGGTGAGATAGTGGAAAATTGTTTCTTGATAAAAACTTTTCTTTTCCTTACCCAACTAAACACGCCGGAAGGTGATGCTCTAAGTGAGAAATTGGGTACATCAATACATGATATTGAATATCTGAATATTGGGAAACTAAGTACTTTTATAGAAATGAATAGTAAAAGCGCTGATGAAATGTACGAACATTTTTCAGGCACCGGTTGTGAAAGTATTCTCGAATTTAAAAAGGAATTTTTCGATATATTTGCGAGAGATTCCAATAAGGAAATTTCTTTGACTAAATACCTGAATTTAGATAAAACCGATGCAGAACTCGATGAGCTATTGGAAAGTAAGGCCGACGAATTAGGATATAACTTCAGGAATTTGCGATTTGAAAAGGCATTAAAAGTAAAGGTAATGAAAAGCTAACCGCAAAGTCACGCAGAGACATACGCAAAGTCTCGCAAAGGTTTTTAGGGCAAAAATTAGTTTTATTGAAAACCAATTATATAACTTTTAAAAACTCTGCGCAACTCTGCGCCTTACTTAGCGAAACTCTGCGGTAATATTCTCTGCGAAACTCTGCGTGAAAATATTCAGCGAGAATCCCATTCACAGAACTTTAAAAAAATCAGTTCCGATCTGTTCGATCAGTCCAATCTGTGTTCCATTCAAAGACCACTACGCAACTCTGCATTAAAAATCTCATCGAAATCAATCAAAACTATTCCTTCAACACAGCACGGCTAATTACCAATCGCTGAATTTCGGAAGTACCCTCACCAATTTGCAGCAGACGCTGGTCGCGGAAGAAACGCTCTATATCGTATTCTTGCATCAGGCCATACCCACCAAAAATCTGAACAGCCTCGTTGGCAGCACGTTGTGCCACCTCAGAGCAGTACAATTTTGCCATAGCAGCCTCTTTGCCGAAAGGCAATTTATTGTCTTTGAGCCAGGTAGCATGGTACAGCAAATGGCGGGCAGCCTCTATCTCGGTTGCCATATCGGCCAATTTGAAAGCAATAGCCTGAAACTCGCTGATGGCTTT
The DNA here is from genome assembly GCA_020048155.1 of Bacteroidota bacterium. Classification (GTDB taxonomy): domain Bacteria; phylum Bacteroidota; class Bacteroidia; order Bacteroidales; family DYOH01; genus JAIFMY01. The sequence continues at coordinate 14,490 of JAIFMY010000020.1, forward strand.
CCCGAACTGGCGACGTTCTTTAGAGTATTTCAGCGCCATTTCGTAAGCACCCTGAGCCAGCCCAAGTCCCATAGCGCCAATAGATAAACGGCCACTATCTAGCGCATTAAGCATAATTTTGGAACCGTCGCCTTCTTTGCCAAGCAAGTTGATGGCTGGAACACGCACATTGTCGAAAAACAATTGAGACGTATCTGAGGCACGCCACAACAGTTTGTCTTTCATAGGAATGCGGGTGTAACCTTTAGTACCAGCTTCAACTATAATGGTAGAAAAAATCTTATGCCCGTTTTCTTCGCCTGAAATGGCTTGCACGGTAACCCCGGCACTCATCTCAGAAGCACCATTGGTGATGAAAATTTTACTTCCGTTTATCACCCACTCATCGCCTTCGAGTCTGGCAAAAGTTTTAGAGCCACGGCTGTCGCTGCCGGCATTGGGTTCGGTAAGACCAAAAGCCCAGGTATTATGCCCGGTGCAAAGGCGGGGTAGAATGTTTTGTTTTTGTTCTTCGGTGCCGAAATACATGATGGGACCTATGCCCAGTGAGTTGTGGGCAGCAATAGTGGCAGCTTGTGAACTGTCTATACGGGCAAGTTCTTCTACAGCAATTACATACGACATATAGTCCATGCCGTGGCCACCATATTCTTCGGGTACAAAGATTCCGAAAAGGCCAATGTCACCCATCTTACGGGTGAGTTCAATACTAAATTCTTCACGTTTATCTAATTCGCGGGCTACAGGCTTGATTTCGCGCTCTGCAAAATCGCGTACTGTGCGTCGCAGCATTTCATGTTCCGGAGTGAGGTAAGGAGTTTTTAATGACATGAATCTATATATTATGGTTTAACTGAGTCTAATATCCAACGAGGGATAGTAACGTATTGGTTCAATAGGGCTTGCGCATATGTTTTTCCCTGAGCATCTATCATCAGCGATTTGGTACCGCCACCATCGAGCGAGTGCTCTAGCAGGAAGTTGAGTGCGAGCAGGTTGTCCAGCTCAAAGCGAATTACTTGTCCACGGCCAACTTCGGCAAACATAGATTTGAGAACATCGGCAGTGAGGTATTTTTTTATAAAAGTATACACCTCTGGGCTGCGGGCTATCACACCTATGTTGGCAGTATCGCCTTTGTCGCCGCTGCGAGCCAGGCAAAGTTCCGAGAAATGTATAGTAGTAACATCCTCATTTCCATACTCACTGGCATGAGTGGGAGGCAAAATTCCACTTATTTGTTTGGGAGATTGTTCCAGATTTACAGGTTGTTCGTATCCGGTTATGGAGGTTACGTCAACGGTGCTTTCAATAGAGCCATCGAGCGCAAGTACAGATACTCGTGTATTAACCAAAGGTTTAGGTACCAGTGTAGGCCAATAGGTCATCACCGAATGTGGTTTTGGTCGTCCACCTGTTACAGCTACCCCCGGAGGTCCACTCAGGATAAGGGGCGCAATGCTTTTAGAGAATTCGTTTATCTTGTTTTTATCATAATCAAAAACACTGAATTGAAGCAGAATCTCATTGGGCTGCCCGGTAGCTGCCAGATTTCGGTGGCATGCATTGTAACCTACAAATTCAGTATTTTTCTTTACAAAGTTTATATTGAGACGTTTCCAGAACAAATCGCCGAAAGCACGGGCTTTGGCCAAAGCATTACCACCACTCAATATGATGGAACTTGTAGCTTTATAACCATCGTTGTAAGCCATAGAAACTTTAAGGAATGGGGTAGAAGGACCACCTTTTATCCCAAAAACCCTCACTTTGTCGGCACCTACGTGTTCCAGCTTTATGGTGCGGAAATCGGCCACCACATCGGGGCTAATGTAATAGGCAGGATCGCCCATCTCATACACCAACTGCTCGCGTATGGTATCTACATTCACCACACCACCAGTATTGGGGTGTTTCGTTACCACAAAATTGCCGTCTTCGGTAACTTCAACTATGGGGTAACCAAAATTGTCCCAGCGCTGCACTTTGTGCCAGTCGGTGTAATTGCCACCTGTAGCTTGGGCACCGCATTCTATGATATGGCCTGCTACCAGGGCAGCTGCCAACTTGTCCCAATCGTTGAGTTTCCAACCAAACTCATGCACCAAGGGTGCCATGGTGATGGAAGTATCGGTTACACGTCCTGCTATTATGACATTTGCGCCACTTTCGAGGGCTTTAAGCAGTGGTGGCAAACCCAGATAAGCGTTGGCACTTTGAATGCGCGAGCGGATTTCAGCAAAATCGTCGCCCGTATCCATGTTTTTAAAATTGGCTTGAGCCGGATATATCTCATCAATGCGGTCGTAGAGGTTATCGCCTTCTATTACAGCGACTTTCAAATTGGTATTTCCTTCAAGTTTTTGCAAAAGCATGCGGGCACATCCCACCGGATTTATTCCCCCTGCATTTACTATGAGCCTTACCTTGCTGGTAGCCAATATATCAGCCACATCCACCATCTGGTCTATGAAATCGGAAACATAACCAAGTTCAGGTTGCGCCAGTTGTTGCTTGCGCAAAATGCTCATGGTGATTTCGGCCAGGTAATCAGCCGTTATATAATCGAGAGGCCCCCCGGTAAGTTGTCTTTTCAAGGCATTCAGGTCGTCGCCCCAAAATCCGCCGGCATTGCCAATTCTAACAGTTTTTTTAGTCATAGTAAATCAGGTTAAAAAAGTTTGTTGAGCCCAGTGTTTTTACACTCTTGACCTATGATTCAATTATTTTTTCAAAATCAAATAAATTCTTGGTAACATCTACACGCTCGTCTATACTTACATTGATGCTTTTCACCAGAATATCAGCAGGTGCCAGTATTACGTTTTCCATTTTCATGGCTTCTACCACTATCAGTGGTGCGCCTTTTTTTACACTATCGCCTGCGTTTACATTTATTTTCACCACTTTACCTGGCATAGGTGAACTTATACGCGAAATATTTTCATTTCCTTCACCGGTAAGGTCATTCACTGTCCAGTCGTCGTAAAGGCGATCGGTCCGGTGGAGATTTACAATCGAGTCTTTATAGCTCACATATATATTTCCTTTAGAGTCTTCAGACACTATGGTTGAATAGTACTTTTCATCAATTGTAAATTCTACCTTTGCACCATTCAATACATTCAAATGTATGGTATATAAGTGCTTTTCAATTTCCAATTCAATAAATGCGGGTAGATTTTTTTGAATAAAAACTTCGTATTCATTCCCGAACAATTTGAATTTCATGAGCATAATCTGTCGCCAAAAACCAATTTGGTTCCATATCAATAAATTATTATCAGAATTTTTCTTGTTTAAGGTGAATAGCATATATGCAATGAGAGGCACGAAAGCAGGAACCAGCTCATCGGCAGTTTTAATTTGTTTCACCAAATCTGCAGTATGCGTATCGCAAAACTTGGTGCTTATTTGGTTCGATTTATAGTACTGATTATCAATGAGTACCTTCAGGTACGGGATGTTGGTTTTTATGCCGTGAATATGGTATTGCCTAAGAGCCGCCCCCATTCGGTGAATAGCCTGTTCGCGGTCTGCACCACTCACTATAAGCTTGGCTATCATGGGATCGAAAAAGCTCTTAATCTCTGTAGCTTTGTTCAATGCGCTATCCAGACGAATAAAATCATCGCTTGGTTCAGAATAATGCGTCATTTTGCCGGGGGATGGCATAAAATTGGCTGCAGGATCTTCGGCGTAAATTCGGCATTCAATGGCGTGGCCTTTTTGTTGTAATTCTTCCTGCGAGAGTGTAAGTCTGTTGCCGGCGGCTATGAGTATTTGTTCACGCACTATATCTACCCCTGTAGTAAGTTCTGTTACTGGATGTTCTACCTGTATTCGGGTATTCATTTCCAAAAAATAGAAATTCAGATTTTCGTCTACCAAAAATTCGATGGTTCCGGCGTTTGCATAGTGTATCTCATGTGCTATCTGAATGGCAGCATTGCCCATTTGCTTGCGTAAGGCAGGTGTTAGGGTTGGTGATGGAGCTTCTTCTATGATTTTCTGGTAACGACGTTGTATGGTACATTCCCGCTCAAACAGGTATACACTATTCCCGAAATTATCGGCAAGTAGTTGTATTTCAATATGACGTGGGGTTTCAATGAATTTTTCGACATAAACATCTTCGCTACCAAAATAGGCTTTGGCCTCACGTGCAGCAGCTTGCAGCGCCTCAGGCAATTCGCTTGCCTCGCGGACTATGCGCATGCCCTTACCTCCACCACCCGCAGCAGCTTTTACCAGCACCGGATATTTAAGTTTTTCAGCATTTTCCAGTATTTCAGCGATGGAGCCAGATAACCCTTCAACCAAAGGAATGCCTAGACTTTTGGCTAAAGTACGTGCTTCTATTTTGTTACCCATTTGCTGAATAGCAGCAGGCGATGGACCAATAAAAACCATTCCGGCATCGATGACAGCTTGAGCAAATTCCCTTCGCTCAGAAAGGAAACCATATCCGGGGTGAATGGCTTGTACATCCGCTTTCCGGGCTATATGCACTATTTTGCTTATATTCAGATAAGTATCCGTCAATTCGCCATTTCCAAGTGAAAAAGATTCGTCGGCCATGCTCACGTGTAGCGAGTCGGCATCGGCCTCGGAGTATATGGCTACGGTTTTGATGGCCATTTTGCGGGCTGTGCGAATGATGCGCAGGGCTATTTCACCACGATTGGCAATGAGTATTTTTTTGAATTGCTTCATAAAATGGTGGGCTTAATGTGTCCAGTTTGGTTTTCTTTTTTCAAGGAAAGCAGCCATTCCTTCCTGGCCTTCTTCCGAAGCCCTGATATCGGCTATCATCTTGGCGGTATAGTCAATGGCCTCATTGAGAGAAAGTTTGTTTGAAATATCATAAATCAGATTTTTGCAATGGCTCATGGCTTTTGGGCCACTGGTCATAAGCAAAGCTATGGTTTCTGCCAGTGCAGCTTCCAGTTCCGCAGCAGGCAAAGATTTGTTTACCAGGCGCATATGGTGTGCATAGTTTCCGTCGAATCGTTTTCCGGTGAGCATCAGCTCGCGCGAGCCATATTCGCCTACCCGTTTGGTCACATAAGGCGATATGCAAGCCGGAACAATGCCTATCTTCACTTCACTGAGCGAGAAAACGGTAGTTTCATCGGCAAAAGCAAAATCGCAGGCAGCCAGCAATCCGTTGGCGCCCCCTATGGCCACCCCGTGGACTACAGCTATGGTAGGTTTGGGGCATGTATATATGGTATAAAAGCAAAGAGAAAGTGCCAGGCTCTCGCTGTAGTTCTGCTCGTAGCCATATTTGGCCACATCGCGCATCCAATTGAGGTCGGCACCGGCACAGAAAGATTTGCCACGACCACGCAGCAAAATCACCCTTACTTCATCATCTTCAGCAAGTTGCTTGAAGGCTTTGGTTACTTCCGAAATCATTACCTCATTGAAGGCATTGTGTATGGCAGGGCGATTGAGCCAGATGGTGCCCGAATGTTGTGAAATTTCTATTTCAAGTGTAGTATATGTATTCATGATATTCAATAGGTTACATTCTGAAAACACCATTTTTCTGATCGGGGAAAGGACAATTGAGCGAGGCAGCTATGCCCAGCGCCAATATGCGTCGGGTATCTACCGGGTCTATGATGCCATCGTCCCAGAGGCGCGATGTGCTATAGTAGGCAGAGCCTTCCGTTTCGTACTTTTTCAGAATTTCGTTTCTCAATTCCGATTCGTCTTTTTCGCTCAGGTTTTTGCCCGAAGCTTGTAATTGTTCTTTTTTTACAGTCACTAGCACATCTGCGGCTTGCTCACCACCCATTACCGATATTTTAGAAGCCGGCCACATGAACAGGAACCGCGGATCGTAAGCACGTCCGGCCATGGCGTAGTTTCCTGCACCAAACGAGCCACCGAAAACTACGGTAAATTTGGGTACATTGGCATTGGCTACTGCATGCACCAGTTTGGCACCGTCGCGGGCTATTCCGCCATGTTCATATTGTTTGCCCACTATAAATCCTGTGATATTTTGCAGGAAAACGATGGGGATTTTTCTACTTGTGCAAAGTTCAATGAAGTGGGCACCTTTGAGTGCCGATTCAGAAAAAAGCACCCCGTTGTTGGCCAGAATACCTACAGGAAAGCCCATGATGCGGGCAAAACCTGTAACTATAGTTGGGCCATACGAAGCTTTGAACTCATGAAAACGACTGCCATCTACCATGCGGGCTATGATTTCATGCGCATCTATAGGTTTTTTTAGATCTACAGGGGCAAGTCCGTACAACTCTTCGGGATCGTAATATGGTTCTTCTATTTGTGATAATTCCAATGCTTGCCTATTGGGCACGGGCATAGACTCAAAAATATTGCGACAAATCTGTATGGCGTGAGCATCGTTTTCGGCCAGATGGTCAGCTACACCGCTTATAGCAGTATGCACCACGGCACCACCCAATTCTTCGGCAGATACTTCCTCGCCGGTAGCCGCTTTCACCAAAGGTGGACCACCAATAAAAATGGTTCCCTGGTTGCGCACAATGATGGTTTCGTCGCACATGGCAGGCACGTATGCGCCACCTGCTGTGCAAGAGCCCATCACAATGGCTATCTGCGGAATACCTTCGGCACTCAGGCGAGCCTGATTGTAGAAAAAGCGACCAAAGTCGAATCTGTCCGGAAATACATTGGCTTGCTCAGGCAGAAAAGCACCACCGCTGTCTACCAGGTAGATGCAGGGGAGATGATTTTCTAGGGCTATTTGTTGGGCACGTACATGCTTCTTGATGGTTTCTTGCGTATAAGTACCGCCTTTCACGGTAGCATCGTTGGCCACTATCATCACCTCTCGTCCGTGTATGATACCAATGCCGGTGACTATGCCCGCACTTGGAAACGAGTCGCCATATTTCCCAAAAGCAGCCAGAGCAGATAATTCCAAAAATGGGGTATTGGGGTCAATAAGCAAATCGATGCGATCATGGGCAAGCAATTTGCCACGCTGTATGTGTTTGGCTACAGTTTGAGCTGAACCACCTTGCCTTACCTTTCGAAGCTTGGTTTTCAAATCGACCACAAGTTTTTTGTATGCCTCTTTGTTTGCTAAAAAATCAGTGGATTGGGTGTCAATCTTACTTTCTATGCGGTACACGTTGTTAGGTATTTAATTTTGAAGGTTCTAAAATACAAAATTGAATGAAATATTGTAATGTATGCCACGTAAATTTCTGTTGTAGCGGGTTGGTACAAAATAACCAACTTTATTATCGATCAGTATGTATTTATTTTTAAACAGTTCCAATCCAAAATGGGGCTCGAGGTAAAAAAAACTCGCTTTTCGATAGTCTGATGTAGCGAAAATGCCACCAACTGTATATCCGGTGTATAGGTTCAGGAATTTATTTTTGCCACGGCCAAAATAACGAGAATAAAAATCTTGCCCGAACCCAAGGTTGAACATCTCGTTGAAAGTACTACTGTCTGTAGCTTCGGTCGAAAATTTCTTGAATGCACCTATTGTAGCAAAACTTTTACCTCGAGTAAATAAGTATTTAATATGATAACCCATATATTGCTCAGCAGAAGTACCATTCAGGGGGTTTTCAGTAATCATGAGGTCAGCTGAAACGCCTGGCATATTTACCCAACTAATTTCGCTGGAAGTGAGATCAACCGTCTCGTCGAAAATCTCGATTTCTACATGGTACAAGTTGCTAACCCCGTATGATGCTATGCGCAGGTTTTCCTCATAAATCTGATTTTCGAGTGAGCGAATTTCATCCCAAAAAGAATAATACTTATCGTCTTTTTCGCTCATAATCTTGAGCTCATTTTTATACTCATTCATTCTCTTTTCGAGGTATTCCAAACGAAGTTTACGCTCTTTCAATTCGTCGCCCAAGTTGCTGGTGCTTATGTCTTTGGCACTTACAAAACCCAAGATACTGATATCTGACTGCAATTTCTGAAACCCTTGTTCGGTAGTATTAAATTTTACATTTACATAGGTAGCATTTTCGTTTTGGGAGATTATTTGGGTAGAGTTTTCCTGCAACAAAATATTGAGCTTAGCCTTAGCATCCAAAAAGAAACTGGTATAAACGGTAGCTTTCAGGTTCTTCGTAAATTCCGGGCTTTGAGCCTGAACCGTTATACCCAATAAGATGAATACAACAAAATAACTTAATCGTTTCATTGTGTGTAGTTTATAAGTTGTAAAATTAAAATTAAGGCCAATATAATGTAAACATATATTTTCTTACTTAAAACTATTTCAGCCATTTATTTGAGCTTATACTATTTTAAGTAATATTATAGTTTTGCAGCAGTTTGAAGTTCTTTATCCGGAGATTCCTGTTCTTTTGGTTCATCGGCATGCGGGTATTTTGACAAAGCGTGCGACATCATATACCAAGTGATGCCCACCGAAAGAAAGTCGGCGAGGGGGAACGCAATCCAAATACCATCGAGACCAATAAAATTGGGCAGAATAAGCAAAAGCGGAATGAGAATAATAACCTGACGCAATAGGGATAAAAACAGCGATGGCCATATTTTTCCCATAGCCTGAAAGAAACTGGCGCCAATGACTTGAATACCCAAAATAGGGAAACTAAATGCAATGATGCGCATGGCGTATGTAGCCTGATTGAGTAAATCGCCATCGGAACTAAATGCAAGGGCAATTTGTGGGGCAAAAGCAAAAATGAGAACAAAGCTGCCTAGAGCCATGTATGTGGAAAAAAGCATAGAAGCTTTGATGGATTCGCGCATTCGCCCGAAATTGCGTGCCCCCAGGCTAAACCCTGCAACCGGTGTAAAGCCTTGGCTAAGACCTAGTAGCGGCATAAATGCCACCATCATAACCCGGTTTACAACACCATAAGCAGAAATGGCAATCTCACCGCCATGTGTCATCAGGAAGTGGTTGACTATAGCCACAGTAACTGCACCACTGGCCATGCGCATAAATGAAGATGCACCTATGCCAATGGCTTCTTTTATGATTTTCCAATCTGGTATCATATCTGATAAATGTACAGTGAGGCTAGATTTTCCGCGTAGGAAATAAACCAGAACATAAATAAGAGTAAACCAAATACTTATAACCGTAGCCCAAGCTGAGCCTTTTATACCCCAGCCAAATCCGAAAATAAAGATCGGATTTAGTATTACGTTCACAATAGCACTCACAATCATCGACATCATTGCTACTTTGGCATTCCCCTCGGCCCGGATAATGCTGTTGAGAACCATTGCCATACTTAGCACCGGAGCACTCCAAAGCAACACAGAAAAATAATCGCGTGCATATTCGAATATTTTCCCAGTAGCACCAAAAGCAAACAACAACTCGTCCATAAACAAGTATGACAGAGGAGTAAGCACAATCCCCAGCACTATAACAAGCATAATGAGGTTTCCCAAGGTACGGTTTGCAGTTTTCATATTAGATGCACCCAAGCTTCGTGATATGATACTGGCACCACCCATGCCTAAAGTTTGAGCTATGCTGTTGATGATCATATGTATAGGCATAACTACAGCCAAGCCACCTATGGCAAGCGGGCCTACGCCTTGTCCTACAAATATGGTATCTACAATGTTATAAAGCGCCATTACCATCATGCCCACTATGGCAGGGACCGAAAGTTTCCAAATGAGTGGTTTAATGGGCATTTGTCCCAGTTGCTGGGCAGAAGTCTTCAGATTTGAATTCGATTGATTTATTTTCATCCTAAATATTAAAAATCTTGTAAAAATAGTTTTAATGAATGGGCAAATTTGATGCTTAACATTATTTAACGGCAGAAAACAAAGCATTTGAAGCTCGTAAATATGCACTCTCAATATAAAATAGTGCTGAAATGATTGAGAAGGAACATTAGTTTTAAAAAATTAGCTTGGAGAATGAAGTTATTGCTATAATGCACTAATTTCCGTTTCAGAAAGTCCTGTTTTCAAAGCTATTTGTTTAGTAAGTTTGTGCATGCTCTTCAGTATTTTGGCTAGCTTTGTAATTTTTTCTCGAGCCTCAGATTCTCTCTGCAAGGCTTTGTTTTTTAGCCTGAGTGCCTCATTCAAATATTTTTTTTGCGCTTATCAAACGCATTTTTGAGATCTTTTTCAGCCCAAAGTTTCTCTATCATGTTTTCATCTTGCGAAGCAAGATTTAAATGGCGGGCTATATCGCTGAATTCCGGTTCCACATCTTGCTCTTCTATTTCAAGAATAAAATCATCGTCGGTGCGGAGATTTTGGTCGAAGAAAGAAAGAAATTTTTCCAACTTGGTTTTCCTATCAGGCTTTAATCTCTGAATCTGAAGAATATAGCAGGGGTCAGTAATAAATTGCACAAATTCTTTTTTGTGCGGAATGGTTTGCTTGGTGGTGGCATCTATGACCGTATTGTGGACCAGAATACCCGGTGAGTCGAATTCCGGAATGTTGTACCCAAGTATATGAATAGTAATAATGGGTAGAGGTTTTTGGACTTCTCGTCCCTGCTCATCTATAAAGCTTTCGGTAAGAATATAATTTTCGCGCAAAGACCTTCTGAAACGTATGAAAGGGTCAGGAGTTTTGGATTTCTGAATTTCAATAAGTACCACCTGCTCGCCTGTTTCTGGGCTGCGTATGATGGCCTTGAAGTAGAAGCGCGGATGCGGTATTTCTGTGCGTTTATCAAGAAGTGTTTGCTTGGTGGGAATGCTTTCCACCGACAAAACTTCCTTTTCCAATATTACTTCCAATACTTTTTTGACCAGATGTTCATTATCCATCAGGTATTTGAAAGCATGATCATATAGCGGATTGATAATGCGCATTCGTATTTTTTTATTGTAAAATTAAGCCAAATTATTAATTTCTAAAAAAAGACATTCCTTCAAAACTTTCCTGTTGTGTAAGCATTACAAAACGAAGCAATACCACATTCCTTGCATTTAGGGCTTCTGGCAGTACATACATACCTGCCGTGCAATATAAGCCAGTGGTGAGCCTTCGGGATGATTTCCGGTGGGAAATGAGTGATGAGTTGTTGTTCAGCTTGCAATGGGTTTTTAGCATTTACTGTGAGTCCAATTCGGGCAGCTACTCTGAAAACATGAGTATCAACCGCCATGGCAGGTTTATTGAAAAGTACAGAAAGCAACACATTGGCAGTTTTGCGACCAACGCCGGGCAATTTCTGCAGTGAATCAATATCTTGTGGCATTTCTCCGTTAAAATCGTGCATCAGCATTTGTGCCATGCCTATCAGGTGCTTTGCCTTTGCATTGGGGTAACTGCACGAACGTATATACTCAAACACTTCGCCCTGTTCTGCTTCAGCCAGAGCTTTGGTATCCGGAAAGCGCTTAAAGAACAAAGGCGTAAGCATATTTACTCGTTTATCGGTGCATTGTGCCGATAGTATCACTGCTACGATAAGCTGATAAGGCGATTGATAAATCAGTTCAGTTTCGGCTACCGGCATGTGAGCCTCGAAGTATTCGGTAGTTTTTGCGTAAATCTGTTTCAATTGGCTTTGCATAGGGCGAAAGTACATATTTTTGAAGAAAAGGAGTACATTTGCAGCAATTTTGATACTTTTTTACATTCAACACCTTTATATCTATTTGAGATGTTTTACGATGGCAGAAATTTTGAACCTGAGATGCAATTCCAGACCAGCAGAAGCAGTGGTCCGGGTGGTCAAAACGTAAACAAAACTGAAAGCAAGGTTGAACTAAGATTTGATGTACAAAAGTCTGAACTACTTACCAATGATGAGAAAGAGCTAATATTGATCCGATTGCAAAATAAAATTTCGTCGGAAGGTATTCTGATTATCAGTTCGCAAGAGTCGCGCAGCCAGTTGGATAACAAGCTTACTTGTATTGAGAAATTCTACAAATTACTATCTCAGGCTCTGAAACCCGAAATTAGACGGAAACCAACACGGGTCCCCTTGTCGGTGAAGCTCAAAAGATTGGAATCCAAGAAGTATACTTCAGAAAAGAAACAAAACCGGAATAAGAATTTCTTTGATTAAGATCAGAAATTTAAATCAGCATCCCCCGAAAAAATCTGCCAAGCAACCTCTGCTTGTCTGTGTAACATGGCTAACCCATCTTCAACAGTAGCACCCTGATTATGTGCTTTTTGCAAAAATAAAGTAGGACTCGGATTGTACACTAAATCATATACCAGATGCTCAGAACCTATGGACTGATAGGGTATAGGTACGCATTCGTCGGGTTTGGGGTATTGCCCTACTGGGGTTGTATTTATTAGTAGTTTATGAGAAAATATATGTTCTTCGTTTACTTCTTCATAAGTCAGGCAATCGGCTTTGATGGTACGATTTACAAAAGTATAGGCAATACCCAGATTTTTAAGAACATAGGCTACTGCCAACGATGCGCCGCCATTGCCAAAAATGAGCGCCTGAGTATGTTGTTTTTGCAAATGTGGCGTAAGTGTATCCCGGAATCCGGCTACATCGGTATTGTAGCCAATGAGAAGTAGCTTGTTGGAATTGTGAACAGCTTTCACTGCATTTACAGCACCTATTTGCACGATGTTGCTGTGGCAATAATCTAGGTAAGGTATGATGGACTGCTTGTATGGAATGGTTACATTGAATCCTTGAATATGATTTTCTGCAATATACGAGCGCATCAGCTGTATTTCGGGCAATTCGATATTCACATATGAAGCATGTATGTTTTCATGTTCAAATTTTTGGGTGAAATATGCCTGCGAAAAGCTATGTTTTAACGTTTTGCCAAGAAGACCGTAATATTGCATGTATGAATAAGCAGTTTGAAAAGGCGAATGAATTAGTTTAAAAAGCTACGTGTTACATTCTGTATCTCATCTATATCCCTTGCTTCGGGCATAAATTCGAATAATTCGCTGAGACTGGTGATATCAAGTTCAAGTCCGGTTTTAAGTGAATTGAGAGCTTTGTCCAGGGCATTGGTTTGGAGGTAGTAAGCAGTGAGGCGAAAGAAAATTCCAGCATTTGGAAGAAGATACGCATTGGAGTCGACCAAAGTTTGAATCGATTCGTCTAATTTAACTTCAAGATAATATATCTCACTAAGATTTAGCCAGATGTCGGCATTTTGAGTGTCTAATTCCAAAGCATAAGAATAAGAGTCTATTGCTTGTTCCGATTCGCCCAGATGGTAAAGAATAGTGCCCAAGCTGGCATGAAACTCAGCATTTTTAGGCTCTAACTCAATAGCAGTAAGGATTGCAGAGTGTGCTTTATTCCAATTATCGAGTGAGATATATGTGCTTGCCAGCCCCATGAAAGGTGCAGCAACATCATTTTTCTCTTCGATACTAAGTTTATAGAACTCGATTGCTTTGTCAAAGTTTCCCTTTTTTTCGTAACATTCTGCTATATAGCACAATGCATATGGGTGCTTTTCTTCAAACTTAAGGTAGTTTTCATATGCATCCAAAGCTTCGTCTACCATGCCTTCAGCGGAGTACACATTTCCTAAGTTGTAAAGAGCCGCATCATAATCTGGGTTTATTGCGAGAGCAAATTCGTAGGCTTCTATTGCTAAAGCATTATTTTCTACTGAATTGTACACGTTACCAAGGTTATACCACCCGTTTTCAGAAAACGGATTTAAATCAAGATAATGATTGTAGAATGTAATTGATTTGGGGTAGTTTTCGAGATGGTGATAAGCATAAGCCAAATCGAACACAGCTACATCATTTATTCGGTTAAGCTCTATAGCTTTTTCAAGAAAATCAACAGCTTGGTCAAAATGATTCAAATTCACATAATTGTAGCCAATCTGCGAATAAACGTACTCTTTCTCATCATCGTTGCATTTATCTATAGCAAGTTGAAATTCTTTTTTTGCTTTAGATTCATTTTTTAGGTTCAAGTACGCAAGTCCTTTGTAAAGATGCGCTTCGTAGTTGAACGGATCAAGTATAAGAGAGTGAGCAGCTGCTTTTATGGCATCGTTAAATTTTGATTGCCTGAGTGCCCAAAGTGCTCTGCGTGAATATATAGATGCAGATTCCGGATAAAGTTTATTGGCGTATTTGAGGGCCAATTTGGCATTATCCAAATCCATGCTTTCGAGGTAATAATCTATAATAGCTTCAATTTCAGCAATATCGAAAAAACTGGATTTTTTCATTTCCTGCATTTCTTCGAAACGGCGAATGTTGCCCATCACCTCGTCAAATTCATCAAAATATTCTTTTTCTCTATTGGGCATGTTTTATCAAAGTTGAACGGTACAAAAATAATCAATTTGTGATTATAATACACAGTTTTCTGATATATAGTTTTAAACACCCAAATAAAAAGACAACGTACAATATTAGCTTATCCAACGATTAGGTAAATGTACCAATTTGTGCCACAGTAATATCTGATGAATGATGTCGGAATAGTTTTTGGTTTTCTGGGTAATAACTTCTGCAGCGAAATTAGCATATTCGAGTGCCTTGCTCAGGTTGCCCATGGCATCATATGAGTGTGAAAGCTTATAATAAATTTTACCGAGACTCTCTGGTTGTTCATCTTTGAGCGCAAGTTCGTCCAGTGCTTTCAGGAAGTATTCAATTGCTTGGTTGTGTTGTCCGGTATCGGCCATCATATTTCCAACGTATTCATACACAATTTCAGCAGGGTAAGCGCGAAACTCTTTCAAACGTGTCACAGCCATAGGTCTTATTGCGGTTAGGGCATCGCTATAGCGGCCCAACTTGAGGTAAGATTCTGAAAGTTCGAGACATACTTCAGTAAATGAGTAGTAATAATCTTCTGTATCTTCATCGAGATCTATAAACCTATCGTACGATTCGAAAAAATATTCTGAGGCTTTCATATATTCCCCAAGTCTAAAAAAACAGCGCCCTATAAGGCTATAGGTGTATTTGACTTCTGGGTAAATTTCAGCTTTTTTGTATTTTATGGTTTTTAGTAAAAGACCTGCAGCAAGTCTGTATTTTCCATCCTGATAATACAAATCTGCAAGTTTATCCATGGCATCGTTTAGCTCTTTGCTATTATTCGCAAAATATTTGCGCCGTATCTGGAGCAGTTTTTTTGCATATTGTATTGCTTTATTCAGGTTTTTTATTTGTGGATTAGAGTATAGATTTGTAAGTCCTTCATATATAGTGATGAGGAGTGGGGCATTGGTGTCGTTTTTATGTTCGAACGCTTTTTCGGCCAGATGAAGGTGCTTGAGTGCACTTTTCAAATCGTTTCGGTTTACATAATTCACAGCTAGGCTGTTGTGTATACTTCCCAAAAAAATGAAGTTAATAGATTTGCCTAGTTTTTCGAGCTTTTTGAGAATATCTAGTGCTTCGAGCGAGTTTTCCATAGACTTGTCAAGTTCTTCAACCAGAAGGTAAGCATCGGCAGCATTGTTGTAATATATTGAAAGCTCGGCTGTGGGTTGGTTGCCCGAAATTTTCTTTTGAAGTTCCAACGCTCTTTTAGCATAAATGAGGCTGGTTTCATATTCTTTCATACGCCTGTATATGAATGATATGGTGTTGTAGGCATTTGCTACCTCATGGCACTCTTCACCTAGCAAATCCCTGAAGATATTGAGCGACTTTAAGCTGTATGTCAATGCTTCGTCAAATCTTTCCATCTCTTGGTAAGTCAGCGCAAGGTTGTTGTATGATTGCGCCACGTTCTGATGGTTTTTTCCATATACCTTTTCGTTTAGCTCTACAGATTTGCGCAAGTGCTTGAGCGAAAGGGCCGATTTTCCAAGTTCATTGTAAATAATGCTTAGATTATTGTGCACATATCCCATATCCGGATGCTCGTGCCCCAGACGTTCTTCAATGATTCGTTTGGCACGGAGCAGATAGTCCAGAGAGTTTTCATAATTTCCTTTTTCCTGATACAAATGGGCCAGATTGGTGTAATAAGAGCTCAGGTGTGGATGGTCGGAAAGTCCGTTCACTTCATATATTTCCGAAGCTTTTATATAATAATTGAGTGCTTGCTCAAACTCTGAGAAACTAGTATAAACTGCAGCAAGATTGTTGAACAAATACGCAAAGTCAGGATGTTTTTCATCGAATAGTTGTTTGTGTATGTTTACAGATTTACTCAGGTAATCTATGGCTTCATTCCGGTTTCCCGAAAAACCATACAATAAGCCCAATGTATTGTATACGGTAGAAATCTCAGGATGTATTTCGGGCAATATGAGCAAGAAATGTTTAAGCGATTCTTTTTCGTAAGTGAGGGCTTTGCCATAATTTGTAAGCTTCATAGATAGTAATGCCTTGTTGTGCAGAAGGTAAGCCACATCATATTGGTAGGTTGAAAATAAGTTGTTTAGTATTTGCATGGCTTTGTCCAGATACAACAGGCCATTATCATGCTCGAAGGCATACATAAATGCCATAGATGACTCGATGAAGTTGATTGCAGTATGATAGTTATATGGCAAATTATCGAGCAATTCCACTATCATATGTGCATCGCTGCGCATCAGATTGAATTCACCTCTGAAAATATTTATATTGAGTCTTACAGAAAGTGCATTGGCTAAGTCTGGATGGTTTTCACCTTGCTGCAAAATACGCAAAGCATAAGCTCTTTCTACCATTTCAAATGCTTCAGAATATTGACCTAAGTACCGTTTGGTGGTGGCAAATGACTCAAGCACGTTTGCAAGCAAGTTTGGTGAAATACCAGCCAGATTTGCAGCTTCAGCCAAAGCCCATTCGTGATATTGAACAGATTTCTGATACTGTGCAATCATGCGGTAGGTATTGGCTTTGTAATTGAGCAGGGTTATAAATTGAACTACTGTTTCGGCGGTATCAAGCACATGTTCAGCAAAATTGAGCAGTTGTATTGCCTCGTTGTACCTGCTGTGGTAGTATTTGTCTTGGGCAATGGTATATGCGCAGAGTGCTGCAACAGGTTGCTGCAGCTGCGGAAGACTTTTGAAAAAGGTGTCTAGCGCCTGAATATTAATTTCATTTTTTTTAAAGTCAAATAACTGAAGTTGAGCTGTTTTTATCAAACTATATATAAAACGCTCTACCCATATAACGAGATAGCCACTTTGATCGGCCATTGCTTTCTGAAATATTTCTTTGTTTGAAAGAACTTGATCATCGGCCGAGAGTTTTGAATATATGCTTGTGAAATAGTTAATTTCATTTTCATCAATATTAAATAGTTCTTTGGCTTCCATCAGATTCTTAGGCTGATATGGGCTAAAGGCAGATTTTAAGATGAGATAATAACTATATCTTGTTTCAGTTCCCAATTTCTGATAATTCATCGCTAAATGCTTCAGCTATTTCAAATTCGACAATAAATTTTGACCCCTTTCCGTAAGCGCTTTCGCACCATACCTTTCCGTCCATTGCATCTACATACTTTTTAACAATAGAGAGACCTATACCTGTCGATTTTTCATCGGCAGTTGGTTGGGCACTAAATTGCTGAAATATCTTAAAAAGTTTTCCTATTTCTTCTTCCGTAAATCCTGGTCCTTCATCTTCAACTTCGGTTCTCAATGAGCTTCCTTGTTTCAGATAACGAATATAGACATTTCTATTATGTGGCGAAAATTTAATTGCATTCGAAATCAGGTTCTCAAAAATCTGAATGGTGTAATTTTTATCCACATATACAGCTGCATCTTTTTCGGCTACTTGAAGTATAAGATCAATGTTTTTGTTTTGGGCTACACGCTGAAAATTATTTTTTATTTCTTGCAAAATGGGCAACAGATTAACACATTCGGTATGTAGGTTCAGCGATTTTTGTTCTATTGCCTTTATATCCAGAATTTTCTCTATCATCTGGTGCATACGCCACAAAGCTTCGTGTATCGATTTCAGACTGTTGGCTGCTACTTTCGAAAGATATGGTTCTGCGATTTTGATAATGTCAATACTGGTAAGGGATGCTGTAATGGGGTTACGTAAGTCGTGTGCAACAATTCCAATCAGCTTGCTTTTTTCTTCGTTGAGAGCCATCAATTCTTTGTTTTGCAGCTCAATCTTTAGTTGGTTCTGCACGATATTGGAATTTGCATCTTCCAGATGTTTCGATTTAATAGAAAGCTCATGGTACGCCTTTGCATTTTCGAGGGCTATGGCAGTGTAAATAGAAATATTGCGGGTAATATTGAGATGGTACTGGTTGTAAGCGTTGGGGCTATTGGTTTGCACAGTGAGCACCCCCAGGCGTTTTTCACCAAGCGATAGTGGCTGGTATATGATAGAAATAGAATTGGATCCTTTTATGGTTAGAATCGGATCTTTTATGTATTTCAGATATTCCTCTTGAAAATTGCCAATGAAAATTTCTTCTTGGCGGTTGAAACAAATGATTGCTAGTCGGTTTTCTTCTTTGGTGGATACTGAAATGGTTTGCAACTCTTGTCTGAATTCTTTAATACCACTAAAGACTAAAGATTCGGTATCGGGGTCGTACAATCCGATTCCAAAAATGGAAGCATCCATAAGTGTATTTACGTTTTCATACACTTTCTCGGCTATAGTGCGCACATTCAGACTGTTGGTTATGTCTTTTCCAATTTCGGAAAGCAGTGCCAGATTTGAGTAAGCATCTTTCAGAACTTCAGCTTGGTTGGCTATTTCCGATTTTTGTTTTTCAAGTACTTTATTTTGTGCCAGAATGGCAATGTTTTGTTCGTGTACTTCAACTGTTTTGTGCACAACAAGGCGCTCAAGCTCTTCTTTGCGTCCTTTTATGTGGCTAATACGCATTCTGAAAAATATATAACCTAGAACTAATAGTATAGCGGCAAGTAATACAAAAAACCACCAACGTGTATAAAATGGACTAAGAATAGAAAATTCGTAGCTGACTATGTTCTCGCTACAGGTTCCCCATTCGTTGCAGACTTTTAATTTAAATACATAGTGTCCGGCAGGTAGGTTGGTATAGGTGGCCGAGTTGTGAGGTGCCATTGGCGACCAATTTTCATCGAAACCTTCTAAAAACCATGAGTACCTTATACCATCTGGGTACGAAAAACTAGCTGACTCATACTCAAATGATATATTATTTACAAAATTGGGTAGACGCAGATTGGTTGGCAAACTAAAAAAAGTACTTGTACCATCGTGCCAGTTTGCTACTGGTTCTTTGTTCCAATCTATGGTTTTCATGTATAGTTTTATATCACGAATAAATGCTATGGGCTTATTTGATAATGCTTTATCAAAACGAAGGTCGTAGCAAGTAGCGCCATTGATGGTTCCAAACCATATACGTCCTTGGTGGTCTATACTTACAGCCTGACCATTGGTCTCGCCACCTATGAAGCCCTCAGCTTTGCCATAAAATCGAATGGTTTCAATATTGCCTTCATCGTTGAGTACTATACGCTCTATACCAGATTGGCTACCTGCCCATATGTTGTTGGAACTGTCGGCTATAACAGAGTATACACTGTTGGATGTAAGACCATTGCCGGCGTGTAGGGTTGAGAAACGATTGTTTTCGAACCTAAGCAGTCCACCACCAAAACTGGCAAACCAGATAGTACCATAACTGTCTTCGCTCATTTGCATGATATTTTTGCCTAGCATGCCATTTTTTTCGTCGTAATTTATTATTGTATCATTGACAATACAAGTTATGCCTAAATCGGTGCAAATCCAGATTCTACCTTTTGAGTCAGTGTCAACAGAGTTTATGCGGTTCGAAATAATCTTGTCTTCTTCCATAGTAAACCACCTGGAAGTTTTCTTATTTTTGATGAAAAGACCAACATTGTAGTATGATACAAGCAGAGTATCTTTGAATTTGGAAATGTGCAGGAGGGTATTTATATCAGGAATACCAAGCTTGGCATTCACTTTTTGGAAACTTGCACCATTATAATAATATACACCCAAATTTGAGCAATAATAAAATGTACCATTGGCGAGCGTTACAAAATTTCCTGCCAAGTAATATTGATCTTTGGAATCGTTGAAAAAATGGGTAAATTTTTTACCATCATATTTGGTAAGCCCCCCGCCCAGACAACCAAACCATAGGTTTCCGATTTCGTCCTGATATATACTTCGAACCAAATCAGCTGACAGGCCGTTCTGTTTGTTGAAATTGATGAAACGTTCGTCACCAAAGCGCATCAGCCCTCTTCCTCTGGTGCCCACCCACATATTGTCTTCGTGGTCCTTTTCAATTGCGCTCACCAAATCGAGCGAAAGTCCATTGTCTTGCGTAAATTGGGTAAAACTAGTTTTATTGAATCGCAAAACCCCTTTTGAATTTACTATCCAAATATTTTTTTGAGCATCTATTCTGTATTCGCTAAATATACGGATATCTTTAGGCAAGTGATTTAATAGTGCAAATTTACCTTTTTCAACATACCCCACTTGGTAGTTATTTGTGATAGGATCCTGCACCAGAAAATATAAAGCTTCATCTACACGACCAATTGGCAAAAGAAAGCTATATCCGGTTTCATGGCCCAATGACGATTTTACAAGTTTTTCACCCGAAAAAGTGTACAGACCGCAGCTGGTAGCCAGATAATAGGTGCCATCGAGCATACGTACAGTGCGCGGCAAGCAGTTTTCGGGCAAGAATTTTTTATAGTCGAAAGGTGAAATCGTGTTGTCGTTCAGTATATATGCCAGTACTTCATTTGATGATATATAGCTCAATATTAGCGATATAGAATCATTTTCTGTACTTCTGCACAAAGAGAATCGGTTACCGGAAGTAAAGCCATTATCATGTGAGAAATTTTTGAATTTTTGGCCTTCGTATATACTGAAACCACGCGAAGTGAATGCAAATATACGCCCCAAAGCATCTTCATCTAAACTCAAAATCTGATCGTTTACCAGTCCATGCTGTGTATTTAGGGTAATAAATTCCTTCCCATTGAAACGAGAAAGACCGCCACCATTGGTACCTACCCACAAAAAACCACGTGAATCTGAGATAATATCCGTAACCTCAGACTGGGGAAGGCCCTGTTCAAGAGAGTATTCGTGGAAATTATATTTTTGAGCCTGTAACTGAAATACTATAGTAAACACGGCCAGTAGAAGCAGCCATCTGTGCTTGGTCATAGTAAAATATTTGTTAATTTATTTACCAAAAACAACGCTAAATTAAATAAAACCCCTGAATATTAGATATTCTTTATTAAAATTAAAAGCTAATGTACAATTTTTAAGGATTTAAGCTACTCAATAAAAATCGTATATTATTGTTAATGAAGTAAATGGGGTAAAAATAAATGTTAATGCTTAGTTAAAAAATATTTATCGAATCTGATACCATTATAGGGCCCCGTATATTTACACATGTAAAAAATTATCTATGATTCGCAACACAGCATATACCATTATATTAATGCACCTTATATTCATGGTTGGTCAAGCCCAGCAGGTGATGAACTATGAACAACTCAAATATCGACTTGCAACCCAAAGCGATAGCTTATATGTGGTCAACTTCTGGGCTACCTGGTGTGGCCCTTGCGTAGAGGAGTTACCCTATTTTGAGCAACTCAACGAGCAATATTCAGATAAGCCTGTAAAAGTGCTTCTGGTAAGCCTCGATTTTCCAAAGCAGCTGACCACCCGTTTGCAACCATTCATCAAAGAAAGGAACATAAAATCGGAAGTGATACTGCTTGATGATCCCCGCAGTTATATGTGGATAGATAGTATAAGTCGCGAATGGAGTGGAGCACTGCCGGCAACACTGATGTTTACCAATACAAACAGGTGGTTTTACGAACGCAATTTTACTTACGAAGAGCTTGAAAATGAAGTTAAACCCAAAATCAATAAATAAACAAATGAAAATCATCTCAAACATTTTTGTACTCATGCTAGTACTTGCCGGAGCTGTAAATGCACAAGGCTACAAAGTTGGCGATTATGCCGAAGATTTCAGACTTAAAAACGTATCGGGTAACATGGTTTCTATGGCCGATTATCCTGATGCTAAGGGATTTGTAGTAATATTTACCTGCAACCATTGCCCCTATTCTATAGCCTACGAAGACCGAATAATAGCCTTGAACAAGGAATTTGCATCCAAAGGTTATCCGGTCATTGCTATCAATCCAAATGACCCATCGGTGTCGCCAGAGGATTCTTACGACAAAATGATAGTTCGTGCAAACGAAAAAGGGTTCACTTTTCCTTATTTATTCGACGAAGGACAGAAAATTTACCCAAAATATGGTGCAACACGTACCCCTCACGTATTTATTTTGAAGAGGGAAAATACTAAGTATCAGGTAGTATACATAGGTGCCATAGACGATAATTCACAAGATGAAAAAAAAGTTGAAAAAAAATTTGCATTTGATGTATTAAATGCATTATCTTTACAGCAAGAAATTACAACAAGCGAAACGAAAGCAGTTGGATGTTCGATAAAAGCCAAGAAATAAAAATATTGTATTTGACATACTGAAAACCTAGACCGGATCAAACGTTTCCCTCCAAGTCAATCGCTCTTTTAGACTACCTCCATCGCTCATTACCTAGTAATCTCACTCGTTTATCCGGTCTTTTTTTTTCTCATTTTTTCAGTAAACTCCACCCCTTTTAATATCCACAAAATCATCATTTCTTCAGATTATTCAGTATTTTCACATTTTATGATTGTGAATGTATTTGAATTTTAATTTATAACATATTGATATGAATATCATCGACTTACGAAGTGATACAGTTACCCGTCCGTCCAAGCAGATGATGGATGCCATGTACAATGCGCCTGTTGGCGACGATGTATACGGCGAAGACCCCACTGTAAATGAACTCGAGAATAAAATGGCAGGCTTGTTTGGCATGGAAGCAGGGCTATTTGCACCTTCAGGCATTATGACCAACCAGTTGGCCATAAAAGCACATACCAAGCCAGGCGACGAGGTCATTTGCCACCGTGAGTCTCACATATACAACTACGAAGGCGGCGGCATTGCTTTCCACAGTGCTGCATCGGTAAGGCTCATGTTCGATAACCGCGGCCGTTTTGCAGCCAGCGATATACTGCCCAATATAAATCCGGAAGATGTGCATTACCCGCGCACCACGCTGGTTTCGGTTGAGAATACTACAAACCGGGGTGGAGGAGCCATATACGATTTGGCCGAACTTGAGAAAATGAGCAAGATATGTAAGGACAACAAATTAAAATTTCATGCCGATGGGGCACGACTTTTCAATGCGTTGGTGGCTACCGGACAGTCGCCTGCACAACATGGTGCTATTTTCGATTCTATAAGTATTTGTTTGTCAAAAGGTCTGGGAGCACCTATCGGCTCAGTTCTTCTGGGCAACAAAGCATTTATACACGAAGCTCGTCATTTCAGACGCATGTTTGGTGGTGGCATGAGGCAAGCAGGTATTCTGGCTGCTGCATGTATATACGCGCTCGACAACAATGTGAACAGGCTTGCCGATGACCATACCCGTGCAAAACAACTGGAAACCATATTATTGAAACTTCCATATGTAAAATCTGTTCTTCCGGTTGAAACCAATATTGTGATTTTTTACCTGAAGGATGAAGTAACCGACTCGTTATTCCTGAGCAAATTGAATGAAATGGGTATAAAAGCTAGCAGATTTGGGCCACAAACCATTCGCTTCGTAACCCATCTCGATTTTACGGACGACATGCTCGCTCGGGTTGAAAATGTACTTTTGCACCAGTTAAACTTTTAATATATAGCTCTTTAATAAAAATGTCCATCGTTTCTGAATGAAAAGGTGGACTTTTTTGTTTATAATGGGTAGAAAAATATTATTCAAGTGCTGCTTCTACTATAGCTCTCCCATGAATTTCGAGTGTATCGAATAGCCTGATATCTATATCTGTGCGTTCAATTATAAGCGGGAGTTCTGTACAAGCCAAGGCCACACCTTCTGCACCTTGTTTTTCCATTTTTTTAATGATTCGCTTCAGGATGTTTCTCGAATCGGGATTTATTATTCCATGCGTAAGCTCATCGAATATGATTTTGTGCACCAAATTCATATCTTCTTCATGTGGCAACAGCAACTGAACGTTGGAATCGGCAAAAGCTTTCGGGTAAAAATCGCCGATCATGGTGTATTTTGTTCCTAACAAACCAATGGTTTTAATTGACGATTTAGCTATGGCCTGCGAAGTAGCCGTTGTAATACTCACTGCCGGAATATGTACTTGAGCTAATATATGGCCGAGGTCCTGATGTAAAGTATTGCTGCAGATAGCAAAAAAGTCAGCACCGGCACGCTCGAGTGCCTTTATTTCATGAATTAGCCGGTCGGTTATCTGGTGGTGAGCACCGGTAATCTGTAGGTTCGTAATTTCATCAAAATCAAATGAATACATATATATTCGAGCCGAATGATTTCCCCCAAGTTTACTATTAATCAGTTTGTTAATTCTTGAGTAATAAACCTGAGTCGATTCCCAACTCAAACCCCCGATAAGCCCGATATTTTTCATTGTGAAATGGTGTTAAGTTTACATCACGTACTGTTGCCAAACAATAAACAAGGATAAAAATTTCACGTTAAAATTACAAATAGCTACCTTAGCAACTCTTTATAAATACAAATTTTATGAATAAAAAAATAGGCATTATTGGAGGAAGTGGACTCGAAAATTCTACTTTTTTTCAACTAGCCTCTGAGAAAAATGTAGAAACACCATACGGTCACCCATCTTCGAACCTCAGGTTTGGACGAATAGGCGAAAATGAGGTGGTGATGCTTGCACGACATGGCAGGCATCATACCATTCCACCAAGCCAAGTAAACAACCGGGCAAACCTTTGGGCGCTCAAGCAAGCGGGCTGCACCCATCTGATAGCTACTACAGCAGTTGGCTCGCTTCAAGCACATATAAAACCTGGTGACTTGGTCATGCTCGACCAGTTTATCGATTTTACCCGTCACCGCGAAATCACTTTCTTCGAGGCTTTCGAACCAGGGGAAATGAAACACACCCCAATGGCAGATCCATTCAATATTCAAATACGTGAGCTACTGAATAATTGCGCCATTAAACTTGAAATTCCGCATCACACACATGGAACAGTTATAACCATAGAAGGACCGAGGTTTAGTACAAAAGCTGAATCGAAAATGTTCAGACTATGGGGGGCCGATGTCATAAATATGTCTACAGCGCCTGAGTGCATATTGGCAAACGAGTTAGGTATACCTTATGCAGCCGTGGCCATGAGTACCGACTACGATTGCTGGCTCGAAACAGAAGAGCCTGTAACCTGGGAAGGAGTAATTAGCGTATTTCAGAAGAATGTAATGAAAGTAACCAGTCTTTTACAAGAAGCTATACTTAAATTATGAATATTTATTCAGCTGAGCAAACGCGTATAATAGACACGCGTACCACTACCAAACAGCAAATTACTTCATATCAGCTCATGTGTAGAGCTGCCGATTCTATGGTGCATTGGATTTTGAACAACATTCAGCCTAGTGCACCCATAGTTATATTGGCCGGGCCCGGAAACAATGGAGGTGATGCTTTGGTGTGTGCACGATTGCTTTGGATGCAAAATTATAATTGCAAGGTTTTTCTTACTAGCGAAAAACTATCGCCTGATGCCGCACTTGCATTGCATGATTTGAAAACGCACACCCATATTGTTCCGGTGCTTATACAATCAGAAACGGACTTTCCGGACTTGTACAATAATAATATTGTTCTGGATGGAATTTATGGAAGTGGGATTAACAGAGCACCGGAAGGAGTGGTTGCAAAGTTGATTAATTATGTTAACCAAAAAGCTTCACGTATTATTTCAATTGACATTGCCAGTGGCCTAACCGACAGCAATAATGATAAGCTGCTTCAAGATGAATCTTCCACGGTCATTTGCCCCACTGATACCCTTTGTATCCAGGTTCCTTTTGTTTCACAAATCATTACTGAATACTACCCGTATACCGGAAATCTACATTTGATAGATATACGCCTGGAAACGAGTGTAGTACCACACACTGTTTATGCACTCATTGATAAGTACTTGGTAAAGAGCATATATAAACCAAGAACGCGTACAGGCCACAAAGGAACTTTCGGACATGCTTTGGTTTTGGCCGGAAGTAAAGGAAAATCTGGTGCTGCAGTGCTTTCTGGCCTTGCTGCTCTTAAATCGGGTGCAGGGTTGGTAACTTTGCATAGCAATAACCATACAGTTAAGGCATTACAGTACTCAGTTCCTGAGATTATGACTTCGGAAGACAAAAATATGAATGCCATAAGCGAACTGCCAGATACAGAACCATATAGTGCTATACTTATGGGGCCCGGTATAGGTACAGATGCAGCAACTGAGGAGGTACTTGCTGAAGTCATACTTACCCACAAACCCACTGTTTTAGATGCCGATGCTCTGAATATATTATCCACCAAACCCTTATTGGTCAATCTTTTGCATGAAAATATAGTAGTCACACCACATCCCAAAGAATTTGAAAGGCTTATAGGAAGGAAAACAAGTGGCTATGAACAATTACAAGCTATACAAGACTTTAGTAAAAAAACAGGAGTAGTGGTAGTATTTAAATCCTTCTACACATATGTTGCCGGCAGCGGTGATGTGCTGGCCGGATTGATAGCCGGACTAATGGCTCAAAAATACCCACCAACCGAAGCTGCCATTTTGGGAGTAGCACTTCACGCAGCAGCAGGCGACATGGCGGCCGAAAATTACTCTAAAGAAACCCTCATTGCATCAGACATTTTGGATAATTTATATAAAGCTTTTAACCAGTTGAACTAAATTGAACTAATAAAAATGAAAAATACATTACGTATATTGTTTCCGGT
>JAIFMY010000238.1 GCA_020048155.1 Bacteroidota bacterium
GATTTTCTGATATTTTTGGAATCGTAATTGGTACTGCCCGTATCTGTGTGGCCAAATTTTGTATTCACTACAAATTCATTTCTATCATATGATTTTAATGCTTTCCCTAATCTTAGTTCGCTTGTTCCCATTCCATAATTTGGTGCGGTATCGAAGAAATTCACCCCCATTTCATAGGATGTTTGAACAATTTTTATGGCTTCGTTTTCGGTCATCGCTTTCCATCCGGAATTTATTCCTAATTGCCACGCACCCAGGCCAATTTCTGAAATTGCAGGGGATTCATTTATTAGTTTATTGTATTTCACTTTATTATAGTTAGTTGTTTATGATATTATTTCAATCGGGCAGTATGGTGAGACGAATATTCTGCAAGGTGTACATTAACAATGTAGTATAGTAAGGATTGTCTTTCAAATAGTGCCTCTTTCAACAAAAGCTTGTTTCAGATTGTTTGAAAAAACGGCCATATCTAACTATTGACCAAGTGCATGCACATGGCTGCGAGAGGCGCACTGGTAGCCGATTGGCTACCAGTGGTCTGCTCTACAGTGTGCCTTACTCTTTTGAGTGTGAGGCATGTCTAGGATCAAAATTAAGATATTCTATCTTGCCGCACTCTTTAAGAGGGCTGATATTCTATAATCTGACGGTTTCGCAAGTATATTGAGAGATAACGAATATCCTTTATTTTAATGCCTTACCGGGATTAAAATGTTATTCTTACTCAAAAATCAAATCATTTTTTAGCCCTATTTATCATTAGTTGAGCAGTTGTTTCTCTGGCTTTTTCTTCGTTTACATCGTAAGTATACATTACCCACATTGCAGTGAGAGTACCCAAAATAGGTATACCTGAGAAAAATAACCTTAATTGAAACATGGTTTCGTACGTTTGGGTAGGTTCGCCAGATTTGAAAGCTACTATGCTCAAAATTAAGCCACTCAGGAAACCTGCAATAGCCGCTCCGAATTTTACCATCCACCAGAAAATAGCACCAAAGATACCTTCGCGTCGTTTTCCAGTATTCAATTCGTCTATATCTATCACATCAGATGTCATCGACATCATTAATGTAAATAAACTGCCTATTCCAAATGAAATAAATGGCAATGCGAATAAAAACAAGTAAGGTTTTCCGGGAACAAATAAAAATATCAGTAAAATATAACCGATGATAGAAATGCCTTGAGACCATAGGAAAGCTTTTCTTTTACCCATAAGCTTGGACATTCTTGACACAATAGGTATAATGAGTACAGTTGTAAAAATAGCACCCACACTACCAAATAGAGTAGGCCACAAACCTTCGCCAGTGCCATTGTGCAAGTAATATTTGATGATAAAATACGAGAAACCTGCCGTGGTGTTAAAGGAATTGAAAATGAGGAATGTTGCAATACAGAGTTTTCTGAAAGGCACAATCTTCAAGGCTTCTTTAAACCCTTCGATGATCAAATCAAAACTTCTACTTATACTTTTTAGGTTTAGAGGTTCATAATTTTCGTTTAAGGAAGATTTGCTTTTAATGAAAATAGCAGGAACTGCGGCTAATATTGTACAGACAATGGCTACATAAATTGCCAATGTTCTGGTTGCAACTTCACCCGATGTAAACATTGTTCTATCGCCCATAATAACCCAAAGCCAAGGTGCAAAAACCCATGCCAATTGTCCAATAAATTGTGCTGTTGCCATGATATCGGTTCGTTCATGAAAATCATCGCTCATTTCATATCCCATAGCTACATAGGGCACACTAAAAATGGTAATTCCCAAATAAAAAAACAATGAACTTACTAAGAAATAAATAAAATTATATGTAACACCATCATTGGCATACATTTGCCACATGAACGCAAATGCAGAGCCTGTTATGATTGCTCCTATAAAAACATATTGCCTTCTTCTTCCCCATTTAGATTTGGTGTTGTCTGTGATGAACCCCATAATCGGGTCGGTAATTGCGTCAAAAAGTTTGGGAACAAAGTAAATAACGCCTAGCATCCAGCCAGGGAAACCCAAATTTTCTACTAAAATTACTGTGAAAATACCCAGTACTGCCGGAAATAATTGATTGGCCAGCATGCCCAAGCCAAAAGCGAACTTTTGGCCAAATGGTACTCTTTTATGTGTTAAAGCTATGCTCATAAATTATGATTGTTAAAAAAATTTATTCTAATGTAAAAAACTGGGTAGTTTGCATACTTTGAAGAGTTTAAGAAAAATAATGTACGTTTCATATTTTCAAATGCACTTTAAGGTTCAGTATCTCTGCTGTACGAGAAAAAACTTTATCAGAAATCTCTTTACTTAATTCAAGACTTTCAGTGACTTCCGTTTTATTTTGGTAATGGATTTCGATTATTGTTTCATCGCTTAATTGATAAATAACCGGAATTTGGCAAACAGTAAATGCCAAAGAGTTTTTGGGAAGAACCATGCTTTCTGTTTCGCCGAGTACATTTATGAATTCAATGGTTTTATTCTCCGATAAAAACTCTTCCTTTTGCAAAATTTGAGGCGAAAATTTCAGTTTCCCATCAGCAACTTGTACACCCAATTCCCTAAAACGAGTGAGAATATCTTCTTTTACTTGCCCTGTCATACCGGGTTGCTGCGCTCCTCTGTGCAAAGGGGTGTGCGAATATGGGTCGGTTGGGAATGCTCCATTCACTTCTGGTGTTTTGTGCACCCCAATTCCTGAACCAATTTCAGTAAAATGCTTTTGTAATGCTGAGATTACTTCAGGGGAAGCTTTCTCCTCAAAGGCCTTGTCTATTACTTCAGAAACAGCTAAATGTAATTTCGATACCATGTGCCAATAGATAGAACCTAAACCTTCATACGCAAAAAAAGTACCCGAGCGACCTGTAAAGGCTTTGTGATTAAATACTTCTTCAAAAATACCTAAAATAATCTGCTCTTCTTTTTCAATTAAGGCACTGTATTCGCCTTTCTCGTTCAAAGACTTTAAGGCAGATTTCACATCGTTTGCATTATTGAAATTGCCATTAAAATGATAATTCCCTTTGATATCTTTATTTAGAATTGTTGTGTTTTCTTTGTCGGCCAAAGTGGTGAGCAGTTTCGATTTATTCACCAAATCTTCAGTGAGTGTATTCTTTTCTAAAAACTTAGGTAATTCTTTGTTGGGATATAAAATGTAACTGTTTTGGTCGGCTCTGTATAGGGCACTATTTCTTAAAGCGTCTAATACTTCCAAACTTTCTTTCGCCGACAGTTTTCCGGAACTCAACACTGCAACTTGCCCTTCCAGCATTTCACTCAGGTACGAAATCTGTACTTCATCGCCTACTACACTCATCAGATTGTAAGCGTGATACAGCTTATCTTCTCTCTGATTGGCATGCATGGTGTGCTCAATAAAATCGATACACACTTGTGTAAAGGTTTTCAATCCGTGCATAGAATGTGTAGATTTTTTACCCGAAAATCCACTCGGATATATCTGCAAGCGATACGCTGATGCCGATTTCCCCAGAATATCTAATACCTTTTTCCTGTCTTTATTAGAAATTGGGCTATTTAGTAATGGTTTTAAATCCAGTAAACCTTCTCGAATGCCGTGATAAAAACCCACCATCTCATCTGAAATTTTTATGGTTTCAGCATCAGATTTTTCTAATAATTGTTGAAAAAACTTCAAAAATCTTCTTAAATAATACAAGGTTACCATTGAAACGCCGTTCCCTACCAATGCGTTATTGGCATCGTTCCATTCGGGTCTTTGGGTATTCATCCAAATTCCGGCTTCGGGTATGAAGTTCGACATTTTTGAAAGCACGGTGGCTAATATTTTCTCAATAAAATTTACGTGATAAATCTCGTTGTTATTATCTCTTAAAATAGCACCATCTGCACCTATTTCTTTTTTTCTGAGGTCTATTATTTTTTCCCAATCGTAATTGTATTCTATTGTGTTTTTCGGATTGTGGAGTATGTGTTCATACGATTTTATTTTATAAGGTACGGCTGCATATACAAAACATTCCTTGTCGAAATATGACTGAATCTTGTCGGGAAAATATTTTTCAATAAATTCTAGGAACTTCAATAAATAGATAATTTGATGGTCGCCCCAATAACCAATGTAAGACCAGGGATTGTCATGCTCAATGGTTTCCCAATCGAAACCACCTTTTGTAACACGATATGGATTGTAACCATCGAAAGTAGAGGCATTGAGGAATTTATAAATCATTCCCTCTATAAAATGGGGGTATGAATGTGCTAAAGTTTCCCAATTTTGAAATATATCTCGCCAATTTCCTTGATAATCCAATATTTTAGAACCATCGACTTCGCTTCTGGTATTGATCGAAAATTTATTCCAAGGACGACTAGGGTCGCCGTGTCGACGGCTGAATTTTAATGGTAAATATTCTGTACAAAGCCTCACTAAATCAGCATCATCGCTCTTCTCTATGCTACTTAGCAACTCAGTATAAGTAAAAACATCTTTTAAGCCGTGTCTGAAATTTTCATTTCTATTGAAAACTCCAATATTGGCATGTTGAAGATATTTCAAAAAATCGCCTTTTTCTATTTTGTAATTATCATCAAAAATACCACCACGCATGATATTGAAAAGCGTATTTGAAAAATGTCGGGTATCTTTTCTTATATCCGAGGTGAATTGCAGGCCGTCGGCATTGGCATTTATGGCAATCAGGCCTTTTGTTCCTTGTGCTATGTCTGCTTCAATTTGGCTATCAAGGGTGGCATCGTGCTGTATTTTATCGCACAGTTCAATTACTTGCGACTGATTGAGGTTTACATTGGCAATAATCTTCCATTTTTTTGTTTCCTTGGCATTCAAATGTATGTTAGTTGAAACAAAGTAGGCACCTTTTTCGCCTTTTACATCGGTTTCTGTAGTAATATCTTTTAGTTTTCTGAAATTATTTACTTGTTTAGATGAAACCAAATAGGTGGCTTTTTCAAATCCTAAAGACCATGCAATATTACATTTCAAAGACTCACTGGGTTCTGCTTTATCAACAATAATAGCACTCAGCGCATAAATTCCTAAGCCACTTTCTTTATGCAATTCATTTCGCTTATAGCCATCTACCAAATTGCTGGTTGAAGATTGTAAATCACTCGAAACACCGTTGGGCATGATGTTTTGTAAGCCGTCTAATACTCTGATGGAATACACGTTATCAGACAGATTGGTAAGTTCTGCTTTTTTTACAAAACCAAAGGTATTAGAAGAATTCCATTCGTAGCGGAAACTTATATGTAAATCTTCAAAAATCTCTTCGAAAATTATTTTATTTCCATAAAGATTTTTATAAAGATTTCTTTGTATACTATATTTTTCATTAAATCGGTCGGAAAAAGGTTCCCACAAAATGACTTGGTCTTTGTGCTTAATTTGGAATATTGATTTACTGCCGGTAACATCTGCAAATTCTGTAATCTTGTCGTCTGTGTAATAAGGAAATAAAGCAAACTCTGCATTTTTTCTTCCTGCCGAAAGGCCGCCATTGCTAGAAATAAACATCCAATGATTGGAATCGCTCACGATGCTCATAAAAAAAGGACGCATGCGATCATGTTTCTCTATCTTATAAAAATGTTCTCCATTTATTACTACTTTTTTCATACTAATATTTTTTGTGAGACTTATGTTTTATATACATGTATTTTGCTAAAATCATTTGTATGTAGTTCAATTATATTTGGTTAGAATAAAGTATAGTACCAAACGAAAACCAAAATACATATGTTACGGAATTTCAAAGTACTATCGTATCATGCAGGCACAAGTGTTTCATTACTTGCACAATGTACGTGTCGGGAACGTTTTCGGAACACGCCCGTGTAATGCTCACCAAAGTTTTTCGCGTTAGGCTGGTTTTGTTGTTGCTGCCTTTCTATGGTACATGAAGCACATCAGCCTCTGGGCCCTGCTCGGGTACTTTGCCGGAATCGCAGTTTTCTATATTGAAACTCTCTTACATTGATAAAATACGATTGAAACTGCCTTCATGCTTTGTTGGCGTTTCTGCATCATTCTTACCTTACTCTGCAACCGCTGTGAATAGCCGCAGCGGTTGTTTTTTGATAAGGGGAAACGGCTAATGTTATTGATGCAAAAAATACATCGCTGTTACAGAAATTAATGCACCCCTTATAAATATAACAGGTTTTTGCAAGGTGTTTATATTCAAATATTTAATTAATAAATTTACATTTGACTTTGAAAGTATTGAAACATTGTATTATTTTCAAATCATGACAATTCGCTTTTTATAGAATTTGTATTGTAACTCTTTTATATTTTGCAAGTCCATCAATTTCAATATCATCTAATCGAAGTTTTATGACTTTCGCCAACTTTACTTTATTCCACATCCTCGTTATTGCTTTCTTCATTAAGTTGGTTTGGGTTGTTGTTTTTCACCAATTGTTTTATGCTTTCGGCAGTCGGTAAGTTTTCGGGCATGGTACCACCCAGTTCTTCTATGGTTTTGCGAACTTTTTTGCCAACCTCATAGTGGGTTTTGTTTGCTTGTTCTTTGCTTTTTACGTTGTCGCGTTTTAGTTTTTCTTCGGTTTGTGTGGCACGGAATAGGTTTGCCGCAAGCTCGGTGCTACCCATATGGTCGAGAATGTTCTGGCTTTTTTTCAGTCCCTTCTTTTTGTGTATACCTTTTGCATCCAATCCATTGTAAAGTCCTTTGTATCCCCAATTCTGGAATATTGCGTATTCAATGGGTTGAATGACTCCGGCATTTTTAGCAGCTTCGGCAAGTTGCTTGTTGTGCTCTATCATTTCAAGCCTTAGGTATAATCGCTTTTCTTCTTCGGTTTTTTTGTTGAAATCAAATTCTTGCTCAGCGAGCTCTTGCTTTCGGGTTTGTATGGCAAAGTAGGTTTGTCCGAGGGCAACTATTTCTTTGGATGGGTCTGCATTTTGGATAATCAAATAACATGCATAGCGGGTCAGAAACAAATCGCCAATATCTCGCTTCGCTCCCGAACCTAAATCGACCATTTTCTCTACTCGGGGAAAATGGTCTTGAACCTCAAAACCGGAGTTTTGACAAGCTACTTTGGCTTTATCAATGACATTTAAAAATTTATCCCATTTTTTATAATCAAGAACTACATACAACTCACGGGCCGACCAATATTCCTGACCTATTTCATTTGTGTGTTTTATACTCTCAAAAACAGAGTTTTTTAATCTATCAATATTGTCATTCATAGCATAATCTTTTGATAATGAACTTTTAGACCAAGTGGTTGAATTATTATTATTTAACTAAATTCTATTTTTAGTTCAAGAAGCAAATTTAAAATTTTAGTTTTCTTTACAATCGCTTGAAAAACCTTATTCATCATTTCTTGCCAAAAGCAGAAATAAATAGAGTAATGAAATCAAATTACCTGCACACCAATAAATGTAATATCGTCACGCTGCAATTCATCACCCTGGTGTTTGTTCAATGCCAAGAGGATTTCCTCTTTCTGGGTTTCCACATCGTGTGTAGCTATGCGTTTCAACACATCCATAAGTCTTTCGGTGCCAAAACGTTTTCTGTCGACATTGTTTTGGTCTATAATACCATCTGTGGAAATATATATCGAATCGCCCGGATTGAGCAGTAGCTCGTTGTTGGCAAACGGAAATTCATTGCTTTTACGGTTTCGTATGCCACCAATGGTGCGGCTGGTGCCTTTTATGGTGTGAATTTCGGCAGTCTGTTTGTTCATGAAATATAGCGGCCGCTTGGCACCTGCAAAAGTAATGGCCGTTTGTCCGGTAGGCATTTTGCGGAAAGCACAAAGAGCCACATCCATGCCATCGTTGTTGTCGCTGGTGCTTTGTCTGAGGGCAGTCACCACCTTTACGCTCAGTATTTCGAGAATCTGCGCCGGATTGGTGACTTTCTGTTCGTTTACAATTTCGTTGAGCAGCCTGTTGCCAATGAGGCTCATGAATGCCCCCGGCACGCCATGTCCGGTGCAGTCTACAGCAGCCAGAAAAGCCATCTGCGTGTTGGTTGTACGATCGGTATATTCTGAGAACCAATAGAAATCGCCCGAAACAATGTCTTTGGGCAGATAAATGATGAAGGAATTGAAATACTTATCCATCACATTTTTTGCCGGCAAAATGGCTTGCTGTATAGTTTGTGCGTATCGTATACTGCCTCTTATATCTTCGTTCTGGCGCAGGAGAATGTCTTTTTGCGACATGATTTCCTCGTTTTTCTGCAAAATTTCACGCTCAGCCTGTTTTATTGCAGTAATATCGGTATCGAGGGCTATCAGTTTGATCAATTGATTGTTTGAACTATCAATAATTGGTGTAAGTGCAGTTTGAACCCAAATTTGTCTGCCATCTTTAGTAGTATTCGGACTTTCGTATTGAATCGATTTTTTTTCGTTTATACACACTTGTATCAGTTCGTTTATATTCTGGTTCGAACTGTTTTTGAGTATATTAGACGCCACTTGCATGATATACTCTTCGCAAGTGTAACCGTACATACGTGTGAATCCGGCATTTACCCACTCTAAATCACCATTTGCACTGAATATACCTACTGCATTGTCGGTTTCGCTGGCTACAATAGAAAGCTTTTCGAGTTCTTTGTTGGATGCCTCTAATTGCTCGGCCTGTGCAAGTATTTCTTCTTTTTGTTGTCTTATTTCAGCGGTGCGTTGCCTTACTTTTCGTTCCAATATTAGTTTGGTTTTTTTGAGCTGCCCTGTGCGGTATTGAACGAAAAAATAAAACAAACCGAGAAAAGTGAATACGACAAGTACATAGAATATTGTTGTTTTGTAAAATGGAGGAGTGATTATTATTTTAATCTCGGAGGTTTGTTCATTCCAGATGCCATCGTTGTTGGATGCCCTTACCTTGAAGGTATACTCACCTGCAGGCAGGTTGGTATATGTTACAAATCTACGGTTGCCGCTGTATTCAGTCCATGTTTTATCAAATCCTTCCATCATGCATTTGTACTTGTTCTTGGAGGGGTTGAGATAGTTGAGCGCAGCAAACTCGAAAGAAAAAATATAATCGGTATGACTTAAAATGATATCATGAGTGAGAATAATATTTTTGTTCAGAACCGAATTTTCAGAAATATCAACTTTCTGGTTAAACAGTTTAAAATCTGTAATATAAATAGGTGGAATATATGAGTTGTTTGCAATTTCGTGTGGATAGAAGGAATTGAATCCATTTACTCCGCCGAAATACATTGCCCCATCAGCCGATTTCAAAAATGCCCCTTCAGAGAATGCATTTCCCTGCAATCCATCGGCCATATCAAATTTTTTGAACATTTCTTCGCGTGAGTTCGCATTCGGATTGAGTCTGCTAATACCATAATTGGTGCTCAACCAAAGATTTCCACTTTTATCTTCGAGTATGCCATAAATGATATCGCTTGGTAAACCATCGCGTATGGTGTAAAATTGGATTTTAAATGTTTCGGGATCTATTTTGTTGATACCTCCGCCACCAGTACCTACCCAAATATAATTTTTAGCACTGTTTTTCGATTCATATATTACGTGTATGCGGTTATTGCTTATGGTAGTAGAATCTTTGAGTATATACCTGAATTGCTTGATTACCCCTTTATTTTTATCGAAAATATCGATGCCTTTGTTTGCATATCCAATCCAAATTCTTCCATTTTTATCTTTAGTGAGCCACATCAGTCTGTCTTCGGCCAGGGTGGTGGTATCATTTTTGATTGATTGATATCGGGTAAACTTTTGTGTAGTATGATCGTATTTATTCAACCCGTTTCCACTGGTAGCAATCCAAATATGATTGTCAGAATCAAGTATCATTGCTTTTATATAGTTACCACTGATAGAGTTTATATCATTTTCATTAGAAAGAAAATGCTTAGTAGCTTTTGTTTTGGGGTTATACCTAATCAATCCGCCGCCTGCCAAGCCAAGCCATAAATTTTGAGCAGAGTCTACCACTATGCAGTTTATGGCTTCGTTGAGTTCTTTTATTTGGATATGATTAAAAACTTCACTTTGGGGATCGAACTGGTCGAGCCCACCTGAGTTGCATCCCACCCAAATATTGCCACTGAAATCTTCGGCAAAAGCCCTTACATTATTTTCAATCAGGCTGTTCGCATCGTTTATGTGGTTCTTGTATTGTACTATTTTTTTATTGCCGCGTACATATTTATTGACCCCATCTTGGTATGTGCCAAACCAGAGTATTCCCTGGCGGTCTTCGTATATAGCCCGAATGTAATTGTTGCTGATACTAAAAGGTTCGTACGGTGAGTAGTAGTAGTTTATAAATTTAAACGAATCCCTGTTTTGAGGTGCTAGACGAGCCAAACCTCCAAAAGTGGCAATCCAGATATCATTATTAGAGTCTTCAAATATTTTCATTACCTGATTGTTTGGCAATGAACTTGGATCAGATGCAATATTTTTGATTTGCCTGAACTTCCCCGTTTTTTTATCCAATATACTTATGCCACCTTTTCCGGTTGCAGTCCAGATATTTCCATCTAAGTCGCAATACACACCATTCAGTTCATTGTCGGCAATGCTTTCTGCATCTGCTGGTGAATGCATATATCTGGTAAACGTATTTGTTTTGAAGTTGAAACTATTGAGTCCACCGCCATTGGTAGCAAGCCAGAGTAGCCCTTCGCTGTCTTGTGAAATTCCGCGAATTACATCGTTGCTAGGGGAATTTGGATCTTGGGGATTGTTCATCCAACTTCTGAAAGTGCCTTTTTCTCTATCCATTAGGCAAAGACCACCATAAGCTGTACCTACCCATAAGTTGCCTTCTTTGTCTTCGAAAATAGACTGAATAATATCGCTGGAGAGGCTTGCGGGGTTGTTTGGATCGTTGCTGTAGGTTGTAAAATCGTCGGTTTCTACATTGTATTTGCTAATGCCGCCACCCAATGTACCTACCCATAGATTGCCTTTTTTGTCGACAAATAGATCGAAAATTCTTTTATATGGCAATGCTTTAGGGTTGTTGGGGTCGAAATAGTATGTTTTAAAATCGTACCCATTGTATTTGTTCAGCCCGTCTTCGGTGGCAAACCACATGAAGCCATTTATGTCTTGAGTTATACCATATACTGTGGCTTGCGAAAGACCCTCCTCGAGCGAAATATGCTCAAAGCGTATATAATTCTTTTGGCCCCAAACCGACAAGGTGCAAAGAAAAATGCTAATAAATAGAACAAAACGAACATTTTTTTTCATATGTATTATATAACAATATGATGGGGCCAATATACAAATTACTTTTTATTCTGCATGCCTTTCTTATATTAACATAATGTTACCGATGTTCGTTTTTAGGCGCTATTTTTTATTCAATATTTCTAAATTCCCTTAAATTACATTAGTTGAATGAGATATGAAATTGTGAGTTTATTATTTAGTGTAGGTTGAATGTTTCAAAGGGCAAGTTCATGTTTGCATAAAACTTATGTATGGTGCAAACAACAAGTTTCATTTCATAACCAAATTTTGCATTTAGTTGAATTATGAGTATATTTTTGGAGGGTTTATACGAAAATGGATTGTGTATGTATAAAATTCCGCATTGCATGACTGCTTTACGTGTATAAATAGAAAGTATTGCAGGTTTTATAAAAACCGATATAATTTGAGTGGAATCAAATTGATACTAGAAGTTCAAATGTAGAATAGGAATAAAGTTTTGGATTTTTTGTATTAACTCTTTGCTATTTATTGGTTTGGAGATATAATCGTTAAATGCATTTTTACTGAATTTTTCGAGTTCGTAGCTCATAGCATAAGCGGTTTGGGCTATAATAGGAAGGTTGGGATGAATTTTTTTTATCTGTAGGGCAGCTTCGTGTCCATTCATTACAGGCATTTTAACATCCATAAGTATGAGTGCTACATCACTGTTCTTTTGGCAGTATTCAAGTGTTTCTAGTCCATTTTTTGTGTGAACCAACATACAGTTGTATTCTTTTAGCAATTCTTCGATATACAAAAAAATGTATTCCTCGTCTTCGGCAACCACAATTACAGTACTACTAATCTTTGGGAGGTGGGCAACAGGAGCAATTTCCGAAGAATTCACAGGTTCATACTTGATTGTGAAATAGAAGCATGCACCATTGTTGAGTTCAGATTCTACCCAAATACGTCCTCCCATCAGTTCTACAAATCCTTTAGAAATGGATAAACCTAAACCGGTACCTCCATATTTTACTTGAATACTTTGGTCTGCCTGACTAAATCGATCAAATATACTCGTATGTTGCTGTGCAGGTATGCCAATGCCTGTATCTTTCACAAAAAATACAAGTTGGTCTTCATGTAAATTGTAACCAAATTCAACGCTGCCTTTAATGGTAAATTTGAGCGCATTAGACAGGAGGTTTGATAGAATCTGATTGATTTTTGATTTGTCGCCGAATATTTCAGATTGCTTATCGGAAAGCGGTTGATGGGTAAATAAATCTATATCGTGTTCTCTTGCATTTTTTATATAATTGCCCAAGAGAGAAACAACCAAATCATTGAGGTTAAAAGCTGCAATATTGAGGATTTCTTGTTTTGTCTCAAGAGATGATATTGTTAGTACATCGGTAACTATGCTTAATAGTTTATAGCTACTTTCTTTCAATATATGCGAGAAAACCGTTCTTTTTTGTCCTGAAATGTTATCATTAGCCAGCAAATCAGCAAATCCGATAATAGCATTCATTGGAGTACGTATCTCATGTGAGAGGTTTTGTAAAAAAGCTGTTTTCAGTCTGTCGCTTTCTTCTGCTTTTTCTTTGGCTTTGAGCAGTTCCAATTTTGCCTTTTTAGACTCAGAAATATCGCTTAGGGTGGTAATGAAATATAAAGGTTTTCCAGATTTGTCGCGGTGCAGATAGGTTGAGACATCTGACCATACGATTGAACCATTTTTGTGTATAAATCGCTTCTCAAAACGTGCTTGTTTTTGTTTTCCTTCCAAAATGCTTTTTATGATGTCAATAGACTCTTGTATGTCATCAGGGTGGGTTAGGTTAGCCCATTTTGCACTTTCGAGTTCTTCCTGGGTATATCCGAGCATTTTGCAGTATGAGCTATTTACATGTATGGTACCATCAATACTTGTAATTGACTTACCAACAGGGGCGTATTCAAACAAGTTTCTGAATCGTTCTTCGTTTTCTTCGGCAGCTTCTTTGGCAAGCTTTAAACTTTGCTCATATCGTTTACTTTCTGTTATATCGGTAGCAATGTATATTACATTTTGAAGGGTTTGGTTATCATCATATATGGGTGTGCATGAAACTTTGTAATAGCCTTTTAGCAAAGGCACTTCCATTTCAGATACTGCGGTTTTATTGGTTTCTATGGCATGATTGTATGGGCAATTTTGCGAAGCGCATTCAGAGCTATTCTGAAATACATCGAAGCACTTAAGTTTCAATATTTCATTTGCCAAATTATCTGTTCGCTTACTTAAATTCTTATTCAGCTTTACTATTTCTTTATTAGCGTTGAGTATGACCGCAGGATGGCCAATGGCTTCAAAAATTTTTTCCCATTGGTCTCTGGCCTTTTGCAACTCTTTTGCAGCAATTTTTTTATCAGTGATATCATAAATGGTTGTTACCATATGCATTTCACCATTAAATGAGAAAGTAGATGCATATACTTGCACAACTCTGTGTTCCTGATTGGCCAGTTTATGTGTGAATTCAAAAAAATCCGATTGGTTTTGGGCAGCCTGTTGCATTCGTAGGTTTACCTCCTCAGGAGTTAAGGTTTGAAGGTCGTAGACTGATTTGCTGCAAAATTCTTCGTTTGTATATCCGTAAAAGTTGCAAGCAGCTTTATTAGCCCTTTTTATTTTCTTGGTTTTTACTTCTATCTGAAGCATGATGGCTTTATTATTGTCAAAGTAACTTTCAAATTTCTCTTCGCCGCTCATATCAGATACTGCGTTGCGCATTTTTGCTAGTTCTTGCTCCAATTCCTGATATGTAGGTTTCTTACTTCTCATTTTAAATGATTATTAAACATAGGAATAAGCCTTTTTTAAGTAGAAAAACTGGTTGTAATTTATAACCTTTATTTTAATTTTTGTGTTATGTTTAGATAATTTTCTTTACACCATTTTTAGCATAACAAAAATTTATATATTTGAAGTAAGACACTTTTTATAAACCAAATAATACTTCATTTATGGAAAAGAAATCTGTAGGGTATATAGAGGGTAATCTGAAAATAAGGTATAAGTATCCGTTAGGCGATCATGTGGTTGAAGCCATTTTCTTAAGTTTATTTACTTTAGGTTTGTGGTATGGGGTTTATTTTCTGAGTGGCCAATTGCCAGATTTATTGTTAGATAAACTTTTTCCAGATGTTATGCCTGGCGGCGAACAATTGTTATTCAGTATACTCTTGTGGATAGCTTTGTTGGTTATTTTGCTTATACCATTGGCTATGATGCGCTTATTGTACAAATTGGTTTGTAAACTTGTAAATACGTGGCATTTGGAGGCAGAAGGAAATCTTTTTATACTCAGTGCCGGCCCATTGCCATGGTTGGGGCAGAATAATAAATTTGCGCTGGCTGATATCAGCAGGTTTGAGAATAGGGTGTTGATTGGCGGGGGGGGGTAAAAACAGGAAGTTCTACACACAGTCATAATTTGGTAGCTATATTTAAAAACAAACATACGCGTATACTTATGACGGGTTTCCCCAACGAGGAGACTGCCAAAGAATTAGCGGAAATTTGTAATAGTTGGGTGTGATTTTACCTATGACTAATAATAGGGGGTTAGTCCACTCATTTTTTATGTTTATAATAGGACAAAATAGAAGGAAAAGGAAAGAACATTTCTTAAGCCTCAAATTATGAGTGTATTGTATCCATTCATAAAAAACAA
Source organism: Bacteroidota bacterium (assembly GCA_020048155.1). Taxonomy (GTDB): domain Bacteria; phylum Bacteroidota; class Bacteroidia; order Bacteroidales; family DYOH01; genus JAIFMY01. The sequence continues at coordinate 14,941 of JAIFMY010000238.1, forward strand.
AAACGATGCATGATATATACCCTGCATCGTTTTTGTAAATATTCTAAGACCATTTATTACAAACCTGCTTCGGCTTTGTGTATACCAATGTCTTTGTGGTCAGAGGTTTCGATATAAGCAGCACGTTGTTTGTTTTCGGCACGTGCGCGTTTTATGAAAATATCGGCAGAATTGAGGTATTTATCGCTGCGCTGACTATCCATTACCATCAGACCTGATATCACCAGGTTTCCGGCCATCTCCACCATGCGACGGGCATGAAAATCGAGAAACTCAGAATCTTTGCTATCAATCACAAATTTTACGGTATCCATGTATTCGGTTTGCATTTCAGAAATCAGGCGCTTCAGGTATCCCAATTGAGGATTGGTAATCTGAGTAAGATAGCTGTTTACAAGCTCCATGTAAGCACCGGTAGTTACCCCTTTTATGGCGGCTACTACCTGAAGTTGCGATGTACCCTCGTATATGGTGGTAATGCGTGCATCGCGGTATATGCGCTCAATGGGGAAATCTTTCATGTAACCTGTACCACCGTGTACCTGCAACGAGTCGTAAGCTATTACGTTTGAGTATTCGCTTGCAATCATTTTGAGGAGGGGAGTCAGATTGTCGGCAGCTTTGCGGGCATCTTTCATTTCTGTTCTCTCTTCTTTGGTAAGGGTACGGTCGCGCGAAATATCTTCGAGGGCTTTGTACAGGTCTACATAGCGGCTGGTTTCGTAGAGTAAACTGCGTATGGCACGTATGCGTGCCTGCATGGTACTGAGCATCTCGTATACAGCAGGAAACTCACGTATGGCTTTGCCAAATTGCTGACGCTCGTTGGCATATTTCACAGCTTCGCGGTATGCGGCTTCCGATATACCTACCGATTGGCCACCTACACCCAGGCGGGCACCATTCATGAGCGACATTACATATTTGATAAGACCCAGGCGGCGCTCACCAATAAGCTCGGCAGGTGCATTCTTGAATACAAGCTCGGCAGTAGGCGAGCCTTTTATGCCCAGTTTGTTCTCGAGCCTGCGCACAGTAACCGATTTGTGGCTCTTGTCGTATACAAACAACGAGAGACCACGGCCATCGCTGGTATTTTCTTCCGAACGAGCCAATACGAGCGAAATCTCAGCATCGCCATTGGTGATGAAGCGTTTCACCCCATTCAGAATCCAAGTGCCTAGTTTCTCGTCGAAATGTGCTTTTAGCTGCACTGCCTGCAAGTCGGAACCGGCATCGGGCTCGGTAAGGTCCATAGCAGCAGTGGCGCCTTCGTTGAAACGAGGCAGGTATTTCATTTTTATGTCTTCGTCGGCAAATTCATAAAGGGTCTCGGCGCAATCCTGCAATCCCCAAAGGTTTGCAAAACCTGCATCGGCGCGCGAAATGATTTCGCCGGCCATCACATATGGGGTAATGGCAAAATTGAGTCCGCTGTATTTGCGGGGCAGGGTCATACCAAAAAGACCAGCTTTCACAAGGGCTTCGTAGTTTTCCTGCGTACCACGGGCATATTTCACACGTCCGTTTACCACCTTAGGGCCTTCGTGATCTACACTTTCGGCATTGGGGGCTATGATGTTGGCGCTTATGTCGCCTACTATTTCAATCACTTTTTCGTAGCTGTCCATGGTATCTTCAAAATCCACCGGAGCATAGTCAAAAGTATCTTTATCGCTGTAGTTGCGTTCTTTGAGTTCCACAATGCGTTTCATCACCGGATGATTCAGGTGGAAACGTAAGTCTTCGTTGTCGGTATAGAAATTTGACATGATTTTCTTTTCTTTTAAAAAATTACAACTAAAACGATTTACTTCATGTGTTTTCTGTAGTACTTGATCATGCGCGGAATTACCTCAGCCACATCACCAATGATGGTGTAGTCGGCTATCTGGTTGATAGGTGCATGTGGATCAGTATTTACTGAAATAATCATGGACGATTGGTCCATACCGGCACGGTGCTGCACCGCCCCCGATATACCTACGGCAATGTAAAGGCGCGGACGCACAGTTACCCCTGTTTGGCCTACCTGGCGCGAGTGCTCTATGAAGCCAGCATCTACCGCAGCGCGCGATCCGGCTATGTCGGCACCCAATACTTCAGCCAGTTCCTGCAGCAACTGGAAGTTTTCTTTTGAGCCTACACCGTAACCACCGGCTACAATGATGTGTGCATTTTTGAGGTTTACTTTGCTTTTTTCAACATGGCGTTCTATGATTTCCACTGCAAACAACTCGGCTGGCAGTTTGGTATCGAGCATGTTTTTGGTGCCTTTGTGGGCTACATCGAGAATCTCCTTTTTCATCACACCCTCGCGCACGGTAGCCATTTGTGGCCACATGTCGGGGTTTATGATGGTGGCTATGATGTTGCCGCCAAATGCAGGACGAATCTGGTAAAGCAGGGCAGGGTAGTGAGTATCGGTTTTTTTCTCATAGTGCTCACCTATTTCGAGCGAAGTACAGTCGGCAGTGAGGCCGCAACGCAAAGCCGAGGCCACACGTGGCGCCATATCGCGGCCTATGGTACTGGCACCAAAAAGTACAATTTGTGGTTGTTCTTTCTGGAAAAGCTCTATCACCAAGTGTGCATAGGGCAGGGTGAGAAAATGTTCGAGTTTTTTATC
>JAIFMY010000149.1 GCA_020048155.1 Bacteroidota bacterium
ATCCCCTTTTCTATTAAATCGGTACGTTCAATAGTATAGTGATACTTCGCAATATTAGGCCCAGATGTATTAAACTCACGCATATCCTTTATTTAATATCCCAAAGTTAAAGAATTTAGTTGATTATTCATTTATTTAGGTTTACATATCACGTGCAGGTGCACCACTTCCAAATCATCAGCGCTCATTTCTCTATACGGTTTTGCTAATTTTATTTGCGCTAATTCGATTTTGTTTCCTGCTACCTTCTCTATGTCTAATGTAATAAATTTATATTCATCGATAAGATTCAGATACTGAAGAGATCTCATTCTCTTCTGCGGCTGTATAGCATTATCCATCAGTTTCCATTGCCATTCTTCAAATTTCAGGAAATTGAAATGCGAAATGCTATTGTCGAAATGCGAAAAATGGTCGGTCATGTCTATAAAATGACTCATGAGCCCGTTCACTTTGATTATCCGCCCAAACTCACTTAGCAAAACTTCCAGACTATGCGGCGCAATATGCTCAAGCGTATTATTCGAACAAATCAGATCGACAGAATTATCCGGAATTTGACCCACTGCATTATTACCGGTAAGATATTTTATATTCAATTTCTGGAGTAAAACGGGCAATTCTATGGAACCTGAAGATTGAACATCTTTGAGCATTTGCAAGCGATCCTTATTTATATTCGGTATAAATTTCGCCAATTTTCCCTCATCGTTCCACTTTACATACAAATCAATGGTTTTCAGCACCTTGCGAGCATCCATCCAAGCATACAAATCGGTAGTGATTACTTGTTTGGCATTTTGCAAGAAAAAAGCGAGGGGAATAATGGGGTACCAACCAGTACCTAACTCCATAATTACAAGACCATTGAAATCAGATACTATGTATTTATCAACATAATGAATATGATCTGCAGCATGTTTTATTTTATACCCCATGTATACATCATCTAGCACAGCACCACCTGTGATGTATTTTTGCATGAGGTAATTGATTTTCAACGAATAGGGCAAATAACTGATGGCTTTTTGCACCAATAATTTCAAAATCCATTTTCCCTTCATTCCGTATTTTTGAATCAAACTTAGTGTTTTTTTGTAAAAAAGCCGAATTCCCCCATATTGCAGCATTTTTAGCCCTTTTGTAAGATTTATTCCTAAAAACTTTCAAAAGAATTGAATACCAGTAAATTATTACAATTTTTCAAAATTTTATAACTAAAATTGCAGATAAACTTCAAACGATTTCCAATAGCATACAACCTGATTATCTGCATATTATATCATATGATAATTATCATAGATAGTGCTGTATAGATTGCATATTTTTGTTGTGAATTTAATAACACTGTTATTTTTCGAACAGACAAATAACAGGGAATAAAACCAGAATATGAAACTAGCTGAAGTAGTTGAAATAGTGAAAGGAAAAGTGCTCAGTGGACACGACCGAATGAATGAAACCGTAACTTATGCTTTCTCGTCTGATCTTATGAGTGACGTACTTACTGTAGACAAAAGCAACATACTACTTATAACAGGACTAACAAATTTACAAGCGATTCGAAGTGCAGAAATGGCAGAAATACACTTCATTATATATGCTCATCATTGAAAGTGAGTTATCTGTATTTCAGATAAGTGGTTTGCTATTCGAAGCTGGAGTAAAACCGGTATATTGATGTTAATAAAACTCGAATATAAAATTTCAGGTGGCGATTTTACCAGAGCAGGCCACGCATCGAGCGAAGTTAAAAAGAACCTCAAGCAGCTCGGTGTAGATCCTCTTATCATAAGGCGTGTAGTGGTATCGATGTACGAAGCCGAAGTGAATATAGTAGCCCATGCCTACAATGGCCATATAAAAGTGGAGATAGAAAGCCACAGAATACGAATAGTACTTGCAGATAAAGGCCCGGGAATACCCGATATAGAAATGGCCATGAGAGAGGGATACACTACTGCATCGCAGCAAGTGCGAGAAATGGGGTTTGGTGCAGGAATGGGCCTGCCTAATATAAAGAAAAACAGTGATATACTAAATATTACAAGCATAGTAAACGAAGGTACTACTGTAGAAATCATCAATAATTTGCAATAATATTATGGAGGCTGAAAAAAGGTATAACTATCATGCGCTCAAAGTTGCCGACAACCTTTGCATAGGTTGCACGCACTGCATGCAGGTATGCCCAACCGAAGCCATCCGTGTACGCAGCAAATTGGCACATATAAACGGTACACGCTGCGTAGACTGTGGCGCATGTGTAAAAGCTTGTCCTACCAGTGCCATACTGATAGAACACGACGATTTCAACCATATTTTCAAATACGAATACCGGGTAGCCCTGGTTCCGGCAGTATTCATAGGCCAATTTGCCGATGTGTACACAACCAACCAGATATACTCAGCACTCTACGAACTGGGTTTTACCAATGTATGCGAGGTAGAACATAGTGTAGAAATACTCAACGAATTTGCGATAGAATATTACCAAAACTATCAGGGCGAAAAACCGCTCATCTCACCATATTGTCCGGCCATAGTGCGCCTGATACAGGGCAGATTTCCGGCATTGGTAGAAAATATCATGCAGGTACGCCCACCTGTTGAGCTTTCTGCCCTTTATTATCAGAAAAAATTATTGAACAAAGGCATAGCCCCAGAGCAAATAGGTTTGTTTTATGTATCGCCTTGTGCAGCCAAAATAGCAGCCGTAAAAAATCCCATTAGTGAACAACCGGGTCTTTTCCAAGGGGTCATCAATATGGACTTTTTATATAACCGCGTATTGCGTTTACTTAAAAATACAACAAAACCCGTAGAGCTCAGAAACTACAAAAGCTCACTCACAGCCAAAGGAGTTCTTTGGGCGCTCACCAATGGGGAATCCGATAACATGCCAGGCCGCACATTGGCCATAGATGGTATTCACAATGTGATTGATTTTCTCGAATTGCTTGAAAACGGCGAAATTCATGATGTAGATTTTCTGGAACTCAGAGCCTGCGACCACAGCTGCGCAGGTGGCATACTCTCTCATGCAAATCGTTTTCTATTGGTAGAGCGTATGCGCAAACGCGCCAAACGAAATGCCGATATAAAGCAAAACTCCGACATCAGAGATATAGACAAATACAAAGAATACCTTACCGAAAACGGTAAAACAGCAGAGATACCTCAGTTGCCTATGCAAAACCTTGATCAGGATATTTCAAAAGCCATTGCAAAACTGCAACGCCAGCGCAAACTCATGTGTTTTTTGCCGGGTATAGATTGTGCAGCTTGCGGTGCGCCCACTTGTTCGGCTTTTGCCCGCGATGTAGTAACCCGCAAGGCCGACCTCTCGCAATGTGTATTCTTGCAGCGGATGATGGAAAAACACGGAAAACTTAGTCCCGAACATGCTTTTAAAATAAATGAGAAGATTTGGGGCATAAACAGATTTGAAAAAGATTGTTACAGAAAAGGTGCAGAAAATGAAAACATCTGAATTAATACAAAAACTGAACCTTCGGGTTTTCAATTCCAACCAGATTTCAGATGCTGAAATCACCGGCGGATACACCTCCGATTTGCTTTCGGATGTGATGGGAAATGCTGCTCCCGGTCAAGCTTGGCTTACGCTCCAAACGCACAAAAATGTAGCCGCCATAGCTTCGCTCAAAGATTTGAGTGCCATAGTACTGGTGAACAACAATACACCTGAGAACGATATGCTGGAAGCAGCTGAAAACGAAGGCATTGCTGTACTTGGCTCACAACTTCCTGCATTTGAGCTATCTGCAGCCATATATAATGCATTACAGGTATGAGAAATTACCGTGCCGACATACATATACACACTGTGCTCTCGCCTTGCGCAAGCTTGGAGATGAGCCCTACGTGTATTGTGAACGAAGCACGGGCAAAAAATCTGCAAATCATAGGCATCACCGACCACAATTCTACCTTGCAATGTGCTCTGGTGCAACAATTGGCTTCACGGGTTGGCATTTTCACCCTCATGGGTGTAGAAGTAACTACCCGCGAAGAGCTTCATTGCCTTTCATTTTTCCCCAGTGCTACTGAACTGTCAGCATTTCAGTATTTTTTGGAAGAAAAACAAGAACACATTCCAAATCTGGCCAACAAAATGGGATACCAGGTAGTGGTAGACGAGCAAGAAAATATAATTCATGAAGTAGAATACTGGTTGCATACAGCCCTGTCCGTTTCGGTGAATGAACTTGAAAAAATGGTTCACAGCCTTGGTGGTATTTTTATACCTGCACATATCGACAGACCACGCTTCAGCCTCACCAGTCAGTTGGGCTTTGTTCCTGAGGATTTAAATGCAGATGCATTCGAAATTTTCAATCCTCAAAACCTATCTACTTTTAGCAAAAATATTCAGCACAAAACTTTTATCAGAAACTCAGATTCACATTCACCTTCGCAAATAGGAAAGGTTTTCACGCAGTTTGTGATGCCAGAATTGAGTTTCGATGCTATACGCGAAGCACTCAGGACTAACTCAGTAATTTTTGAAGATAAACCTAACTCAAACCTCAGACAATAACGGTGTATTAGAATTTAGTCTCACCGACAATGGTTGCGGGATTGCACCTGATATGCTGGCTACTATCACAGATCCATTCACTACCTCGCGCACAACCCGCAAAGTGGGTATGGGACTTTCGTTACTCAAGCAAAATGTAGATCGTACCAATGGAATGTTTCAAATAAAGTCTGAACTCAATATTGGAACAGAGTTATTATTTTCCTTCAACACAAGCAACATCGATTGCCTGCCAATTGGTGATATAGCAGGGGTTTTAAGCATACTTATTACTTCTAATCCACAAGTATTATTTTCATACAAACTTATTACCCCGGTTTCAGCATTTGAAATAACTACAAAAGATATTACAGAACAATTGGACGGATTGCCCCTAGGCTTGCCTGAGGTAGTAAAATTCGTTAAAGAATACATTGCCGAAAATTATGCAGCGGCTTATCCTGAAAACAGACTAATAGATACAAACAAATAAAAACTCAGTATTATGGCTATTGTAAAATCTCTCAATGATTTAAAGCAACTAAAAGCTGAAGTAAAATCGAAACTTGAGCTCAGAGAAAAAGCCGAAGACGCACAAAACTTCATTCAGGTACGCGTGGCTATGGCTACCTGCGGAATAGCATCAGGCGCAAAACAAATCATGGAATACCTCATCGATGAATTTGACAAAAGAAACATCAATGCAGTGGTAACTCAAACCGGTTGCATGGGCTATTGCTATGCAGAGCCTACCATAGAAGTAACCATACCAGGCAAAGACCCCATAGTTTTTGGTTATGTAGATGCTGCCAAAGCAAATGCAATCATCGAAAAATACATCAAAAATGGTGAATATATAGAGGGAATAATTCCTGTTAATTACAAAACAATTGAATAATAAACCTAACCAGGAGGATTAATATGGCAAAATACAAAACTCATCTGCTTGTTTG
>JAIFMY010000093.1 GCA_020048155.1 Bacteroidota bacterium
TTATTACCTTATTCTATTGAATGAATTTGCTCGAATAGAATGTGCTATAAATAGGGCATATGAGAGTGTCGGAGTTTTTCAGCAGACCCTACTTAAACAATATTGATAGAAGGATCGTAATTATTTGCTTAAGGTTAAACCCAGATGACGCATTTAATGTGTTCGATTTGTGTTTGAATGTAAATAGGCAAATCATACGGTTAAATATTAACCACTTAAAGAATTCAACTTCCCGAAATTTGTGGAATTTTCGGGAAGTTCTAACCATTTTTTATGCTATTGCGTAATCTGTGATAAAAATTGTATTGTGTAATTTATAAGAATGTATACTTTTGAACTTCGACCCTGATTTTTTATTGTTATGAATATAAAAAAATGGACGCTTAATCCGTTTCAGCAAAACTCGTATGTATTGTGGGACCAAGACGGTACGGCAATATTCGTAGACTGTGGCTACTACTCAAGCCAAGAGTTGGAAAAGCTTTATACATTCATCTCCGATAATAAACTGAATCCAACTGCCATAGTACTTACTCATGCCCACCTCGACCATACTTTTGGTGCCCTTGATATAAGCGAAAAGTACAAATTGCAGGTGTATATGCACAAAGGCGATTTAGATATACTTAATACCAATGAAAAGCAAGCCGCCAAATATGGCCTTAACCCACGCAAAGCACCTATTGACATTGTATTTATACAAGAAACCCAAGTGTTGGAGTTTGGTAGTATAAAACTCAGCATAAGTCATGTACCCGGGCACTCACCAGGCAGCATCTCGTTGTATGTACAAAGCATGAACTCGGTTTTCACGGGCGATGTGTTGTTTAAAGACAGCATTGGACGAACCGACCTGCCTGGCGGCAATTTTGAAACCTTACAACAATCTATCCGTACACATTTGTATACCTTGCCCCAAGACACCGCAGTATACTCCGGACACGGCCCGGAAACTACCATAGGCGATGAGGCCAAATTCAATCCTTATGTTCGCAATTATTAAATTTTAAACCATGAATATTGAATCGTTTTTTAGCTTTTCTTACGGAATATATTTGGTAACCAGCCAGCACAACGATAAAAAAGTAGCATACATAGCCAATACCGCTTTTCAGGTAACTGCAGAGCCTGCTCAATTTGCTATATCTTGCTCCAAAAAAAATATTTCAACAGAAGTAATTATTGAAAGCGGCATTTTTGCCATATCTGTGCTCGACAATACCGCCGATATGCGTTTTGTAGGCAAGTTTGGGTATAAATCAGGCGCCACTTCCGATAAGTTTGCTGGTACCAATACCATCACTGCAGTTACAGGAGCCCCCATTATTACCGACAAAGCAGTGGCTTACCTCGATTGCCGGGTTACTCAAACCATAGACGTGGGTACACATTTTATCATTATTGGCGAAGTGGCCGATGCACAAGTGCTCAATAAAGACGCTGAGCCTCTCACATACGATTATTATAGAAAAGTAGTAAAAGGTTTGTCTCCTAAAAATGCTCCCACTTATGTTGATATTAAATCTTTGAACAAGTAACAATATTTTCAGTTCTTTTTAAGTTTCTAAGTATCATACAAAAATCTAACACACAATGAAGAAAACAAGATTATTACTCGTAGTTATGTTGTCGGTACTATTTGCGACAGCTACCATGGCTCAAAAAACCATTACAGGCGTGTGGAAAACCATAGACGATAAAACCGGAAAACCAAAATCGTATGTTGAGTTGTATATGAAAGACGGAAAAATGTACGGAAAAATAACCAAGCTGCTTGAGCCTGGCAAAAATGAAACTACCACTTGCACCGCTTGCCCTACCGAAGGTAAATACAAAAGTAGGGGCGCTAAATTGGTAGGCCTGGACATTATAAAAGGATTGGAAAAAGATGGTAATATGTACTCAGGTGACGAAGGCATTATGGACCCCAACACCGGCGATATATATGACTGCGAAGTGTGGCTCGACCCTGCAAACCCCGATAAACTAAATGTAAGAGGCTATCTGTACTTCTTCTTCCGTACACAGGTGTGGCAACGATTGTAAATTCAAACTAATTAACAATGGCATAGCCGGATAAGTAATCAACATCTTATCCGGCTATTTTATTTAGGCCCATATATAAAAGATTTTGTCTAAACTTCATTTCATATTCATGCTGAATTACTAAATTGGCATTATCATACCCAAAATACAATTCATGATGAAAACCAAAACATTCGTTCTAGCTTGGCTATTTGTATGGGTCCCAACTTATATGTGGGCTCAGGTTGGTGGCAATAAAATAAACCGTAACTACAACTCTTACAATTCTGATTCCAAAATACCAGCGCCATACAAGGTCTTCTATACCGATTCGTCTATTGTGATACAGGTAGATATATTGGAAAATGCTATTGCAGATTATTACTTAGTTACGCTAGGTATCACACAACGCGGAAAAACTGTAGCCGAAACATACGACAGCCTGAATAAAACCTGTCATAAATTAGCCACTTCGCTCAAGCAGAAGGGTTTTGGTAGCGATAAGATTAAATTCGATTTCGTGAATCAGTACAAAATATTGGAACTAAAGGAGCTAAACAGTTCCACATACAAAGAAGAACATACAGGCTTTGAGGCCAACCAAACTGCTACTATACGTATTGAAAAAATTGAGGATTTGCAAGATATATTGCTGGTAGCATCGCAAGCAGGCATTTACGACCTTGTAAAGGTAGACTATATGCTCAACGACCTAAATGCACACAAACAGAAATTGATGGCAGAAGCCATATCAGCTCTCGAAACAAAGAAAAATTTTTATATAAAAACCGCCAATATGAAACTTGAGCCTCACGGAAGCATCTATTCTGAAAATTATGTTGCCATACAGCCTGCTGCACAGTATCACGAATTTCGTTCGGCTTCTTCTTCAGAGGTAGATTCATATGGCGAAAGCCGCTATAAGGTTATCACAGAGCCACGCCCACTTAGCTTTTACTACGAAACAGACTCACAAACAAAATACGACAAGGTTTTGAACCCACAAATCTTTACGCCCAGCCTTCAGTTGGTATATACTTTGCAAGTGAAATACAACTTAGCCAAATAAGCTTATGAGTATAATAGCTACTTAAACCAATACCAGTCATGAAACAACAAATATTGAATAAACTTATTACCATTGGATTGATATTACTAATCATGTTAATAGGTGCTTATAGATGCCCTGAAAGAACCGCAACCCATGTATCCGAAAATATCCCGAATACATCTGAAGATTCCTTGCTTGCCAAAAAACTGGGGGCAGATGAGAGAGGAATGCGAAAATACTTCCTCGCATTTCTGAAGCGTGGACCAAACCGAAATCAGGACTCCACTACAGCAGCCCAACTTCAGCAGGCCCATATGGACAATATTCAAAAACTGGCAAAAGAAGGGAAGCTTATACTTGCAGGGCCATTTTTAGACGATCAGGACCTAAGGGGTATATACATATTTGCAGTAGAAACCATGGAAGAGGCACAAGCACTTACACAAAGTGATCCTGCCATTCAAGCTGGTCGGCTTGTGATGGATATACGCCCATGGTATGGCTCGGCAGCTCTCATGCAAGTAAACGAGGTGCACAATCGCATAACTAAATAATTTAGATATTTTTTATATGGTGATATGTAAATAAATGAATTATTCTTTATTTTCGTATCGTTCCCTAAAATACTAAAATACATAATTATCAATATACCTTACTATATTTCAAAATCATGATAATTAAGGGATTAATTTCGATTCTCAAGTCATTGCCTAGCATAGGTATTCTTCCAGAAGACACCCCTGCAATAAAGTTAAGAAAAAGATTTATGAACTCCATGGCACTGCTCATGAGTAATGGAGGTATCATGTGGGGTGGTATAAGTTTATATTTCGGACTACTTATTCCCGCAATTATTCCAATAAGCTATACCCTACTCACAGGAGTAAATCTGTTTTACTTTCACAAAAGTAAAAATTTCAGAGTATATCGCACCTTACAGGTACTTATGAGTCTGGCTCTTCCGTTTCTGTTTCAATGGAGCTTAGGAGGGCTTATCGATTCGGGTGCCATGATGCTTTGGTCGTTTCTGGCCTTGGTTGGTTCCATGTCTGTGCAAGATGTCAGACAATCAATATACTGGCTATTCATATACCTTGTACTCGTAATATTTTCAGGGTTCACGGATCATTTGTTTGCAGACTACTCAATCAACCTACCAAAGAGTATACTCATCTGGTTTTTTGTGGTAAATATAGCTTTCATATCAGCGGTTATTTTCGGTCTTATGTTGTACTACATTGATAGCCGTATAAAAGCAGGGACCGAACTGGAAACACTGAACTCTACCCTCGAAGAAAAGGTGGAGACCCGTACCCAAGAATTGCAGGAAATAAACAATGTACTCAATAATATGAACGATGAACTCTGGTCTACTATAAATCAGGTAGAAGAGCAAAACAAAATAATTGAGCACAAGAATAAAAACATTACAGATAGTCTTAATTACGCGAGACGTATACAACGAGCCATACTCAGCAACAGCGATCAGGTTTGTCAAAAGTTGAAAGAGTATTTTGTATTCTTCCGTCCCAAAGACATAGTAAGCGGTGATTTTTATTGGTTTCACTGCGACAACGATTATTTCATAGCAGCAGCCGTAGACTGCACAGGTCACGGTGTACCGGGAGCTTTCATGAGCCTCATTGGCGATTCATTGCTCAATCAGATAATCTTGGATAAGCACATCATGGATCCGGGTCTTATACTTCACCAAATGGACGAAGGAGTAGCCCGTGCCCTTAAATATGAAGAAAACAATCGTCGCGATGGTATGGATATGGCGCTTATTGTGATAAACAAATACAACAATGAAGTACGATTTGCTGGTGCTAAAAGTTCAATGGTATTCATACAAGGTGGTGAAGTGAATACAATTAAAGGTGAATCCTATCCCATAGGAGGAGGGTATACCAAAATTACTAAAAACTTTACAACACAGTACGTTACTATTAAGCCCGATGCAATGATATACCTGTATACAGATGGCTTTGTAGATCAAATAGGTGGTTCGGCCAATAGAAAATATCTCAACAACAGATTCAGAGAATTTCTGCTTACTCAATATCAGTTTTCGGCTCAGGAGCAACACCAGAATATTGATAAAGAGTTTGATTCTTGGAAAGGCAATCTATCCCAAACTGATGATGTTCTGGTTTTGGGGATAAGGGTATGAGAACGGCAGTCTGGCTGAAGACTGCTCAATATATCACCTAGTTAATTGTTTTTGCATTATTATGTACATTTTCGCTTACATTGTTCACATTCTCATCAAAAAATCGTAAACAATTTGTATTAACTTTTTTCTTTAAATTTTGAAGTATGAAAATAATTGATATCATAAATAATACACAGAAACCAAGATTTTCGTTTGAGCTTTTGCCCCCCCCAAAAGGAAAAGATATAAACCTTATATACCAGGCCATAGACCCACTTATAGGATACAACCCAGCTTTTATAAGTGTAACGTATCACCGCGAAGAAGTAGCTTTTAAGCAACACAAAAACGGCTTGTTGGAGAAAAAAACCATACACAAGCGCCCTGGTACTGTTGCCATATCTGCAGCCATAAAGTACAAATACAATTTAGTGGTTTTACCGCACATCATATGTGGCGGTTTCTCGAAAGAAGAAACTGAAAATGCACTCATTGATCTTCATTTTTTGGGCATACGCGATGTGCTTGCCCTGCGTGGTGATCCCATTAAGTTCGAAGAAAAATTTGTACCCGAACCACATGGTCACTCCCACGCGTTGGAGTTGGTACAACAAATATCGAACCTGAATAAAGGAGTTTATCTCGACGATGAATTGTTGAATACCACTGCTACGAGTTTTTCTGTTGGAGTGGCAGGATATCCCGAAAAACATAGCGAAGCTCCCAATTTGTCATTCGACCTAGATATTTTGAAACGTAAGGTGGAGGCAGGTGCAGAGTACATTGTGACCCAGATGTTTTTCGAAACACAGAAGTTCATCAATTTTGTAAATTTATGCAGATCCTCAGGAATCAATATTCCTATCATTCCCGGAATTAAACCTATTTCTACTTTCAAGCACTTGCATATGCTACCCCAAACTTTCAACATAGATATACCCGAGGAACTTGTAAACCAAATACTCAAATGCACCACCAACGAGGAGGTAAAAGAGGTAGGTATACAATGGGCTATAAAACAATCGAAAGAACTGCTTGAGTTTGGTTGCCCAATCATACACTACTATACCATGGGCAAAGCTGATAACATAGTGAAGATAATACAGAACGTATTCTGAGTATTATTTCTTTTTGATAATGGTTTTTACAGTTGCTATAGGTGTATTCACCCAATGATGTTTTAAAAACTGAACTCCGATTACAAAGGCGAGATACAGGAAAACATAATCTATTACTACCACATATCTGCTACCTCCAGGCATGGGTACAGCCAAAAATATAAGGGTAATGACTATGTAATTGAGTATTGCAAATCCAAAAGCCGGATGCAATTGTAGGAGTTTAGTGGCATATTTTATATACAGCATTGAGCTTATTGCCAATAATATACTAAAAAGAAATGCATGTTCAACGAAGTAGTTGTATACAATATCAAACGATTTATTGTATGTAGCATACAACCACAAAAATACCATCAATGTTAACGCAATTTTCAGGTATCTGGCATATATGCCCTGGTGAAACCACCTCACTTGCATAAAAACAAAATGCAACAACAAAGCCGCCATAAAATACCAAATTGACTGAAAAGGCAAAAAACCGCGTACCAATTTCTGCGAGGGCAATTCAATGATTTTACCCGGATTTTGCAGATAAAAATTTGCAACCCTCAACGCAGGTGATTTTTCAGACATGCCATCTGTATTGTAAAAACTGGTAGAGTCTGTATTCCATTGCGGTGCCCAATCACCGGTCGAAAACTCATTGTTTCCATCGTACAAAGCACCAGGCCCCTGTGTTGAAAGCAATACGAACTTATGGGCGTTGTGGCTGGCAAATACAGACCAAGGTGTTATAACCAAAGCCATGAAAACCACAATAATGAAGGAGTGTATGTATGTTTGCTTTTCCTTTATCCCTTTAAAAAAAATATATAGCCCAATAAATACAGGTATAAAAACCAAGCTCCCCTTAGTGAGCCAGGCCAAACCAAAACTCAAACCAAGAAGTATGGCCGAAAATGTATTTCGCTTGCTGGTATAAAGCATGAACGCCAATATCACCAGAAAAGCTACAAAAGAAGTAACCGGTTCAGTCATAAGCTCATTGGCAAGCATGGCATTGCGCTCTAAAAACACAATGGCCGCTAATTTGCCTCCCAAAAAACCCGCAACCGACAAGTAGCGGTAGCCAATGATGGGCAATGAAGCCGCTATGAGTACATAAAGCAACAACTGAAAAAACTTAGCAATAAGTACATTAACCCCAAATATTTTGTATATGATGCCCAGAAACAAAGGGTATACCGGAGTGCGATAAGAATTCTGTGTCCCAGCCAACGAATGAAACATTTCAGGTGAACCATCATAAAATTGATCAAATCCACCGAATTTATACTCCTCAAATTGCTCAATTGCGCCAAACCTGTCTATGCCATGTCCTTTAGCAAAATTTACTGCCAAAGACTGATATTCCCATGTATCGCCACCAAAAAAAGCATAATTGGTGTATGGGGTAATGGTATAATAATGTACTGAAAGCAAAATAGTGAAAAGGACATAGTACAATACCTGATTGTAGCTCTTCGACATAATCCTGTCCACTGCATCCACAAAACTTTTTCCGAAACTATTGCCTTTTGGGGCAGCAGTTTTCAAAGCCTCCGGCTGCATTTCATTTTTCTTTTTTTGCAATTTGTGTGGTTTCATGCGAGTATATTACCAAATGCGAATGTTCATTATTTGCAAAAATTATTCAGGTATTCCTGTGCATTGGCATTGCCGGCAGCAACACTCAATTGCCAATAGTAACATGCGGAATCTTTCTGATTCAGGTTGTATTTAATAACGCCAGCCAGCAGATGTGTTTGTGTACCCGTGGGATCTAGTTTCTGAGCAATGCTACAGTATTTCCAGGCCAAAGCGTAGTCCTGAATGTTTGCGTAAGCTACTGCTTTGTTATATACGCATGTATATGATTGCACACATGCTTCGTATTCAAATAGTATTTTAGTACTTGGGAGCCATTTTTGCAAACTGTCTTGCAAACTGGCCGAAACATCATTTCCGGATAAATCTAATACTTTGAGTCTGGTAAGTTGCTTTAAGCCATTGCCAACACTGTCGATCATATTGCCTGCCAGTATGAGGTACTGCAGGTTTTGCAATTCTGCAACCTCATGGGGTAAGTAGGTAAGATTATTGCCTGCCAGATTTATATATTTCAAATTGTTCAATTTAAAGAAATCGGAAGGTAAGCTATCTATTTCATTGTTGTTCAGATATAAATATTCCAGATTAGAGTATATTAACAAAGTATCTGAAATATGCTCAATGCCTTGCTTGACCAAACTGAGCCTGATAACAGAAGTATCAGCAGAGTCAAGTTTGCTGGGCATGCAAGCCGAGTAAACAAAAACCAGCCAAACAAATATGAATAAAAGATTAAAATTACTTTTCAGCAGTTTCATCATCTTTAGGCGCTTGTATGTTCAAATCGCGTAGTATAACCGTCTGTATAGTGCGGTGCTGTATACGTGAAATGGTGATTTCATATTTTTCAATCACCTTGCTCTCACTCAGCTTGGGTATGCGGCTGAAATTGTAGAGCAATAAACCAGAAAGGGTTGCGTAGTCTTCGCTTTTCTCAAAAGGGTGAGGCAAAAATTCGTTGATGTCATCGAGCAATTGGGTTGCTTGCACTACGTAAGTACCATCATCTTTCTTTTCTACTATTTGCCTTTCGTCGTCGTCCTCATCTTGTATTTCGCCAACCAGCTCTTCCAGAATATCTTCGAGGGTAATAATGCCTTGTGTACCACCAAACTCATCTATCACTACAGCCAAATGTAGATGTTGTTTCTGAAAATCGGCCAAAATCTCACTTATCCGTTTCGACTCGAACACATAGTAAGTAGGATGCATCAAGTCCCGGATGTTGAAATGAGGGTTTTGAAAATATGCTTTAAAAATATCTTTAGCATAAATGATACCAATGATATTATCTATTGAATTATCGTAGATGGGTATGCGGGAATATCCATTGTCTATTATACTTTCAATGATGTCCTTTTGTATAAGTTCCACATCAATGGCAAACACCTCTTGTCTTGGAATCATTATTTGCTTGGCATTGTGGTCTGTGAAGTCGAAAGCATTTTTAATAATTTCATAATTTTCGGCTTGTATAGCCCCCCCATCCTTGCTTTGCTCCACGAGCAGCCTTAGTTCGTCAGCGCTATGTATTTCGTGTTCACCAACAGGGCTTATGCCTATCATGTTGAGAAACAAATTTGAAAGCGAATTCATGAGCCAAATAAAAGGTCTGAATATCATAAAGAACCAATACAATGGGTATGCAATAACCAATGTAGTAGATTCTGCTTTTCGAATGGCAATAGACTTAGGCGCCAATTCCCCAAAAACAATATGTAATGTGGTAATGAGCAGGAAGCCCGCTGGCAACGAAATTGAATGCAGCATCTCCTCCGATATTTCTACTCCAAAAGACTTGAGCGTGAAGGATATCATACGAGCAACTATAGGCTCACCAATCCACCCCAGTCCCAAACTGGCTAAAGTGATACCAAGTTGTGTTGCCGATAAATATGTATCCAGATGAGAAATGATGTGCTCAGATTTTTTTGCAAGCCGATTTCCTTGTTCTGCTTTGAGGTGAATCTGCGAATACCGCACCTTGACTATAGAAAATTCTGCAGCAACAAAAAAGGCATTCAGTAATACTAATAAAAGTGTAAGAAAAATCTCAGGTAACATCTGTTATTGATTAAAATTCAAAATAAAATTCACATCCCTGTGTTTTAGAAATAAACTATTGTAATCCATTATTTTGCTATTATTTCGCCTTTGGGGGTTATAATAACAGGGGTGAAACGAGAGTCTATAAGTAAACGAGTATTGTATTCTGTAGGAGGTGTATTGGTTATATACAAATTGAGTTTCTCGTTAGAGAGTTTTACAACCTTTTGCAAAGTATGCAATCCTTTGATTTTTGATGGAATTATTTCTTGAATAAACCCATCGGGAGTAAAGGGAACCATAGTAAAAGCAAAAAGCCTTGAGTCCTGATTCTGAAAAACAGATCCATTGATGGCTTTGTATTCACTCGTATTTGCAAAGAGTATAAAGTTTTGTTCAAGCCGCACTACATCAGCTACCGAACCCGTAAATGAAAATTTGAGGGGGCTGGTCCATAGATTCTTCCCATTCATATCAGTAAGGTACAAAAACATATCTTCCATTTGCGTATTGTTTGGTACATATTCATTCCCTTTGAACGCAATGAGCAGTTGCTCGTCTAAATCATTATAAATAAGCATCCGGGGTATAAGAGTCGATTCCAATTTTATACTCTTTACACTTAGGCCATTCTGGTTGAAATAGTGCAGCGAGTTTCCTCGTTTGGTGCTATCGGTGGCAGAGCGTTCATGGGTTACCACAAAACATCCACTGTCTGTAGCAGATAAGGTCAGGGCACTGTTGAAATAATTTTCGAGAGAGTTTATTTTCTTCATCCAAACCATTTGGCTGGCCTTCACCATTGCAATAAACGAAGTGCTTTTATTGGCCGATTCAAGTATACTACCGGCCAGATACAAATTTCCTTTGTTGTCGAACTTATAATCGTGGGTTTGTACGCTGGGATAAGCTGCAGTAACAGTAGAGAAACCCGATTTGAAATAAGGCGCTGTATCAGCATTCAGAACTGCAATCCTACCAGCAAAGTCAGGATTATTTTTCTGATTTATTATATACCTAAGTAAGTTTGTCTGAAGTTTGTCTCTAAACAAGGTATGCTCTTTGGCTTCATTCTGAACGAAATTCTGCAAGCCATTTTTGCCGCTATATTTTATAAGTAAGAAATCGGGATATTTGAGTATATTTTCATCGTTGATATTATTCTGCAGCAAAGCCAATTCATTGCTAAGATCTTCTATTTCAGCAGAAGTATTATTGTAGTATCTGGCCTTATCAAGCCAACTGGCATTGAAATTTGGATTATTCATCTGAGAATGCCCTGTAGCCAGAAGTTTCACTTTTTTCTGCTTATATTCAAATAGACTTACTACCGGAGAATTGTAATCGTATTTTGAGATCTTAAACAACAAAGCCTTTTCGGGCATATAATATTGTAAAGAATCTGTATAAAAAACCCGTGATGAAAAATCTTTGATGGTTTCATCCAGATATTTGTCTGTTTCAAGTATCCTGACTCGTAGGTCTTTCACATCACCATTCAGTATCTTGAAAAAATCTTTGGTCCAAGTTCCAAAATCCCAAATAATAAAATTGGAGGTCAAAAAATTGGAAGGGGTGAGCCCTTCGAGCCTGTGTGTGATGATTGGTTTGATAGTATACGAAGGCGCATAGCTTCGGATTGGGTAATTGTGAAGAGCTGTCTTCAGCTCCTCCAGATAGTACAAGGTACTGTCGTAAGATGATTTTAAGGCAAGTACTACATCTATATCTGTCTGTATGGCTGTCATATACAAATCCTTAATCTTCACATTCTTTACATTCAGTTCTTGAAACAGGCGCAGGCAAGTGTTATAATGTTTTACAGAAGAATTGAAGTTGCGGGTGATGATATCTACATTGTATTTGTATTCTTGGTTGGCTTTTATGCGTGTTTCAATATCTTGTAGCACATCGGGGTATTCCAATTTTGTGTTCTGACCTATGATTTTAATTTCAGTAAGGTACTCCCGATTCTTTTTTACCTCTTTTTCATCGAGTTTGGCCTTCGAAAGTCCCAAATAATTTTTTGTTTCGTAGGTAAAATAGGCAACAAGCATAGGGTCTATCATCGGGTCGAAAAAGTTGGCATAGTATTCGGTAATACGTGCCAATTTGTAGTAAACCAAAGCATTGTCAGGATTTTGTTGCTGAAAAGCGAGCAAGGCCATATAAGACTCTTCTTTACTGCCTTTTTCAAGGGTTTCCATCACATCCTTCCATTTGATAGCGCGCTGAGCACTGGCAGCTAACGTAAAAGCAAATAGAAGTACTAAAATTTGTATATTAACTTTTAAGAAACTAAGCATATTTAAAAATTAATTTTTTACTTCCAATATTTTTAATTCAACCCTACGGTTTCGTGCCCGGTTTTCGTCGTTGGTATTAGGCAGCAATGGTTGAGTTTCGCCATATCCTTTAGCCTGCATTCTATTCTGGGGCGTTCCCTTGCTTATCAAGTAATCGATTACGCTACGTGCACGTTTTTCAGATAATTTTTTATTGTATGCATCAGAGCCTTTGTCATCGGTATGCGCCGATATTTCAACCAATATTTCCGGATTGTCGCGTATCAAATCATTCAAGCGGTTCAGTTCAGAAAATGAGCTTTCATTGAGGTCGGCTGAATTGTTTTCGAAGGTGATGTCGTTTATAGTAATTTTGGTATCGGCTTTGAGCGGCACTAGCTCTACATCTAGTTTTTTCAATTCTGCATCTTTCAAATCTACAGAGGTGTTGTAGTATGCATATCCTTTCGGCGATTTCACATTTATCTCATACCTGTCACCTTCACGCATTTTTATTTTATACTTGCCATCTTTTACATCCTTGGCTTCAACTATGATTGTTTCGTTGCGGTCTTTATTGGTGATTACTATTTTCACGTCTACATCTTCCTTGCTCATCATATCGCTTACAGCCATTTCAATTTCTCTCTTTTTGGGCTCAAGCTCCAAATCACGCTCAAACTCCATAAACTGAATGGTAAGATTGGTGTTGAAAAACAATGTATCCACAGTATGCATATCAGCCTCAGCAGTTATCATATATTCCTGCCCCAATGGCAAAGATATCTGGCGTGTGCCTGGTTTTACATCCTGTGTTTTTACACTCAACAATTCCTTGGTATTGGTATTGTATACTTGTAAAGCGGCATTGAGAGGTTCGAATATTTCGAGGTCATATATATTCAATGTGAGATTTATTGAATTAAACAAACTTACGTCAAAATTTTCTGTTTTATTCTTGTTTAATTGGGTTAGGTCTATTTCTTTGAATAAATGCGAATACCCATCTTTAAAAAACTCAAGCCTGTAATTATTTCCTCTTAGCAAATACATGCTATATTGGCCATTGGCTTCATTGCTTTCTACCGTCATGATAACCTGATTTGTAATGGGGTCGGTTACTTTTACTAAAGCCCCGAGCGGTATTCCCGAAACCTGATCGGTAATAACGCCGGTAAGATTATAAGTAGGATACGGAGAAAACATACCGGGAAGAGCAAATGAGGTAAGCTTAGCCTGGGGAGTTCGTTTGTTTTTACCCCTTACCAGATACAAAAGTTTATTTTCAGAGGCATCTATTGATGGGAAATTTTCTTCGAGTTCAGTATTTACAGTATCTATAGGAATAGGTGTTTTCCATATCTTTTTAGCAATCATTTGTGTATAGTACAAGTCGAGATCGCCTTTATGGTCTTCTCTGAAAGAAGCAAATATGAGGGTACGTCCATCGGCCATGATGCGTGGGGAGCGTTCGCAGTCGGTATTTATGGGGTTGGGAAGTACATCGGGGGTTTCCCATACTCCTGTTTCCGATTTGAAGGCATTAAACAAGCTGCCTGCATCATATTCTTTAGCATATTTCGAAGGCTCACTTGAGGCCCTGATGAAAAAAAGGATATTTTCATCTGGTGATATAGAAGGCTCAAAATCATCAAGTACGCTGTTTATAGTCTTGCCCAAAGAAACAGGCTCAGCCCAACCATCGGTCTTACGGGAAATGTAGAAAATATCAGTTCCTCCCATGGTGCCGGGCAAATTGGCTGCAAAATAGATTTTATCGGCATTCTGATTAAAAGTGAGTCCCCTGAGCTGTATATTGGGTTGGAGTGCATTGTTTAACACTTGAATTGGGGCAATAAGCACCCATGCATCTGCACTAACTTTTTTTTCATATTCAAAAACCTGCCAACGGTCTTTGTTCTTAGCTGCGGTAAGCATTTTTTTACCATCGTAGCTAACGGCTGTATACATCTGATTGCTGTATACATCGGGGGGCAAAAATGGCTGAACAGTATATTGAGCCCAAAGCTTCGCAGTGAGGAAAATAAACATACATGTTACTAATAACAGTGTTCGCATCTTTAAACAGCTTTATATTTTTGATCGAGGCAAAATTAGCTTAAAAATTGAAAACTTGTACTAAAAATTGCAGTTAGATGTTGATACACTTTTTATTCTCTAAAAAAATAGCCGCCACAATACAAAAAAAACACATACACAAAACAGCTTTTTTGATGAAATAAATCAGCTTTAAACTCTTGCACATAAATAGATATCTGCATATTTTTGTTACTTAAATTATTAACTAATAAGATTTATGAAAAAATTATTCTTCAATCTTTTCCTAGCTTCTATGCTCAGTTTTGGGCTAGTAAGCTGTGGCGGCGGCAATGCCGAGCAAAACAACCAACAAGATACAGTAGCCGCAGCGCCGGTTGAGTTTGATGTACTGGCCACCTATTTAGAAAGCAATGGCAATTATATCAACTCTGATGCAGCACCATCATTCATGGAAGCTGAGCAAGTTTACAAACAACTTGATAGCAATATTTTAGTTATAGATATACGTACTCCAAAAGATTTTGCAGCCGGACATATAAAAGGTGCTGTAAATTTGAAAATGAGCGAATTGTTGGACTATAGCAAAGCAAATGACTTGAGCAAATATTCAAAAGTGGTAATGTCTTGCTATACAGGACAAACTGCTTCGTATGCTACAGTAATCATGCGTATGCTGGGCCACAACAATTTTTACACCCTTAAATGGGGTATGAGTGCTTGGAGTAAAAACGTAGCCAAAGAAAAATGGCTCAAGAATACATCCAATAAGTATGCACAACAATTGGATACCGCCTTTATGCCTAAACCTGCAAAAGGTAACTATCCGGAACTTACTACAGGGCTTACCGATCCTAAAGAAATACTTGAGGCACGTGCTTCAGAAATATTGTTATATGGGTTCAACGACGCCAATATCAAAATTGAAGACCTGATGGCAAACCCATCTGAGTATTTCATAGTGAACTACTGGCCTGAAAATCTATACAAAAAAGGCCACTTGCCAGGTGCAATGCAATATACTCCTAAAAAATCTTTGGGCAGAGATGCAGATCTTTCTACCTTGCCTACCGACAAAACCATACTTGTATACTGCCATACCGGCCAGCAGGCTGCATATGCCGCAGCTTACCTCAATGTAATGGGCTACAATGCTAAAATACTACTTTATGGTGCCAATGGTTTCATGTACGATGTGCTGAAAAAAGATGCAGAATACGGCAATTTCTTCAACGATAAACTCATAAAAAACTATCCGGTAGAAACATCGGAATACAAAGCACCAGAAGGTGGCGAAGAAGTGAAAAGCGGTTGCTAATAATTCTTAACCATAAGATAAATAGACTGTTCCATTCGGGGCAGTCTTTTTTATTTCTATAGAGTTGCTTATTTAATGATTTTTTTAGAAATATTAGGTGTAGAGTTCTTAATTTTGTACCATAAAAATAATATTGGCCGTATGAAGCTCACCCGATTAATATCAATTAGCTATACTGCTTGCAGAGTTTGCCCTGTTGGCAAAAGCCCCATCAATTTCGGTTTTGTTGTTTTGTTTGCTTTGGCGATTAGTGTTTTTGCGTCATGTAGTACCATTAAACCAATAGAAATTGGTGAAATATCAGGACTGCAGATTACTAGAATTACACAATCGAGCATACAAATGGATCTGGCCCTCAGCGTGCACAATCCTAATTTTGCAGATATAAAGGTTGAAAAAGTAGACATAGACATAAAGATTAATGAGATAAGAGTTGGAAAACTTGTGAATATGAGCGATTACACAATAAAAGGCAACAAATCGCAAGAGTATCATTTTCCTATCGAAGTCAAATTTGCAGACATAATCTCCGATGTTTTTATGGTGGTACAATCGGTTTCCAACAACGAAGCAGTGGTAGAACTAGATGGCTACCTAGAAGGCAGTTCCATGTTTGTAAGCAAAAAGTTTGAAGTGAAAAAGAAAGAAACTGTAAAACTAATTAAATGAAAAAATTATTTCTCGCTCTTTTGTGTATCTGCAGTATAATCTCGGCTACAGCACAAGAGAATAAAACCAATAGCCTGAAACAAATATTTGGCACAGAAAGTAGCTTTACCCAAGACAATGTAACTGTATACCAGGATGAAAGTCTCAATTTCATCATAAAAAAACATATTGAAGCCAACCATAAACTCAAAGGTATACCGGGCTGGAGAGTGCAGATATACTTTGGAAGTGGGCATGGCGCCAAAGAGAAAGCCCAGGAATTAGAAAAACAATTCAATTCGCTTTACCCCAATGTTGATGCATACTTGTTTTACCAAGAGCCTTATTTCAAGATATATGTCGGTAATTTCAGGTACAAACGTGAAGCCTACAAATTTAAGAATCAGATAAGTGATAAGTTTCAAGGCTGCTGGGCTGTGAAAGATATAATTGAATATCCTGTAATTGAATAATTAACAAATGAGTGAATTAATACAACATGAGTGCGGAATAGCTTTGGTGCGTCTGCTGAAACCTCTTGAATATTACCAGAATAAGTATGGTACATGGGCGTATGGGATGCAAAAATTATACCTGCTCATGGAAAAACAGCACAACAGGGGACAAGATGGTGCCGGTGCTGTATGCGTAAAACTAAACCTCAATGCAGGCAAACCATACATACACAGAAAACGCTCAGTAGATTCGATGCCTATAAAGGATATCTTCGATAAAATAGAAATTGATAATGCCAAATATATCAGCATAACCGAGGAACAAAAAAATGATATGTCGTGGGTGAAAGAAAATTTCCCTTTCGCTGGCGAGCTATACCTGGGACATCTCAGATATGGCACTTTTGGCGGAAACCTGATTGAAAACGTACACCCGGTAATACGCGAAAACAACTGGCGCTCACGCAATCTGGTTCTGGCCGGCAACTTCAACCTTACTAATGTAGACGAGCTATTTGATATACTGGTAGCACTTGGCCAGCATCCTAAAGATTTTTCAGATACTGTCACCATTCTCGAGAACGTCGGGCATTTTCTGGATGAAGAAAACCAAGGTTTATTCGAATTATTTAAAAAACGTGGTAATAGCAACAAAGACATAAGCACGCTGATAGAAAAGAATATCGACCTGCAAAACATTCTACGCAACTCAAGCAAAAAATGGGATGGCGGATATGCCATTGCAGGTATACTTGGCCATGGCGATGCATTTGTTATGCGCGATCCTGCAGGCATTCGTCCTGCTTACTATTATCACGATGAGGAGATTGCTGTAGTAGCATCCGAGCGTCCGGTCATACAAACAGTGCTCAATGTGCCTGCTGATATGGTTCACGAAATTACCCCCGGGCATGCCTTTATCATAAAAAAAGACGGCGATGTATCGCTTAAAGTCATAAAAGAAGCCACAAAAAAACGTTCGTGCTCGTTTGAACGAATTTACTTCTCCCGCGGATCTGATACTACCATTTATAAAGAACGAAAAATGCTGGGTGAGCTACTTACCCCTCAGATTCTTGAAGCCATAGATTACGACCTCGACAATACCGTGTTTTCATACATACCCAATACAGCTGAATCTGCATTTTTTGGGATGATAAAAGGCGTGGAAAAATATATTCTTGAGCAAAATGCCCGAGAGATACTTGCTCTGGGCAACGGCCTCACTCCAGAAAAGTTGAAAGAGATAAACGACCGCAGACCTCGTGTTGAGAAAGTTGCCATTAAAGACCTGAAAATGCGAACTTTTATAAGTCAGGAAAAAGGACGAAATGATTTGGTGGCACACATATACGATATTACCTACGGCACACTGCGTGCCAATGTAGATACACTCGTTATAATCGATGATTCAATTGTACGTGGTACAACCCTGCAGAAAAGCATATTGGCCATCATAGACAGGCTTGAGCCTAAGCGTGTGGTAGTAGTTTCTTCGTCGCCCCAAATAAGGTATCCCGACTGTTACGGGATTGATATGTCGAACCTTTCGGACTTCATTGCTTTCAGAGCAACCATAGAACTACTCAAAGATACCAACAATGAGCACTTGCTCAATAGTGTACTCGAGAAGTGCGAAGCCCAACTTCAATTGCCCAAAGAAGAAATAAAAAATCATGTTACAGAAATTTATGCCCCTTTCACCGACCAGCAAATTTCGGATAAAATTGCTGCAATGTTGAAAGGCAACATGATAAAGGCTGAGGTGAAAGTTGTTTACCAGACGGTAGAGAACCTGCACATTGCATGTCCCAACGATTTGGGCGACTGGTATTTTACAGGTGACTACCCTACTCCTGGTGGTAATAAAGTAGTAAACAAAGCTTTTATAAATTATATACAAGGCGTGAAAGGTCGTGCATACTAAGGCGGACTAAAACATTATTCATCGGGAAGGGCGTTGGGAATACTTACAATAAACTCACTGCCTTTCCCCTTTGTACTTTTTACATGTATGGTTCCACCATGCCTTTCCACGAATTCACGGCAAAGTATGAGGCCAAGCCCAGTGCCCTTTTCCTGCGATGTACCCAAGGTTGTATTGTTATCTATGCGAAACAGGTTGTTCAATTGCTGTTCGGTCATACCTACTCCATTATCTATCACACATATTTCGGTGCGGAAACCTAAATTCTCAACTACAATGCTTATTGTCCCATTGGTATTAGTAAATTTTATAGCATTCGTAAGTAAATTTCTTAATATGGTATGTATCATATTTTGGTCAGCGTACAACGTAAGTTCCGGATTAACTTGAACTTGAATATCAATATTTTTTTGTGCGAGATTGTATTTGCATAAGCTTACAATACTATCTATCATATCATTAATATTGAATTTCGTAGGTTTGAACTGCAACTTACCCGTTTGCATCCTCGACCATTCGAGCAGGTTGATGAGCAAGTCATACGCCTGAACTGATGCACTCTGAATGTTTTCTGCAAATTTACCAAGTTTGTTGTAATCCTTCTTTTCCAAATTACGTATAAGCAACTCCCCGAATCCTAGAATCACATTGAACGGACTTTTTAAATCGTGTGCGATGATAGAGAAAAATTTATCTTTAGTGGCTATAAGTTCTTTTAATTGTGTATTTAACTCTCTTAGTTCAGCTTCGGCTTGTTTGCGTTCTGTAATATCATGTATGATGCTAAATAGTTTTTGGTGCTGGCCATAATGAATTGGTGTGCTGTACACTTCTACATCATGAACTTCGCCATTGGCCAATTTGTGCTTGAAGTTGAAATAGTTTTTATTGGTATTTCGTGCCAGATTCATCTCTGCTTTTATATCAGCGAATGAGAGTATATTTATTTCACTAATATTCATGTTTTTCAATTCTTCAAGCGAATACCCATAAAATACACAAGCAGAAGGATTAGCATCTTCAATTTGACCGGAATCGGGATTAATAAGAAGTTTTACAGATTGGTCCTGGCTAAAGATTGCTTTGAGTCTTAACTCACTTTCTTTTAGAGCCATTTCATTCTTCTTCAGACGGGTTATATCGCGCCCTACTAGCAATATACCTTCTACGTGCGCCTCGTTGAGCAAAGGCGATAGTGAAAGTTGGTAGTGCTTATCCAGATCGCTGAAAATATTGGAACATTCGTATATTACCTTATTTCCACGCAGTGCTCTTTTAATAAACCCTTCATGGAAATAAGCATTATCGTGCACCAATTCCAAAAATCTCTTGCCAAGTAGTTCATTTTTAGAAAGTCCGAAGTTGCTTGTCCACGAACCAAGTATATCAGTGATAACCTCATCGTAATTGAGAGTAAACATAATATCGTTGGAAGAATTGATAATATTGATATACCGTCTAAGTTGCTGCTCGTAAGCAAATTCAACAAATTTCTGTTCAGACTCATCATTTATTACCGATACGTATCTTTTTCCATCGGGAGTATCCAGGGTAAAACTAGCTGCTTTTATGTACTTCTGTTGGCCTTCCTGGGAGCAAATGAGTATTTCCTTACTTATTTCATCCCATTCAAAAACCGCGTTTTCCCTCAGAAATTGCTCTCTGATCTCATGCAAATACTCTTCATTACGCACCTCTTCAGGAATTAACTGCAGAAGAATTTCCCATATGAGCTTGCCCTTAACTGCTGTCTTGCTCAGGCCTGTGAGTTGTTCAAGATAATCGTTCCAATCTAAGATAGTACCAACTGTATTGGTTATGACTATACCACATACTATTTTACTAAACAAATTTTCATACCCAATAGTGTTGTCCTGCAGGGGATCTGGTAAATGAGCATTTGAATCGGTAGTTTCACTCAGTTTGGCTACTTGATTTTCCAGCTCCTTTACCCTTGCTTCTAATTCTGTATATGTTGGTCTTTTGGGCACAAGATGTAATTTGGAGTATATTCAGAAAGTAAGACTATGTTTCAATCAATAATTATATATCAAATCTAATTCATTTGCTTATGATTTAATACTAAATTGATATAATAAATTCTGTGCCGAAATATGAAAAACAGATACTAAACTTAGTTATTTTTAAAACATCTCACATTAAGAGCATTGCTCGTAATCATCTCCACGACTTCTACCTGTTCATTTTCATTTCCGAACCAAATTACGTTTGCTTGCATTTCACCGGTGGGGTCCGAAGCCCAGTAATACGAAGAGATACCATGTTCGGAGAGCTGTCCGTAGTCTGAATAGTATCCAAAAGCTTGCGCCTGAAATGGATTCTGCTGGTATTTTTGACCATAAGTATCCCCCTTCAACCACTGTGCAGATTTTTCTTGTCCGCCCAAATTTTCAGTAAGTTGCTTCCATTCCTCTGAACCCGGCAAATGCCAGCCTTCGGGGCATACATGCATGGCCGCATTCCAATTGTAGAAAACCATTGTATCAGCCATGACAATCTGTTTTACAATATTACCACTCAATTGTTTAAGTATCTGGAATGAAAGCTCATAATCCATATTTTTAGCCATCACTATTTGCTCACCCACTTTTACCCACTTTAATGTAAGGTTTGTGCGTGGATCGGTGTATATACCTTCTGTTGCACTGTATGCCGATTTTTCAGAAATTAAGCTTATTTCATTTTGCAGATTGGTTATTTCGTAGGGGATAGCTCCGTATGCCTCCTGCTCCATATAAAACCTTCGTGCACGGGCAAATGCCTTTTCAATAGGTTGGTATTGCTGCAGTTGAGCAAATAGTAAGCGTGAATATATGCTTACCTCTGAAGTGTCGATATAACATTGGGTATGCTGAACTGACATGAAAGTGTTTTGTGGTAAAAATATGTTGGCCGCGCTAAGTTGGGAGGTGTTTACTCGCAATTCTGAATTCCAGCGGCTCTCTGCGCATGAATTAAAAATAAGTATCTTGTTCCATCCTGAAAATGCATCTATTTCAGAAATCAGTACATTGAGGTCCAATGCAACTCCCTTAAGTTCCGCTTCCGAAGTAAATTTCGTATCTGCCCCAAACAGAAAGCTCCGGGTTTGGTAGGTAGCTGCTTGGCCACTGTAATAAAAAACAATATTCCCTGAAGCATCGGCAAACTCATTGCGTGCCTCTCTTATGGTATTGATTATTTCAGACTTGGTAGCATTTTTGAGCAATATAGTGTTGTATCCGGCCTGTGTAAGTAATTGAGCCATAGCACTTGAGTTGCCATCTGCCTGTGGATATGCGTATGGGGCAGAATATTGCGAATTTCCAACTACTACTGCCAGTTGTAAATTCTCATTGGTTTGGCTATGGACCTTAGCAGGCATTTGAAGGCAAAATGCTAGCCATGCATATAGGTATACCAAACTAAGCTTAAAATTCTTCTTTATATTCAAATGCTTCATTGGCTTGCCAGTTGTCCCAGTACTTGCGCAACCTTTTTGCAAACGACTTAGGCGAATCGACATATATTTTGCTTTGTAGGTGAAAAATACTGTTTTGCAAATATGTACGACGATTGCTTATAAGCGCCAATGCAGTACCGACTTCATCACTCAGTTCGTTGTTGTTTGTGAGAGTTTCAATATAAGTATGGAGCAATGCAAGATCGTGTTCTTCTCCCAAAAGATCTGAAAGCTTCTCGAACTCACTTATATAAGCCTCCATTACCTCCGGCCAAATGTTGCTAATGAGCTCAGTATGATGCAGCAGAAACTTATTTTGCTTCCGAAATGCATGCAGCAAATCGTGTTGATTGTGCTTATATGCTTTGCGTACCAACTTTCGGGCTTTGCGGTATATTTTTTCAATACTGGTAAAGATTAGCATTCTGCCTGGTTTATCTATTACCCAGTTGCGCATCTGATATTCTATGTAAGAAGTATGTTGCGATATTTGGTTAAAAATTTCAACATAATCTTTTTGCTCTATCTGGGTAAGTTCAGTCTTCAGATAATTGCGTACTACGACCAGGCTTGTGTGGTCTTCGCGCTGATTGAAAGTTATGATAAGCCGTTCAATAGAAAGCAGACGGGAGTTGGCATCGCGGAGTTCTGCAAGCATATTGGCAATTTGCTCAAAAGTGCGCAAGGCCATTTTAAAATCAACTTCTTTCAAAACAGGCTTTAGCAACTGTAAAATAGCACGCAGGCGTTTCGTAGCCTTTCTAGCCTCATGGGCATAGGTGTGTATTTGGTCGTTTGCTACCTCAGTATGCAAAGGCATGTTGAGTATAAGTTGCAATTGTTCCTTTATGATGCGCTGCAATTCAGGAACGTAATTAATCTTAAGAGCAAACTGAAAAGGCATAATTTATTTGAGATATTAAATACACCAACCTATAAGTACAGAGCCACCAATATATGCAAATGCTTCAAGAATGCCAGCTCCTATGTTTGGTTTATCCTGGTTTATCAATTCATCGGTCAACTTACGACCCGGAAGCAGAATTTTGTCGGTAGCATAACGTGCAAGCGGCAAAAAAAGCAACCCAATAGCGAACTCAACTCCCAACAACATCATGGAGTCAGTCCAATCTTCAAAATCATGTGAGAGTGCTGCCCTAAGTAAGTTGGCTATAGCTATGGTAGCTCCGGCAAAACCAATTCCAACGGCTACGTTGTCTTTTTCGATATGCTCATGCACGTCATACGGCAATATATAGTTATAAACCTTGGCTGTAATTATAAGCAGTATCTGGCCAATACCCCAATAAGCTATGGCTGTAAGCAGATTGCCACCTTCGCCACTTACAGCTCCCATAAGTATAAGGCCGGTAGCAATGGCATTGGCTGCCTCTATGGCGCCGGTTCCTGCGTTTTGGTCGCGGACTATTTCATCGTATACACTAAATTTAGAGAGTATGACCTTCGAATTGATGTATATAGAAACATTGAGCAACAATATGGCTAAAAACCCATACATATAGAGGTCTATCAAATCGTCGACCAGGCCATTGGATGGGCCTATAAGTGCACTACCAATAGCCAGTAGCAAGCCAACAAAATACCCTGTATGGGCTATGGCAAAAGCCAGATTGTCTTTGTGCACCAGTTCCGACTTTATGTCAATATTTTTGTGAAACAATTGGTAAACCCATTTGCCTATAAAAAACATCAGGAATGTGCTTAGCAAATAGATAAGGCCTGAAAGTATGTTATCAATAATTAGATTCATATAACATCAAATTATAACTTGTAACCAACGTTTTTTACTATTTACCAAATCCACGGCTGCGGCTGCGATACGAAGAGCCACTGCTGCTTCGGGTATTGCTGCGGCTTATTCGGTCGCTACCTGATGAACTTTTGCTCACACGGCTTCTTACTTTGTCCCTAAAGGTTGAGTTAGAAGCTTTGGTATTCCATTTAGAAGAAGTATTGGTGGTATTGGTATAGGTAGAACCTGTACCATACATACGCTGACCCGATGCAGATGTAGAGCCATAATATGCATTCCTGCCATAGTAGTTGTCACGATAATCCATATAGGAATTTCGGTACACAGGATAAGTCATCATATTGAACAAGCTCGACATCATGGCATATTTCCCATAAAACTCCCAAAAGCTACTGCCATTGGAGCCAGTTTGCCATTGTCCGTACTGAGGATTGCCCACATAGTTTGAGTAACCCGGAGGAGCTACTCCTTTGGTTACCTTCCCATCTTCGGTTTTTGATGCTATTTCCATCCCCATATCATCTATATGCTTTTCGAAAAATGATTTTGGTACCTCATACCAATCAGTAGTGCGTGTTTCAGGCACACTGTCTTTGGTAGTGATTATCTGATACTGGTGGCGGTATGTTTTAGAAAAGTTGCCTTCTACATCCATATCATACAGCAATATGGTAAATGTTGGCTCAGCATTCATTTCTTTTATAAGTTCATCTACCGGTGTCTTCTTAAATTCTTCGCTGCTGCCACATCCGGTATACATTGGCAACAATATCATAGCTAGTAGAATGATGAATATATTATTCGTTTTCATTGAAAAAAACTTAAGATTTTAAGCATAATCAGCAGGCAAAATATTGGATATTTGGTGAAGTGGAATAGAGAAACCTACAGAAGCATCAAACTCATGTTCTCCCCATTGCTCTATTGTGAGCATCTGCTTTCCGCTTTCGTCTTCGTATTCCCAGGCAATGAATTCCTCCCATTCATTTCCATCCGGATCGGTTTCTACATTCCGAAAATATCCGGGGCGTTCGGCTTCCAGAAAATAGGATATGCCATTATAGACCAGTTTCTTAGGAGGTGCCTCATTCTTTTTTATATGTTCCGGCAGATTCTCGTCTATGCTACGTATCTTAAGCTTTCTGGTAAGTGCAAGTAGCATCTCATCGTCTTTTTCAACACTCAGGAAATAACTTTCAGTGCCAGTATCAACTTTATATTCTACACTAAAATTGTTGTTTCCCCAGTCGTACTCATACACCTCGCTTACAACCCAGTTCTTCATATCGTATTCAAAAACCCAACCTTTGCTCATGTTTTCAACCGTAAGCGATGTGGGTACAAAATTTCTTTCAGTCTTTTTTTTAAACAAATCGAACAATCCCATAGTGAGTTATTTTTTATTTATAAAATCGTATATATAGTACCCGGCTACAGCCAACACACCCAATATGATGAATAGCTTGATGAGCTTTGGTATTACATATATGAGCACCAATACCAACAATACGATAATTGCAGCTGTGGTAATCCAAGATTTTGACATAATGTTAATTAATTTTGTTTATATCAACATGTTGTTTTTGATGTGGCTAATATACAAAATAAAAGTAGATCTATTTTAAATGAATTCGTTAAGAAATATTTATAGTTACCCTCCACTGGTCAGTTTAAAAGTACAGATCTACTTAAGACGGCAGCGACCGCGCTAACCGGGCAAGCTACATTTCTCTTATTTTTTGTTAAAAATTTGAAAGTACTAATATTTTTTTGTTACCATTGCAAACGATTACATTTTAAATACAAGAAAATTTTACTCTGAATGAAAGTAGCAGTAATAGGTTCGGGAACTATGGGAAATGGCATTGTGCATACTTTTGCCATGAGCGGCTATGAAGTAGCCATGATAGACATAAGTGAGCAGGCCATACAAAAAGCGCTTAAAACCATAGATCAGAATCTGGACAGGCAGGTAAAAAAAGGGACTTTCACAGAGGCCCAAAAAGCTGATACTCTGAAGCATATTAAAACTTTTACCCAAATGAAAGAAGGTGTGGCCGATGCCGACCTGGTGGTAGAAGCTGCTACTGAAAACACTGCCATAAAATTGAATATTTTCAAAGAATTGGATACATTGTGCAAGGAAAGTGCCATATTGGCTTCCAATACTTCGTCTATTTCTATCACCCGTATTGCCTCAGCCACAAAGCGCCCCGACAAGGTGATAGGTATGCACTTTATGAATCCGGTACCCGTGATGAAGCTGGTGGAAATCATTAAAGGTTACAAAACATCGAAACAAACTACCGATACCATATACGACT
This sequence comes from Bacteroidota bacterium, assembly GCA_020048155.1. Classification (GTDB taxonomy): domain Bacteria; phylum Bacteroidota; class Bacteroidia; order Bacteroidales; family DYOH01; genus JAIFMY01. The sequence goes on from JAIFMY010000093.1 coordinate 26,241, forward strand.
TATCGGTGAAACTTGGTAAGACACCTGTGCTGGTAAACGATTATCCGGGCTTTGTAGCCAACCGCATACTCATGCCTATGATAAACGAAGCAATATATACCCTATATACCGGTGTGGCCGATGTAGCTGCTATAGATACGGTAATGAAACTCGGTATGGCACACCCCATGGGGCCTCTGCAACTAGCCGATTTCATTGGGCTCGATGTTTGCCTTTCTATCATGCGCGTATTGTACGATGGTATGGGCGACCAGCGCTATGCGCCTTGCCCGCTGTTGGTAAATATGGTTGAAGCTGGCAATCTGGGGGCAAAAAGTGGTGAAGGTTTTTATGTATACCAGCAAGGCTCAAAAGAGTTGGTGGTTTCACCTCAATTCATGAAATAAGAAATACTCGTCTCATTTAGTTTTATAACCCAATCGTCAGGTAAACAATGGTCTACCTGACGATTTACTTTTGTGACCTACCATGCCCCCTTTCAGAGCAAATTTGTTGCAACGCCTAAATTATTTATAAACACCCGGCAGAATAACAAGATTTTAAACTAAATATTGACTCTCAAAATTGGAATAGATGAAATATAGTCCTAACTTGCCTACATTTCAAGCAAACTAATAGGTATTATACATATATTGTGCACCGAAAATGAAATTCCGATTATCGCTAAAATGTTTAAGTTTAAACAAAAATAGGAAATACGTATGAAAAAACTCATATTCATACTTGCATTTTTTGCAATATCTGCAGGAGCCCAATCTCAGACCGATACCATTGATTTAGAAGATATATACGAACTTACACTTGAAGAAATACTAAACATAAAAATATCGACTGCTTCTAAAGTGATTCAAAAAGCTACTGATGCTCCTGCCACTGTATATGTAATAACTGCACAGCAGATTGAAGAGCGCAATTATGCATCGCTCAAAGATTTGCTCAGAGATATACCCCAGGTAGAAATCAACGAAAAAGCTTCTGCCGAGACTTCAGATGTATACACCATTAATGGAGTATACGGAAATGAGAAATTTATAATATTGGTAGATGGAATTCGCGCAAACTCTTCTACTGGCACGCCGCACACCATTGATCAGAGTTTCTCTTTGGCCAATGTAAAACAAGTGGAAGTAATACTTGGGCCAGCATCTGCCCTTTATGGTGCAGATGCCTTCACAGGCATTATCAATATTATTACTTTTAAAGGAAATGAAAACAGCGGCATATTCATGAATTCATCATACGGACTTTTCAACACCTTGAGCAGTACTCTATATGGCGGCATAGGCAATAAAACTACTTCCTTCGCTTTCAATGCCAAATATTACCAATCTGATGAGCCATTTATGCCCGACTACTACCAAAAAGAATATAGCTGGTATCATCATTTTCAGAAAACAGGACAAATGCTCATGTTTGGAGACACCATAACGCCTGCCTTGGGAGTAAAACCTTATGCCACACCCACCGATGCCTATAACCTACGGGCTCGTTTAAACCACAAAAAGTTTGAAATTGGATTTACATATTTTCACGAATCTCACAGTAGTTCTTATGCCGCAGCGCCTTACCACTATTATTCAACCGAAGAAACAGTTTTTAGCACACAGATGCAGAATTTATATATAGCACACAACTATATCTCTGAAAACGAGAAATTATCCATCAGATCCAATATCTCGGCACAAGAGTTTGAAATTCTTCCAAGCTCCTTGTATATCAATCATTATTCTGGTTACGAACCTGCTTATAAGTATGAGCAAAACCAAACCATCAAGTGGGAAGAGCAAATCAATTACCAGCATTCAAAAAAATTCACCTTGGTAGGCGGTGCCATGTACGAATATGTGCATGCTATTCCTAAAACCAGTGACTTGCCTTGGGAATTTGATGAATCGAAATCAATAAAAGAGCAAAAAATATATTACCCCGGTACCAATATAACCGACTCCGCTGGCAATTACTTAACTATATATCAAGATATCTACAATGTAAACTACTATAACCTTGGAGCATACCTTCAGGCTCAGTATACCTTGTTCGAGAATTTCAACATCACCGCTGGAACCCGTTTCGATTACAATTCCCGATTCAATAGTACTCTAAATCCACGCATAGGTATAGTATACAAGCTTATAAGCAAAATTACTATAAAATTGCTCTATGGCCATGCATACTTAGCACCGTCGCCCCACTTTGCTTATCAATACTTTGGCTCGTTTTATGCAATAAGGAATACAGCAGGCCAAACTACCGGCTTAGCCAGTTCTTTCTGGCGCCTTATCAATCCGGATTTGCAACCCGAAAAGCGTCAATCGTTCGATTTTCAGGGCATATATCAGGTAAGCGAATCTTTTGCAGTATCTCTCAATGGGTATTACAGCACCATAAGCAACCTTATTATTACCCAAGGTTTTACAGGCGAAACCTTTAAAGATATACCTATAGATTATGTGATAAAACCTGTAAATGCAGGCGAAGCGCTAACACTTGGCGGCACTCTCAGGCTTGACTATGTAGGAAAACTTACAAATAATATTCTGGTAAATATCTTTGCAGCTTACTCATATTCTGATGGCAATATAGCTGACCAACCTCTCATACTTAGCGCCAAAAATACTGTAAAAACAGGCTTCGGTCTTGCATGGCGCAATTTTAATGTATATATGAATGCCAAATATGTTGACGGCACCCATGTATTTACCTCTACCAACGACCAAAATGTGATAGTAGATGCCTACACAGTGATTGACGCATCTGCCAATTATAAGATTTTTGAAAATTATAAATACAAAATTGGTGTTTTTGTGAGTGCCACAAACATTACTGATGCCAGATATTACAACGCTAGCAACAACGAAGCAGATTTCGAATTTACACCACAAGATCCACTTTGGGTAGCTTTTGGGCTGAAACTTGGTTTGAAAAGATGATATAATCTGATGCAATAGATTAGAAATACTGCTCTGCAAAAATAATAGCCCCGGCTGATGGTTCATTGAAATGACAAATCAGCCGGGGGGATTTTAGTAATCATTTATCGGTCAGTACTTTGTACTTACGAAACCATTAGAATGCCAACGCTGAGCGCAGTCCCTCAGAGAGTATAACCATACTGAGCCTTAATACACCTACAATAATTTTAAACGAAAGGTGAAAAACTGAAAATACAGATGTCGCAGCCACCATGCTTTTCCCCTTTTCGTTAATCGATTTTTTTTGCAACATCTATGATGCAAAAGTGCGCGCATTATTTATTTAAATACTGAAGGGGCTGATATTCTTCAACCTCATACCCTTTGGCGTTGAACTGTATGTAATAATACTTAAACGAAGGCAATTCAGCACTTACCTTGGTCCGGAAATAATACCGCCCCTTGGTAGCTATTAGTTTTCCTTCCTCAAACGACTCCTGGAGCGGGCTTATTTGCGTGAACTCTGTGCCATTTGTCTTGCTCATCCAAAGCTCTGTAAGCAATGGTTTATCCGTTTTTGCCTTAGTGATATCTGTGGCTTGTACCAATAGGTAAATGATGTAGCTCCCCACATTCCGCTCTTTAAGTTCCCGCAAAAAAGTAAATTCGGAAATTACTACTCGTTTGCCAGTAAGGGCTATATGCGTTGTGTCTGTTTCAAAAACGATATTGCTCATACGCCCCGAGTACGAATCGTACCCGTTGGACGAGCACCAGAAATAATCATCGGTATACGAGTAGCTGTCAGAATCGAACAGGTTCAGTTTAGAGCGGCTTTGATCATCGGGACGCATGGCATTGGTTAGCCCTACCGGATGCATAAGTACCCCTACACTATCGAAATACAGCGGTACTCCTGCCACCAGCGCATTGGCTTGTTGATTGGCAGTGCTTGTAGTATCGCTGCCGGTTGTGGCATTTTCCTTATTGTCACTGTCACTTATATTCTTTTCTTCCAAAGGTTTGCACTGCCACATAGCCAAAAGCAAAACCATAAACATACCATACACTATTTTCATATCCAACGTATTTTTTTTCATACTATTCGGCATCTAAATCTTGTGTGAAGTTAACTAAAAATAAGAATACAAAAAAAAATAGAATTTGGCAGACACAAAATGTGCACATTGAATAAAACATTAAAAATCACTGTCATAACCAAAATTCATAAAGGTCTTTGTATCTAGAATCTATCCGGAAACTTTGTGTCCAATGTAGCCCACTACTTGCAGAATGCTGATGGCCTCCGCAGCAAGGTTAATTTCATCAACTCCCGCGCCCTCAAAGACAAGCATTACCACGAAATCATTCTGCTGCGGCAATAGTTTTACACACCCCAAAAGTCCTTGGCTTTGCAGCTAGGACTTTTTTGTTGGTACTGTCACATGTACTTGGTATACTTCAGTGAATCCCTTCATTCAAAGCATTGCCTCTATTATTTTTGCAAATAAATTCACTTATTTAGTGAATATTACATATGCTTTTTTACCTTTGCAAAAAAGAAATCATGGAGATTGTATTTGAGCAACCTTACCTTCGGGAATTATTCGAAGAGGGGAAAACTAAAAACAAAAAACATAGGTATCAACCATCTATTATAGTTCAGTACAGAAATGCCATCAATAAATTAAGAGCTGCAAGTAAAATCGAGGACTTATATGCATTAAAGAGCCTTAATTATGAGAAACTGAAAGGCGATAAGGTTGGATTGGAATCCATCAGAGTCAACAATAAATATAGAATTGAGTTTAAATCACGTATTTCCGGCATTCCTCCCAATACCATTACAATTTGTGCAATTATAGAGCTGAGCCCTCATTACAACGACTAAGAATTAGAGAAAGAAAAAAACGCAACAACACAATCAACAATGGCAACGAACAAACTAATCCCATATGAAGCAACTCACCCGGGAATTTTACTCAGGGATGAACTGCTCGCACGTAAAATGTCTCAAAAAGAATTATCGTCTTTGCTTGGTGTAACCCCTACATTCCTGAATGAAATCATCAAAGGCAAAAGACCTGTCACCGCTGACTTTGCTCTACTCTTAGAAAAAGCATTAGAAATTTCTGCTGAATACTGGATGCGATTCCAAAGTCAATATGAACTCGATAAAGCTGCTCTGAAAGAAAAGAATATTCGCAAGATGGAAAATATCACTACTTGGAATTTCATCAAAGAACTGGTACCTGTTAAGGAATTTGCCGGGCTTGGATATTTAAAGGACGATATCGAAGCCAATATCAGGAAACTTTATGAAGTGTATGCAGTTTCTTCTATCGAACAATTAGTGGGTCTGCAGGCTAAGCACAAAGCAAATGCTTATTACCGCAAGTCAAGCAAGCTGCAAGTGAATGCCAACAATATATTTGCTTGGAGCACCCTTGCAAAATATGAAGCGGATCGTATGAAGGTCGCACCTTTCAACCCTGATAAATTAGAAAACCTGGTTGATGAGCTGAAATCTGTTTTCTTCGAGAATAAGAATGTCGTATCCCAAACCTCTGCTATTCTTTCATATTACGGCATCAAATTCGTTCAATTGAATCGTTTCGACAGCACTCCTGTGGATGGATATTCTTTTTGGAGTGTCAATAACCCGGCTGTTGCTTTATCCTTGCGCCACAAACGAATCGACAATTTTGCTTTTACCCTGATGCATGAAATTGGCCACATCGCCTTACATCTGCAGAACAACAAGGAAATGTCCTTTATCG
>JAIFMY010000098.1 GCA_020048155.1 Bacteroidota bacterium
CCCATTTTAATCACTAGCTTTTGGTCGTTAAGCAATTTTTGCCACGCATCTGAATATTCTTTTATCTTTTCAGTCGCTTTATCGCCACCTGTTTTAACGTCAAAAACAACTCCGTAGCTTAAATCTAAATTGCCATTAGCATTACTATCTGTCATGGTGTTTATTTTTCTAATTCGTTTCTAATCTGTTTAACTCTATCTTCCTCGCTTACAGCTTTTTTAAATCCAAACTTTTGCAAGGTCTTACTAAATTCCTCATCAGATTTAGGCTCTTTTACTGGCCTATTTTCGTCAGCCTTATCGCTTTTTTTGCTATCGTAATCAACTCGTGTTTTGTCGAGAAGCATTACACTTTGCTTAGTTATTCCATCTATGAAATGGAATTTGATATATGCCAGAAAACCCCCAAACGGATATATCTCCATCATTAGCGAGTTATCAAGCGACATTTGAAACAATGATGGAATTACTCTGGATCCATTTTTATCATCTGTATCCGGCTCGCCATCAGATTTCTTGCAGATAGCGAGCTTTTCAAAAAAAAAGCCTGTTCCGGGTTATTAAGTCCGGCATCAATAATTCCATTGAAAACCTCAGTCGTTTTAAACACTCTCAGATAGCGCCAATGGATTGCATGTACAAATGGTATGTACGATAAAGCATTGAGCATTAAGTAGCTTGCAATTTTCACATCGCTTTCTTGAATGCGTTTCATTTGCTTTTTGTGATTTTTACTTTTCGTGTAATTTACATCGTAAAGTATGTCGATTATATTGTCGAGCACTTTGCGTTTCGTGTCTGCAAGTCGGTATTTTTTACCTAAAATTTCAACTTCTACTTTCGCTCCTTTTTCAACTCTGTGTGAAATGGAGGCTATCTGATTAATCAATTCTTCTTGGGTCATATAGTATTTTAATTAAAAAAGGGTACGGTGAATTACCGCACCCTTTTTAGGTTTATGAAATTGAATCTCTTACGCGTTGTTTACATCCAATGCACCACGGATAACCATAGCGGTAGATAAAGCAGGTGTAGAGACGTCCTGAGCTGTTACTGTACATTTGATTGCAAGTACTTTGCTGTCCAAAATCATTGTTGAAACGATTTTGGCGTATGGGAATAATACTGCTTGGTTAGCAACATCATTTACAACCATGATAGGACATTCCAAAATTGGAAGCGAATCTCCAAAACCGGTAACGGTAGAGCTTACTGCAAATACATCGTCAGCGACAAATACAGGGGTTTTGTCAGTTGCTTTCAACATTTTAAGCAACATTGTTGCAGATGTGTTGTAGCAAATAAACTCAAACTTGTTTGTGCCGGCAACGGCTGTAGCTACTACAACTGAACCTTTTTCGTTTTTTACCAATGTTTCGGTAGGGGCATCGCCTGTAAAGTTGGTAGAATCCAACTTGATGTCGTTAAGAGATTTCCAACCATCCAACGAAGCTAATGTAGCTGTTGTATAATTGGCAGGAGCTGTACAAAGTGCAATCTCAGAGATACCGCTAAAAATAGTAGATACGGTATCCATTTTAGTGATTTGTTTTACTGCCATGATAATTAATTATTAAAACGTTTTTACTAATAAATTTAAAACTTTGGTTGAGTATCCTTCCGACAATCCGCGCCCACCATAAACGATATTTTTCATATCAATAGTAAATCGGTATTTACCGCTTACTATAGTTTTTCCGTTAAAAAACAAAGTGTTTAAAGTGCTCATAATAAGCGTTTCTTTCTTTGAATTAACTTCGCCTGTTGATAATAATTTTACGTTTATCGAAAGAAGCACAGCTCCATTTACAATACTCATATTTTCTGTATCCGAACTCATTGAGCCGTTTACATATAACTCGATAAAGCTATCTGGCAATCCACTTGTAGGCTTACTACCTTCGTATATAATGCCATCAATCCCGGCAGCTACAAGAGCAGTTTTTAATGCCGATATTGGGGATAATTCTGATAGGTTCATCTCGTTACTTTATGAAAAGTTATATTTGTATGATTTGTCGTAATTCGTGCAATTGTATTGAGTGCATTAACTATATCGTTTGAGAAATAATCTTGGCTCGCATCTACAATTCCGGCATAAGGCATTGATGAGAAAATAACTAAATAATAGCCACCATCTTTATAATTTTCTACTCCATGGTCAATGGCTTTTTCAAGTAATTTGTAACCCCAAAATTCTCCTTTTTCAAAACCTCTCAGTCCGATATTTACGCGAGGTTTAGTCGCTATCGGATTTGGAATCAGTTTAACCAATCGGCTTCCATTGTAAATTGCTATACCAGTACTATCTTTTAAGTTTCCTGTATCTACAGGTATGACACCAGAGTTGTTTATTTGGTCGAATATGTCTTTAGCTATACCTTCCATTATGGCAAACACATCCTTGACAACCGTTCCACTCGAAGTGGTTCCTCCGAACCGCCTAACACCCTCTACTATTGTATCATAATTACTCACTCTACACCGCTTTTAAGCCAAATGCACGTATCATTAAAATCACTTAAACTCTCAAATTGTCCAATTGTATATTTCGTTACCCGACCGTTTAAGCCTGTTACAACCACACTGTCGTTAATCTCGAAAGCAATATTACTTACCGGAATGAAAAGCGTTGGACTTGACTGATAGTTACTCACATGCATACTTGTATTGCCACTGCCTCCATATTGGATTTCACAGCAATCGTTATATAGCACTGTAAGCAGCTCATTACCTAAATCGTCTGTAGTTCCGCTCGAACGCGAAATAACACACATATCAGGATAGTCATAGTTGTTTACTTTCATCTTCCGTATAAATTGGCAAATTTCACATTAGGAACACTTACTGATTTTTCACCCCACTTAGCTCTCAGTCTGTTAGCTTCATTTCTGAAATCAACTCGGTCTGTAATGCCAAATGAATATGATTTATCAGTGATGGTTCTATTACCTTTCGTAATCCTTTTTCCACCTCCGTTCGTCACATTGGCGAGTATCATATACAAATCTGACAATGCCAAATCTCTATTCCACGACCGGCAAATACACTCTGAAAATTCAAAGCTGAAAATTCAAATTCAAATTTTCCTTGTAAGTACGATTCTATGGTCATGGCTTAGTTATTAGAGTACGTTCAAAATATGGAAATACTTAGGCTTGTCAATTACAGCCAACAACGCTTGCTCGGTATTGAAATACTGAACGTTAGTATTGATGTCACTGTAAGTACGCATCAACAGCGAACCGTTGAAGTAACGAGCAGTAGCTCCTTGGAACCCTTGCGCTGGAAGGATTGGTAAAACGTGTTTAATCTTACCGATATTTCCGCTTGGATACAACGAAACAACATTTGCAGCAAACGAGCGCATTTGTGTAGAAACCGGTTTCATTGTAGTTTTGTCGAATGTTTCAACGGCTGCAATTTGGTCAGTCACTTTCAAAGTAGCTTCGAATAAACCTTGGAATGCTGCAACTTTTTGGTTGTAGCTAAGGTTGCTGGCAATAGCTTTTGCCACTGTAGCATCAGCCACCAATGGGTTTAAGTTATATCCAATAGCTGCCAATACTTTCGTATGGCCAAGAGTTGCTTTCAATGTCAACTTATCCATTTCAATGGTGATAGCGGAAACTCCGGCATCTTGCATTTTTTGGATTTCAGCTTCAATATCAGCAATAGGATCAGATGCGCTACCTTCCGTTCCGCGAGTAGTGTCAGTCCACCATTTTGCAGTACTTGTTTTAGTCACAATGTTAGCGGCTGGAATTTGAGCAGAGAACGTAATGTTCTTGATACCTCCAGGGTTGTTGGCATCCAACAATTCCAATTTACCTTTCGAAACCATTTGGTTACGTTGGTAAGAAATAGAATTTACGTGTTCGCCTAACAATTGGTCAAGTGTACGATACAATTGAGAAATCGCCAAATTAACAGTAGCATCGCCACTAGCCATTTGCATTTTCATTAATTCGCGTTGTTCTTTTGAATCGCGTACCAATGCCGATTTCATGGTTGGGATAGTTCCACTTAATTCAGAGAAACCTTCGGTAGATTTCATTTTGGCTGGTGAATCTGGATTCACGTAAGTAGCCATTACATTCAACTTCAACTCAGCTTGGAATTGAGTATAAGTATAATCCAGCATTGGAGCTGCATCAAACTCAAAGCCATCCCACATTGCTGTGTTATATTTGGTGGCAAAATAACCATCAATAAAAGCTTGGAAGTTTCCTTGGTTCACACCTGCTGCCTGGAGCAAGTCGTGATAATTTAATCCTGTTGCGTTCATAATTATTCAGGGGTGAATTTAATCATGGTTAATACTGATTTTACGCAAGCTGGAATTGGAGGAATCCGATCCACAAGGATGTTACCATGGAATACACTTGCACCTGTTGCTACAGTTGCACCTGCTCCGATATACACTTCACGCCTTAAAAGTCCGGTTGGAACAGTTAAGATAGATTTTCCAGAACCGGCTGCGGTTGCGCCTACGAGAATGTCGCCAACTGCCAAAGCAACTCCCGACCCAAAGGCGGCAGCACCTACAGTTAATTCGTACTTTCCATCTGCTAATGCTACAGCTGAAACAGCTATTGCGGTTCCTGTAGTTCCTACAGTTGCAGGAGCTAACATTACAATATTGCCAGCCACAGGTACTTTTGCAACCCCGGCTGCTTTTACTTTCACAACTGTTGCAACGGTAGCTGCATAGATGTCAGTAACTTCGTAAGTTGGTAAAATCGTTAAGATTCCACCGGATAGGTTCACTGGTGCTCCGGTAGGAATGATTGTTCCGGTAGGATATTCTGTTGCAAAGCTCGAAATCACTTTGAAAGTACCTCCGTTATCCTCAATTCCTTCATTGTCGATATTTTTCCATACTGGGAAAGTACCGCCAAATTCCTTAGTTTCAGAACCATAAACGCCATAATTGTCAGTGTTCATCGTTTCTAATTTTTAAAATTAATACTTAGTCTTTTGGAATAATCCCTTTGGCTACCAAGTCTGCTTTTTGGGCAGCAAATGCAGCGGCATCGGAATTTGTTTTTGTAACATCACCCACAATAGGCTTAACTCCTAGCAAACTTCCAATCTCAACACAAGCAGCATCAAATTCAGCTTCGGCAGTATCTTTCGAAAAATCGAAATTCTTCGCGGCCACTTGAATTAATTCGTCTGTGTATTTGGTTTTCAGTTTACCAAAAATTTCATCCCTTTTCTGGGCGATAGTTTTTGCAGCTTCTACACCATCAAATTTCTTTTGTAAATCAGTAAGTTTCTGCTCCGAACTTTCGCGGTAGGCTTTGAACCAATCTGGCTCGCCTTTTTTTGCGGCTTCCGCGGCTGCTTCTGCCGCAATCTGTTCGGGAGTTTTTGTTTCTGCTTTTTTTGCATCTTCAATAGCTTTTGCTTTTTCAGCTACTTCGTGTCTAAGATTTCCATCTATCGAAGTAAATGTTGGCGCTACTAA
>JAIFMY010000030.1 GCA_020048155.1 Bacteroidota bacterium
ATTAAGCATGCAAAGATTCAGCGCCAGAAACTACTTCAAGAATTTCCTTGGTAATAGAAGCCTGACGGGCTTTATTGTAAGTTAACTTCAATTGTTTTATCATCTCAGTGGCATTGTCGGTAGCTTTGTGCATGGCCACCATGCGGGCGCCTTGCTCAGAAGTATAGGAATCTGCAAGCGCATTGAAAAGTTGAACTTTCAAGGTACGCGGTATAAGTTCCGTAACAATGGCCTCTCTGCCCGGTTCCAAAATATAATCTGTACTTTGGGTAGCATTTGAATTCTCAGGTATAGGTATGGGCAAAAATTGCTCAACCTGCAACTCCTGTACCGCAGCATTTTTGAAATGATTGTACACAAGGAGTATTTCATCATACTCCTGGTTTTTGTACATATTCATCAAATCCTGAGCAATAGAGGCTGTAGCATCAAAAGTCAGATTCTCGAAGATATGATTATCGCTGCTCAAAAGTGTATACTGGCGAGCACGCAACAAATCATATACTTTCTTACCAATGGTCATGAAGTGTACATTCCCGGCGGCAAACTGCGTAGCATACTTTTCATTAGCCAATAGCTGCGTTTGCTTTGAAATATTGCTATTGAAAGCTCCACACAAGCCCCTGTTAGAAGAAATGGATACAATAAGCACCTTATTCACTTCCCGTTCGGCCAGCAATTCATTCCCGAAAGAAGATGGATCGAGACTGGCAGTCAGATTGGTAAGTATGGAATGTAATTTATTTGCATACGGTCTCAACTGTAGAATGATATCCTGCGCTTTCTTCAATTTTGCAGCAGATACCATTTTCATGGCACTGGTTATCTGCTTGGTCGAAGACACAGAATTTATTCGAAGTCGTATTTCTTTGAGGTTAGCCATGAATGCTTATCATTAAAAATAATTACAGTAAAGAATTGACAAGAGCAACGTACTCGTTCATAGCAGTATCCGCAGATTTTCCGCGTATTTCAGCCCAAGCATCGTATTTAGCAGCTCCTTTAAAATCGAAACCACCAGGGCGTTCGCCGCTTACATCGCCTTCTGTAGCTTGTTTGTATAAAGCATACATCTTTAGCAGCACATCGTTTGAAGGTCGTTTTTCGATCTTCTTGGAGTTATCAACTGCTTGTTGAAATAGTTCTTTCAGTTCCATGCTTAGTTTATTTTAAAGCGTTTGCCCACTTCAGAAGCAATAGATTCAATTATCTTTTCAATCTCACCATCGATTTTGCCTTGCGACAGTGAATCAACAGCGGCTTTATGTTTCAGTTCCATATAGTCTATTACTTGCTGTTCAAAGTCCACCACTTTAGTCAATGGTACATCTTTGAGCAAACCTTTGGTACCGCAATAGAGCAATACTATCTGGTGAGCTACGGTAACAGGAGCAAACTGGTTTTGTTTCAACAACTCAACGTTGCGGGCACCTTTTTCCAAAGTTTGTTTAGTAAAAGCATCGAGGTCTGAACCGAACTTAGAGAAAGCCTCCAAAGCACGATATTGAGCCATATCAATTTTCAGAGTACCAGCTACTTTTTTCATAGCTTTTATCTGAGCATTACCACCTACACGCGATACTGATATACCCACGTTGATAGCAGGACGAACACCAGAGTTGAAAAGACCTGACTCAAGGAATATCTGACCATCGGTGATAGAAATCACGTTGGTAGGAATGTATGCAGAAACGTCGCCGTCTTGGGTTTCGATAATTGGAAGTGCAGTAAGCGATCCGCCTCCTTTTACTCTTCCTTTCAAAGATTCAGGAATATCATTCATTTGCGAAGCAATCTGGTCAGATGCGATGATTTTGGCCGCACGTTCGAGCAAGCGAGAGTGCAGGTAGAAAATATCGCCCGGATAAGCTTCACGTCCCGGTGGGCGACGAAGAAGCAAAGAAACTTCGCGATAAGAAACCGCTTGTTTAGACAAGTCATCGTAAACTACCAGCGCGTGATTTCCGGTATCGCGGAAAAACTCACCAATAGCAGCACCGGCCATAGGAGCATAAAACTGCAATGCAGCAGGCTCAGCTGCGGTAGATGAAATGATAATGGTGTATTGCATAGCTCCATAGCGTTCCAACGTTTTAGCAATGTTGGCTATAGTAGAACCTTTCTGTCCGATAGCTACGTAAATACAGTATACTGGTTTACCTCTTTCGAAGGCTTCTTTCTGATTGATGATGGTATCAATGGCAATGGCAGTTTTGCCAGTCTGGCGGTCTCCAATGATCAACTCGCGCTGTCCGCGTCCGATTGGAATCATAGAGTCGATGGCTTTGATACCAGTTTGTAATGGCTCATTCACAGGCTGACGGTAAAGTACACCGGGAGCTTTGCGTTCGAGAGGCATTTCAAGCAGTTCGCCTTCAACAGGCCCCTTACCGTCAATAGGCTCACCCAAGGTATTTATAACCCTACCGAGCAATCCTTTACCCACACGAATGGAAGAAATTTTGCGCAATCTCTTCACAGAATCACCTTCGCGCAAACCAACAGCAGGACCAAGCAAAACAGCACCTACGTTATCTTCTTCAAGATTCAGTACGATACCTTTTACACCGTTTTGAAATTCGATCATTTCATTTGCCTGAACATTCTGCAGTCCATAGATACGGGCAATTCCGTCGCCAACCTGTAGTACGGTACCAACTTCTTCGAGCTGCGATTCGGTTTTAATTCCTTCGAGCTGTTGCTTAAGTATTTTTGATACTTCTGATGGTTTAATTCCGGACATAATATTCTTGTTTATAAAAATTTCGTGTTAAATACTTTTGCTATTGAGAAACTCGTACCTGATTTTTTTCAGTTGCCCTTTTACACTGGCGTCGAGCATTTGATTTTCGATGGTAATAACAAAACCACCAATGAGAGATTCGTCAGTATCAGATTCCATTTCCACTTCGCTTTTCAAATCAGCCTTCAATTTACTTTTGAGCTGAGATTGCATAGATTCAGGCATGGGTATCGCACTGCTAATAGAAACACTCACTATATTTTTTTCCTTCTTGTAAAATGAAATAAAATTACGTGCAATCAGAGGCAACCAACTCTCGCGCTTATTGGTAGTAAGTAGTTCCAAAAAGCGTTTTGTGAGCATGTGGCTGTCGCTGAATACTCCAGTAAGTGCTTTGATCTTAACTGAAGGCTTGGTAACAGGGCTGTTCAACAACTTGCCCAGTTCAGGAGATTCTGTAGACACAGCCAGGATAGTATCCATGTCTTTGCGCACAGAATCGAGCACATTTTGCTCTTTGGCCGATGCAAATAGTGCCCTTGCGTAACGAACAGAAATGGTATTGCTATTCATCGTTACCTATTAGTTTAAACGGAAATTATCGAGCGAATTCTGAATAATTTTAGACTGGCGGCTCATGTCGGTCAGCTCAGATTTAAGTAGTTTTTCGGCAATGCTGATAGAAAGCTCGGCAATCTCGTTGCGCACCTGATTGATGGCAGCCACCTTTTCAGATTCAATTACACGTTTGGCTTCTTCTATCATCTTGGTAGATTCTACATTTGCAAGCTTACGTGCATCAGCAATATATTTATCGCCCAGTTCTTTCGACTCGCGCAATATTTTTTCGCTTTCAATGCGCGACTGGTTGAGAATTTTCTCATTGTCGGCTTGAATACGAGCCATATCGTCGCGTGCCTTGTCTGCCGAACGCAGTGCAGCTTCAATAGAGTCTTCCCTATCGTGAATAGATTGCAGAATTGGTTTCCATGCAAATTTCTTCAGAATATATAACACGATGCTGAATGACACCAACATCCAAAACATCAATCCTATACCCGGGGTAACTAATTCCATAATGTTTTTATTTATTTCTTAGTAAAATTCCTTTTTGAGTAAAAATTTAAAGTCCGCTATTACCAACCGTAAAGCGGACTTTTTTTCTTCAGCTTACACGAACAATACGAGCAAGCAAATAACTACTGCGAAGAAAGCAACACCTTCAATAAGAGCAGCAGAAACAATCATGTTTGAGCGAATGTCGCCAACTGCGGTAGGCTGACGGGCAATTGCGTCCATGGCACTACCACCAATACGACCAATACCAATACCAGCACCGATAGCGGCAACACCTGCGCCAATAGCAGCTCCTAATTTAGCAAGTGCGGCACCTGCTACAGCTTCAAGGATAATTGTTAATAAAAACATACTATATTTATTTATTAATGGATGACTTATTTAATTCAATTTCAAAATTTTAGTGGTGATGAGGCTCTTCAGTAGCCAAACCAAAATACAGTGCTGATAAAAGGGTAAATACGAATGCTTGAATAAATGCTACCAGCAACTCGAGCATAGTCATAAAAATAACGAAAGCAACCGATAAAATGGAAGCACCAAATCCGGCGGCAGGACTCATATCGCCGAATATAAATATAAGGCTAAAGAATCCGAGTACGATGATGTGACCTGCGGTGATGTTCGCAAAAAGACGGACCATAAGAACAAAAGGCTTAATGAACACACCGGAAATCTCAACGATAGGCATGAGGGGCACCGGAATTTTCAACCACCAGGGTACACCCGGAGTGTTGATGATATGTGTCCAGTAATGATTATTTCCACTTACGGTGGTGATCACAAATGTGAACAAGGCCAGAACCATAGTTACAGCAATATTTCCGGTAAGGTTGGCACCAAACGGGGGTATAGGTATAAGTCCCATGAGGTTGTTGATGAAAATAAAGAAAAATACTGTGAGCAGATAGGGCATGTATTTGTGGTACTTTTCTTCGCCTATACTAGGACGAGCTATGTCGTCGCGTACAAAGAGGATGATGGGTTCCATGAAAGACTGGAGGCCTTTCGGTGCACTTCCCTGTCTTTCTTTGTAGCTTTTGGCCACGGTAAGAAATACTACCAACAAAATAATCAGGCTCACCCAAAGGGCAACCACATTCTTGGTAATAGAAAAATCGAGAGGAACGTAATAAAATTGTTTATCGCTGAGATAAGCTTCGATGGAAGCAAAATCTTTGTTTACAAATTGTTGTATGAGGGTATCGCGTTTTGCGGCAACAAATTCCTGATCATTAAGGTTGGTAAGCAATTCGGAAAACTCAGTGGTATCAAACTTGCTGATGAGCTCAGTCATTTTTGAACCTTCAATATTTTCAACCACTTTGCCTTTATTCTCGCCCGAGTGTTCGAGTACAAAATTGTTGTACGACTCGCCATGAGCCAGCCTTCCGCTGCTGAAAAAAGACAGCCCGGAAAATTTGCTGTACACAATGATAGGCAAAGGTACTGAAATATGGGTTTCACCAATGGTTACTATATGCCACTCATGTGCATCACCAATATGATCGATTATAAAGCTACCAGCATTAAATTTAGATTCATTTTCGTGTTGTGCAAACGTCTGCACTGACAAAAATAAACCTAAAAGTATGATTGCTAAATGGATAAATCCTTTACCACGCATTTTATATAGTTTTCACATTTTACAAGCAAAAGTAAAAAAAAAAGTATATAACGTATAGGTATTTATAATTTTCTTACCAATTAATGTCCTACAAGCCTATAATATTTTATTTACTAACACTTTACATAGTAAAATTAAAATAAAAATTGTGGATAAACATGCTTTGGAAATCGCTCTTAGTTCTGTCCAGCCTTGTGTTTGTTTACGAAGTCGACCAGCGCCTTTACTTCGTAAAAAGTGTAAATAAAATAGAGCATCAGGTATGCTACTGCAAACTGCAAGGCCTGTGCTTTATTGAGCAAGATATACACCAACAGCACTACCATGTATACGATGAGTTTAGACATATTTGAAATCATAAACACATTGTTGAACTGAACCGGGCTTTTGTGAATACGCATGGTAACTGCTGAATAAACGAAATAATTTACGAGCAGATTGAAAAGCAGCAATAATGGAAATATTGGTTGATAATAACTTTTAAGCATAGTACTAAACAATGCCACTCCCAGTAGGCCAAGAAAAAGGCTAAGTAAGCTGAGTTTTATCAAAAATTTCTTTTGATGCTTTTCCATAATTCAGATGTTTTAAAAATGCTTTGCGCTTAATTACTTAAGCAATCCACGAATAGCCTGATATAGCGCAATACCAAAGCCAACCAGAACTAAAATTAAAGTAAAATAGGGGAAATTGGTTTGCAACCATTTATCTAACTGTACACCACCAAAAGCAAATAGCCCGACAATAGCTACCATCTGAAATGGGATGGCGCTGTATCGGGCAATATCATTCATTCGGCTTTTGTTGTCTTTCGAAACTTCAGATTTCAATTAAATTTAGCCTTAATTTCAACTTTTTCCTTATTTACAGCGGGAGTTTCGTTTGCATTTCGCTTATCAGACATATTACATGTTCCGGTGAATAGCGCTCCGGGTTCTATAGCTAGCTTGTTTACAAAAAGCTCACCAGTGATACGTGCAGTTGATTTGAGGCTAAGAAACTCATCAACATAGAGTTTTCCCTGCACGGTACCAGATATATCTGAATTTTTACATTTAATATTTCCTTTTACAAGGCCGCTTTGTCCAATGACCAGCTTTCCCCGGGTTTCTATATTTCCTTCGAGGGTACCATCTATGCGAATATCCCCATTTGAAGAAATCTCACCTACGATGGTGGTACCTGTACCAATAAGGTTAATAGAACTACCAGATTCTGACTCTTGCGTCTTTACGGTGTCATTGGTATTTTTATTTCCCCATGCCATATTTCAAAAATTTAGAATTATTTGAGGTGGTGAAGTTACGCAATTATTTTAAGATAAGAAAATCAACAGTAAAATCTTGAGGTATTTTGGGTACCAATACCCAATTCATGGATATTTTTCACCTCTCGAACATACGCCACAGCACAAGCTTGCACCATGGTGCGCATTCCGAGCAGACTGTATTTCTCAAAATCGGGATTTTTAAGAATGGCGGTATCACAAGCGGCATTGGCTTCGAGGTACATTTCGTCAATTTCGCTTCTCAATTCCTGGAAATCTTCAATATTGGTAAACACATATTGCGAATCGGCAAGTACAACAAAGCATTTGCCCAAGTCATAATTCCCCTCAATATCGCCCAAATTCTGATTACTATTAAAACAGTTTTTTTCCTCTTCGCACGACAAATAGAGAAAAGATAAGATTATAAGCGAGGTAAATACAGATAAAAATTTCATTTCCGATACTTTTGTATTACACATACACACTGACAAAAAGGATCCGACTCAATTTTACTTTTTGAAATTCTTGAAATCTTTGATTGCTTCAGACAAGCGTTTCAAACTGTTTTCGCCAATGTTGTTTTGGCTGCGAATATAATCAGATATGTCCAGAAAGTTTAAAATTATTTCTTTGCTCACTCCGGTACGCTGACTAAGCAATTGTATATTTTCCCGTTTGAGCAAATCAGGAGTAATTTGGTATAGCTGACGCAGATATTCACGGAAATATAAGAGTTTTTTATTGGCCATATCTGTATGATTTTTGCCTGAAAGATACAAGCGAGACAGTGTAACCACATACTCTCGTGAAGTATTAATAAAAGGGGAGTATAGAGGTATGTATGAGTACTTTCGTTTCGATCCAAAGATAAAAAAAACAGCCAAGCTAAGTACCAGAATAAAAAAAGCGACTCTTAGATGCTGGAGCTGCATAATAACCCGCAATGGATTCTGACTGGCTTCAGATTTGGGCTTATAATATTCATCCCATACCAAATGTCCGTTTGGTAGATAATTCATAGCCTGAACCACATAATTGGCAGAATCGAGCATATGAAAATTTGTAAAAGCCAGAGGGTTCATGTTCAAATACATCGCACCGCCGTCTTGCTCAAGAGACGGTATTTTTATAAAATCGGGTTGCGCGAGGCTTATGCCTCCAATAAGCTCCACTGAGCGACAACTATCCAAAAAGAAATAGTAACCTGCCATTTTGTTTACAACAAAGGAGTTCCCTTGCAAGGTATCGGCGAAGAATTGCACTTTAGTAGTTTTAAGCGCTACGTCTTCAAAATTGAACCGAAGACTGATATCTAGTGTGTCTAAAAGTAAACGGCCAAACTCAGTACTGATAATTAAAATATGATTGCCATCATTTAAGATTTCCTGCATACGCTCCCATTCATAGGAGTCCGGATCGAAGTTATCAGTATATACAATGAATATGGATCCTGTCGGAAAATCATTGGAATAAATTCCGCTGAAAGGCACATGACTTGTCTCAATATCAGCGTACAAGAAATTTTTCAGATAATCATGAAACACAAAAGCTCCATAAGGGATTTTGCGTGAAGAAGAAAAGCTGACCTCCCAATTCAATGGTTTTGGTTTCATATACTCTATACCAACGAGTAAAATGAAAAGCATCGCTAAGAGTAAAAGCGGAAATTTAGGCAATTTCATTTTTCCCAATTTGTTGCATTACCAAATAGAATTCAGATTTTATGGAATCGAAACGTTGATCATCGATGGTATAGCTTCCAAAAACCAAGTATTGGTACCAATTAGCTAAAAATAGTATTTTGGGATAGAAAGCTTTACCCGAAAGTTGTGCCAACTGATCACTCACAGTTTGGCTTGGTTGGAGCTTTATGATTTTAGCGCCACTCAATTGCTGCAATACCAAGAGGTACATATAACGTACTGCATTTTTGAAATCATTTGCCCCGATACTCCTTTCTAGTAAAAGTTCAAGAGGTTCGCTTATAAACTGTTCTTTCCAGAATTGAGTTTCATCACTTTTGTTTTTTTCACCCAAAATAAAAAGCCCACTCAATGATCCCCTAAAAATATAAAACAGCAGAATAGCGATAACCAAGACCACTGATAATGAACGTATGACCGGATACTTCTGTTCAAAAGAGATTATGTTATCAATGGCATTTACAATCCAACGAGTGATTGCAAACTGCAACCAGGAAGGATTTTGATTGAGGCTTTTATATTGAAATTCATTTTGCTGCTTAAAATCATTGAAATATGTCGTATCAAGGCCATTTTTGCTCAACTCATTGGCTATAGTATGTTGCTGTATATTTGCCAACATACTATTTGGAGCACAAATGAAGCAAAGCAGTATTATAAGCAGCAAAATGAATTTTTTCATCATTATCTACCAAGTGTTTCAACATCACGATGCAGGTTGGTGCTATCCTTTTCCTCAACAAGACTAAAGTATTGAAATCCAATGGCTATTTGAGGAAGAACAAGCATAAGAGAAGCAAAAAACTGACCAAAGGCAAGAAGCACCATGTAAAGAATTGAAACTTCCTTTTCACCACCTTCACTCACCGATGTAAACACATCCCACATAGAAAAAGCAGCCTGTGGAAGAGTAAAAATAAGTCCGGCAAAATATGCAATCATTGTAACAATGAATATGATACCAAAAGTAGTCCACCAATTATTTTTCACTAAATAAAAAGCTCTGTTGAAAGAATCTCCCATACCATGACCTTCGATGATACGAATTGCAAACATGAGGCTGAATGGAACAAAAATATAGATACCCGGTATAAGAAATAAGAAAAGCCCTATGAAGATAAAAGTTCCAACAACAATAGAAGTCAGAAATACATTCAGAAAATTCGACATAGCTTCGCGCCAAACATCGTCGTGCTCGAAACCATCTTTTCCTCGAATATCATACAATTTGAAATACGAATATATGATAGATATGTTTAGAACACTGCCAATCACACTGGCAATAATCAAGATGTAATACTCTGTGGTAAACATATTTTGAAATAACGCGAATGGGTTGCCACCGTCTTGACCTACTGATTGGGGCAAATTCAAGATGCTTGCCTGATAATAAGCACCTGCAATAGCCTGTATAAGAATAATGGGACCAAGGTAATAAAGTAATACTCTAAATAAACGTACATAATCCTGTTTTACAAAATTGAATGTAGCATTTATTACCTCATTAAAGTTGCGCAAATGCCTTAGTTCTACAGCATCTTGCGGATAAGAATAATTTTCATTGTTTTCCATGTAGTAATTGATTAATTTTTATTGGGTAAATATAAAAATACCAAATTATATAAGCTAATGAAGCCAAAATAATTCCAAAACGAGACCAATCAGGCATATCGGTAAGCCGTGTTACATATCCTTCGAGCAAAGCAGCAAAAATAAAAACAGGCACAACCCCAATCACCAACTTGAGCCCGAGCAATGCACCTTTGCGAAAACTATACACTCGACTGAAGGATCCGGGAAACATAAACGAGGAACCCACCATAAATCCTGCAGCACCAGATACAATGATAGCCCATATTTCGAGCGTACCATGAATCCATATGCTAAGCACCGATTCATAAAATACCCCATAAGAATAAAAAAAATATTGAAAAGACCCAAGCATTATACCATTGAAAAATAGCACATAACCCGCACCTGCAGCCGTAAGAGCACCCAATGCAAAAGCCATTAATGCAACTTTAACATTGTTGAGCGAAATGCCAACAAACATAGAAGACTTAGGCTGAGATTTATAAATAGCCATAGGATCACCCCGCTCAATATTGGCGATGGTAGTATTCACATATCTGTCGCCTAGAATTATACGCACAAAAGTATCGTCGGTAGATGCAGAAATTACACCAATTGCAACGGCTAGAACAAAAATAGCCAAAGCATAAAATATATTCTTACGAGATTGGTATATTACTAACGGCAGCTCATATTGCCAAAAAGTAAAAATGCGTTGCCAATTTTCCTTCTTATTTTTATACAAGAGCCCATGAGACTTAATGGCTAAATCGTTTAAATACTTTTCGGTTTGTGAGTTTTTGTAAAAAGTACGTGCATAGGCCAAATCGTCGGTAACTTGCGAGTACAATCCGGCCAGCTCATCGGGCGATATTTGGCTCGGACGCACAAGCACCGCCTCAAACTTTTTCCACCGTTCGATATTCACTTTTATAAAAAGGAGTTCAGTCATAGATCACATGTGAAATTTCTACTTTAAACTCTCAGCTATAATGGTTTTATTCCACAATACTTTACCATTTACATCTTTAATCTCAATCAATACTTTACGTTCAGCCGGAGTTCCGGAAATCTGAAAAGTAGCATAGTTTCGTTGTTGAATTACAGTACCCTCTACGCGGGTTTCGTTCACTTCTTTGAGGCCATAAGTACTTGGGCCAGAAGTTAGTGGTGAAACGGTAAGATCATATATTACAGGGCCATCAGGAATTTGGAAAGCTGACAATTCAGTATGGTGGCGGTCGCCAGTGATAAAAATAACGTTTTTTATCTTGTGATGTTTTATAAAGTCTATGATTATTTGTCGTTCCTTTTCAAAACCATAATTCACGTATGTTTCAAAACTTTTTGCAGTGGTAAGAAACTGTCCGCCAAGCATGACAAATTTAAAACGTGCTTCGCTGGTAACCAGTGCATCTAAAAACCATTGGAGTTGCTGTTCACCCAATATGGTTTTATTTACATCCTCTCTGAAGTCAGGTGTTCGGTGATACCTATTATCGAGCATAAAGAAATCTGCATCGCTATGTGAGAACATAGAAATGGCGCCGGGTATATCTTTCACGCCTTGGGTTGGGTTTGCCCAAAACAAATGAAAAGCTTTGAGAGTAAGATCAATATTATAAAATCCACGGTCGCAATCGTTTGGCCCTGCATCATGATCATCCCATATGGCATAATTTGGAGTAGAGGCCAACAAAGGCTGCATTTCAGGAATACTTCGTGTATGTGTGTATCTATATGTAATTCCGGTCCAGGAATTCCAGTCAGTCCCCCTCAGATAAATATTATCGCCGAGCCAAAGCATAAGTTCTGGAGAATCGTTGGCTATAGAACGGAAAATCTGATAATCGCCACCATAGGGTTTTCCAGAGCGATCATGTGGTTCATCGTTAATGTAAGCACAACTTCCTGTTGCAAATTTGAAATCAGGAGGGTCGGTGCGATACTTCCATACAACAGGAGTTTTGAACTCACATTTAAAAGCAAGTTTCTGAGCCACGTTGTTTATTATTACTTCATACTGATATTTTGTACCGGCTGTAAGGGTATCAGCAATAAGCTTGGCCACGAAAGCATCACCCTTTAGTGTTCTTACCGTATTTGTGTACCTTCTTTGTTGAGGTAAAGAAATAGGCCAATATGCAATTTTTACATCGGCAGATTGAGTAATTTGTACCCAAAGCATAGTTTCAAATACATCTACATAACCCACTAACGGTCCGCTCTTTATTGCAGCATTCTGCGCATATATCTGAGATGAAAGGGCTATCATAAGCCCAAGAATGAAATATTTTCTCATAATCTTATTTCTAAATTAGCGGCAATTTAAGCAAAGCAGCAATCAGAATCAAAAACAAATGCGCATAAAACAATTATTTTTAAATTAAAATATATGAAACTAATAGATCTCACCCATGTCATGGAAAATGATATGCCTGTATTTCCAGGTACAGCAGCACCGATATTCAGCATAGCGTATTCGGTGGAACAAAATGGTTTTAAAGAAACCCTGATGAATATGCTCACGCATACAGGTACACATCTCGACTGTTCGTCACATTTCATAAAAGATGCGGGCAGTACCGATACAACAGCAATAGAAAATTTTGCAGGGCATGCATGGATCTGCGATCTACCAATTGCAGAAGAAATTAAGGAAAATGAAGATATGACAACTTATTTAAATCTTCCGCCAAATTACAGACCCGACTATATTCTATTCAGAACCATGCATAGCCAATATTGGAAAAGCCCCGAATACTTTCATTTTTTCGAAACACCTTCAAATACACTGATCAATAGGCTTATACAATGGGGAATAAAAGGGGTAGGAATAGATGCCATTTCTATAGATCCTATGGATTCCACCAGCTACCCCAACCACTATTCACTGTTGGGTAACGGAAAAATAATTGTAGAAAATTTAAAGCATTTAGAAATGCTAAAAGATAAGAAATTCAGATTCTTTGCTTTTCCACTAAAAGTAAAAGACGGCGATGGCAGCCCGGTAAGGGCAGTTGCCGAAATTGTGGAATAAAAAAAATGGCTGAGCACCAATCTGCTCAGCCAAATATTTACTTACAGCGCATTTATAAATAAACAAACTTTATTCCTTATAGAACAATTTGTTCACTCTTTCTCCATTTAATTCTATCAAGAGAGAATACATACCTTTTGGCAAATCTTCAATTTTAATTTGTCCTGAAGAAAATTCCACTTTTCTGATGAATCTACCATTGGCATCGAGCAAAGTAACATGAGCAGAAGCCGGAATTCCCTTGACAAATAGCTCGTCTTTAGTCGGATTAGGATACAACTCCAAACTTTTTGCAAAATCTGAGTTTATACCTACCGTAGTTTTAAAGTTTGCCACTAAATTCTTGGCTGTACTTGCAGTAAAAGTGTAAGTTGCATTAGCAGAAACCTCAGCACCACCTTCAGTCCAATTCACAAATTTGAAATCGGTTGCTGGTGTAGCTACCAAAGTAACAGTCTGACCATGGTCATAATTTCCTGCACCAGTTACAGTACCGCTGCTGGCTGGAGTTATTTCTACTGCTATTGAATATACTTTTAGTACAAAATTTGCAACCAAAGTGAGGTTCTCAGAAGCAGTAAACGAATAAGAAGCCTCAGCAGAAACCTGACTACCGGAAACAGTCCAGTTCACAAAATTATACCCTTCGGCAGGAGTAGCAGATACCGTAACGTTGCTGCCATGCTCAAAGTTGCCACCACCCGTAAGAGTGCCAGCATCAGCCGGCGACATTTCTACTGAAATCGTGTACGTTTTAAGTTTAAAATTGGCTTTTATATCTAAACTTTTACTTGCAGTAAACGTATATTTCATCTCAGTTGACAACACGTTATCTCCTTCTGTCCAGTTTACAAAATCATACCCCGTAGCAGGAGTTGCCATCAGTTCTACTGTAGCACCATGATCATAAGTTCCGTTGCCAGTAGAAGTTCCCCCTTCAGCAGGCGATGAACTAACAGCAATAGTATATGTATTTGCAACAAAATTGGCTACCAGATCATAATCTTCGTCAATCACAAAATTTACGGCAGGAGAAGTACTGACCTCAGTACCATTCCGAGTCCAATTCACAAAATTGAAATTTGCAGCAGGAGTTGCAACAAGCATTACGGAAGTGCCTGTTGGGTAACTACCTGTGCCGGTAATAGTACCACCATTAGCAGGCATTGCAACTGCGGTTACTGACCATTGAACATTGTCGGTAAGTACATTGATTGTATAATCTTCAACTTCACCATAACCCGAGTTGCCGCAAGGCGTGCTATTCGATCCATTCTCTGTATCATTTAAGCGGATTCGCATGAGCAAACTTCCAAGTTTCGAACTCGTAGGTACTCCAAAAGTTACGTCGTACCTGTCTAAACCAGCTACTCCTGAGCTAAACACATTTTCATCTTCATCTTCAAAATCACCATCACGGTTAAAGTCCACCCAAATAAGCAACTCATCTTTAGAGTAAGCATCAGACACATCTACCAAACAATTTACACTTTCGCCAATAGTGACCTCGGCCACCAAATTCGAAAAATTACCATATCCACCAACCGAGAAGTCAGTAGCATTATCTATAGAACCAATAGCCACATTAGAAATATACTCAGACTTATCAGTAACACTTGCTTCGCAATACTCAAGCGCAATATTGCGGTTGCCTGCAGGAGCAATTACCGGAGGATTATAATTGTTACCATTCACCGTAATCATGCGGCATTCAGCATCCAATTTATTATTAATAGCTGCACCTTCGGCAATATCATATAGCAACCAAAAATAATTGGTCCCTGCCGAAAGTTGGCGATCTACTTCAAAAGTAAAAGCACCGGCAGGATTTATTTTATTGGCAAGCAATACAGCATTTGCAGGATTTTTGCTAGTTCCGGTAGTGTACAAACTTGCAAGCAATATATCGGAGTTTGCAGTAGTACCATTAGTATTGAATACCAGCGAGGTAATGCTCATCGGATTTTCACTTCCCTTCATAACCACCTCTACCAGAAGTATTTCTTCGTCGGTTGCTCCCGGGACAACTGCTTTTGTATTCGGATGGCTTACTGCCACCGAGCCAAACTCCATAGGACCAGACTCGTAATATACAGGTGTTTCCCACATGCCACGGCCATATGTTGCAGCTCTAAGCTTTGACAATTCAGGATTACTATCATAATATATTTCTATTTCACCAATACGTACATTTGGCAATCCAGTTGAATATTCAACCCAGTCATTTTCGCCTTTTTTGAAATAAATACCTACTTCGGTTCCAACATACAAATGTACTTCACCTTCAACCTGTTTATTCTGCACGATGGTATTTGCAGGCAAATCTGGCATTCCGCTGCTTATATCTGTCCAGGTAGTTCCACCGTCAACAGATTCATATACGCGTTTGGAATTGTATCCACTCATGGTCACCCAAAGTGTATTTTCATCGTCATTTTTAACAGCCACATAAGTTATATTGCTAGAACCAGTTGGCAACGAACCGGTTATTTCGGACCATGTAGCACCATCGTCAGTAGTCTTATATAGTTGCGAAGCGTCACTCACATATAAAACTTTGGTATTGGAGGGCGCTATAGCCATGGCTCTGAACTTATTGGCCGATGCGTAGTCAGAAATTTTCACCCAACTATCGCCTCTGTCTGTAGTTTTCCATATGTCAGCATATCCAGCATAAAGTGTATTATTATCATCGGGTGAGATTATGTATGGAGTAACCCAAGCACCATCACCAGCATCGGCGGGTTGTATTTCGGTAGAATTTTCCCAGCGGTCTAAGGTGCGAGAAATCTGGCCATTGGTATAAGTACCATATTGAACGTTTACATCTGTATAGTCAATAATACATTCCATACCATCTCCCCCTTTTACATCCTTCCATGTATCACCAGATTTTAGTTTGGTACCATTGTCTTGTAAACCGGCTATTATTTCATTGGGGTCAGTAGCGGAAACACTAAGTTTATAGATTTGGCTAATAATCAAGCCAGAAGATCTATCAGCATAGTTTTCACCATCTGCCGAAGACTTATACAAACCACCATCGTTGCATTCAAATACGTCGCCATTGCTTCGGTACTCAATAGCATGTTTATCGGCATGTACTGCTTGTACATCGTTTGCACCATACCAATGAGTAAGAATATTCCATGTAGCACCACCATCCGTAGACCTCCATGAATTAACACCGCCAACCAATACAATATCTTTATTGGTAGGTGAAACTGCAAGCGCCAAATCGTACCATCCTTGTCCACCGGAATCGGTGCCATCAGCTTCCCAACCTAACAAATTAATTGTTGTATGATCGAGCACAGACGTGAAGGTAGCCGCGGCATCAGTGGATTTTAACATTTTGTAGAAACCACCACTGCCATCAGAAATGAGTGCGTATACATAATTTGCATCATGAGCAGTAACTGCAAGTTCTATGCGAGAACCATCTGATTCGTTAAAAACTTCGACCCAATTGGTACCACCATCACGTGTAACATATATAGTACCGCTACTGGTGCAGCCATAAAATGTAGAAAAATCACCCGGTTTGTATTCGAAATCAATAAAACTCATATCAGAAAGTTTTGTAGACCAAGTTGTTCCACCATCAGTAGTTTTAAAAACCCCACGGCTGGTAGCTGCGATAAGTGTATTTTGTGTAGTGGGATGCACAATAAGGCGGTTTACCATATTACCATCACTTATGGCGTAGGACAGACCAGTAGTTTTCCAAGTGGCACCGCCATCTGTAGATTTCAGTACACCAACGCTGTTGTTATCCCAACCATCGCGATCGCCCGTAGATATGTATATTGTATTGCTGGTAGCAAAATCTTTAGGGATAATAATATTGCTAACGGCCAAGACACCATTGTTGTCGGTGAGACAGGTCCATGTAGCACCATTATCGTGGGTCACCCAGAGGCCACCGCTTGCAGCACCTACCCAATAAGTATTGAGGTCACTTGGGTGGAATGCAACGCAATTGAGCCTGCCAATACCCGCATAACCACCGGTAGTGCTGTTTGGTCCCAATGATGACCAATTCGAAGTAAGTCCATTGCCCGATTTCAGCATTTTGTATTTGCGATATATATCCTGCGCAGATTGCTGAGGTAAAAGCCCGGTGCGTTTATCCACCTGATTTTCCATACTATAATACCAACGGTTGAAATGTTTCCAGCCTTTAGCTTTAATTTTCTTTCCGTCTTCGTAATAAAAACCACGTTCAACATTATAAGGTGCCCAATACTGATCAAAAGCAGCTTTATACTCATACAAAGTATAAGAACGATCTGCGCTTCGGTTTGGTAAATTTTTAAGCCATGGTTGCGTAAAACCAACCGAATGAACTAAAAATAAACTCATTAAAAAAAGTAGGATTTTTTTCATAATTAATGAATTAAGTGAATAATGATTAAAAGTCTAAAACAAACAATACATTGACTCAAAGAATAAAAAGGAGAAGGCAACCGACTTTGCTATTCAATAACTTGGTATAAATAATAACTTTTGCCTTCTTGCATAAAAAGAAGCATAAGCAGGTCTAACAAATATAATCAAAATTGAATTGAAAGTGGCTACTCGTTCCTGAAATATTTGAAACACAAAAATCCTTCTATGTATATCAGATTAGTACCACCTGGAAGTTGAATTACCTGGCAGTGCTCGCAGAACAAATCTATAAAAGTGTAATGTTTTTGAATCTGACTAAATTGCAACATACAACATGATCAATGAATACATGTAATAACAGGTTATCATATAAAGCCGATTCCAATATTTGTATGAGAAATCAAAATAAGAAAATTATATGCGATCAAAATCTACGAAATTTCTATAAAAACAGATGAACTAAACTTAAATCATAAATATCACTATGCTGAAATAAATGAACATCAATGACTCATGTAGCAAAAAAAAGACTGCAACCATACTTCCAAGGTTGCAGTCTATATTTCTATAAATATGGTATATACAAATACATCAAAATTCAAAATTGCGTATCGCCAATTGCAGACAAATAATTATCCAGCAGATACTTAGCCTGAATAAAATATTTCTGCGCTATAAATATTGAAACATTGCTTCCGGTATCCGGTGGTACCCAACCTGCAAGCACAGCAGAAGCAAAATCATTGCGAATGAACGCAGGAATGTCACTTTCAAGTAACATCTCTTCAATGGCCATCACATCAATAAGGGAACCTACATACAGCAATATCAATTGCTCAGATTCCTGCATTTCTAATATTTTCAAGCATTGAAACAATCAGCCACAATTTTTCCCGGTACGCCCAAGTCAGTAATGATGGATATTCCAAAAACGGGTATTCCCATATGTCGGGAAACAATAACCTCGGGGACAGTAGACATACCCACAGCATCGGCACCTGAAATTCGGTAATAAAGGTACTCCGCAGGTGTTTCGAAAGTAGGGCCTTGAACTCCGGCATACACTCCTCTCTGAAGTGAATAGCCAAGCTCCTTCGCTTTATCGTAAGCCAACTGAGATAGCTCTTTGCTGTAAGCCTCGCTCATATCCGGAAAACGGGGTCCAAATTCGGGAGTATTCTTGCCACGCAGCGGATGTTCGGGGAAGAAATTGATATGATCAACAATTACCATCAAATCTCCTACTTCAAAATCTGGATTCACGCCACCACTGGCATTGGACACAAACAATTTTTCGATACCCAAAACGGCCTTGCATTGCCACTATCGGAACTCCTCCCAGTGTACCCAAAATAAGTCTTCCGGAATGACCTTCAACAGTAGAAAGTGGAAAGTGCGGAATATCTTTGTATTCAATCGCTTTTTCAATTTCGATTTCTTGCACAAGACCGCCCAGACCGGTTCCGAGTATGATGCCTATTTGTGGCGAAATTTTAGTTTGTTGCTTTATGTACTGTACGCTTTCGTTTATTTTTTCCAACATAGTCAAGTATGTGATTAGTAAATTCTTTTCCTTGAGTTAAAAATACGACCTGAATAGGAATGAAGTAAATCTGATCCTTAAGTTCAGAATAATCGTTTAGCAAAACTGATAACTTCTGGGCATCTTTTTGAGTAGTAATGATGTATGCAGGTTTTGGTAAGGCCGTATACTCACGTAAAATAGTCTTTGCATCCATGGGTGCATACAAGTGGTGATCAGGAAAATCGAGGTGTTTAATTTTATTGGTAAACTGCTGCAAATGTGCCAAAAGTGGCAAGGGTTGCGCAATTCCTGTAACCAGCAAAACCGAAGCATCCGCCAAAAAATTCTCATCTTCAGCATGTTGATTATTAAACAAGCCTTGTGGCCTTACATAGGTATAGGTCGAAAAATATAAATCCTGATATGGAAACAGGTTTAAGTCGTTGCTTATAATGCGTTGCTCCATAGGCTTTATGTTGGTTGGAGTTTTAGTCACTACCAACATTTCTGCACGTTTTAGTTCGCTCACAGGTTCGCGCAAATCACCGGCGGGCAACATGGAGTCTTTATACACCGGACGATTAAAATCCATGAGTACAATAGACAAACCAGGGGCCACAGCACGATGCTGAAAACCATCGTCGAGCAATATCACATCAAACTTATCTTCGAGCGACATAAGCTTTTGAATGGCACGCGTACGGTTTGCATCTACAAATACGCGTACATGTGGGAAATTGTTTTTAATCTGCAAAGGTTCGTCGCCTACAACTTTCACATCACTAGCAAGTTCCACTTCCAGAAACCCTTTAGAAGTTCGCTTGTATCCTCTGCTAAGTACAGCCACATTGTGGGCGGGCGAAAGTATACTCAACAAAAATTCGGTATGTGGAGTTTTGCCAGTTCCACCCACTGTAATGTTTCCAATACACAAAATTGGTATTGGAAACTCACGGGTTTTGAAAATGCCTATGTCATAAAATTTATTGCGGACAGCGACCACCATCTGAAACAACCAAGACAAAGGCTTAAGCCAGAAAGTATAGCGTTGCCGCCAGTTTTGAGTCATTTTATTTTGAATAAAAAAAATTTAGTAAATATGAATGACGTACTCCATACGAGCCTGTATTTCGTCCATCTTCAGCAAATCAGAATACAATTTGGCTACCCATTTCATTTCTTTCAATTCATTGTTCCAAATACTCGATGAGGCTCCTCCGGAAATGCTTTTAAGGATTTCTTCAACAGGATCCGCTTCTTTCGGAAAATTCACCACCCTGTAGTTATCGAGTTTGGCCATGCGCGACGCCATAGCCACAGCTTCATTCAGACCCCCAAATTTATCAACCAAATTAATGTCCAATGCATGTTTTCCACTCCACACACGTCCTTGGCCTATAGAGTCAACATAAGTTTGCTGAAGTTTGCGTCCATCGGCTACACGCATGGTGAATATGTCATATATATTTTCGATCATGCTCTGTACGGCATCTTTCTGTTGGTTGGTCAAAGGCCTGAAAGGTGAACCGAGACCTGCATTTTTGGCTGTGCTTACTCCATCGGTAGTAATTCCAATTTCCTTCTCGAGCAATTTATTTACATTCATCAGTACACCAAATACACCAATAGAACCAGTGATGGTAGTACGGCTCGATATGATAGAATCGGCAATGCAACTGATATAATAGCCACCTGATGCGGCCAAGTCACCCATGGAAACAATAAGGGGTTTGGTTTCGCGAGCTAATTTGAGTTCACGCCAGATAACATCGGATGCCTGAGCGCTTCCTCCCGGACTGTTTACTCTGAAAACAATAGCCTTTATAGAAGAGTCTTTCCGTGCATCGGCGATGGCTTTAGCAATGGTTTCGCTGCCAATGGTTTCGGCATCTCCCTCGCCAGACTGTATCGTTCCTACAGCATATATGACCGCAATTTTATTTTTAGCAAATCCTTTTGGGTTAGTCACCTTTACCTTTTTCAAATCGGAATGCGATACAAAAATGGGTTCATCTTTATCTTCCTTTTTTGAACGTGATGTCAGAATGCTATTCATCTCATCGGCATACACGAGTTTGTCAACCAGTTTGCGAGTAAGGGCGTCATCCCCGGTCCTCAGCACCAACTCATCTGCCCAATACTGCAGTGAATCTTTATTTAAGTTTCTGCCTTCAGAAATGGCTTCTTTCCAAGTATCCCAAAAAGTTTGTACATACGACAGTGTTTGTAATTTATTCTCATCGCTCATTTTTTTGAGCATATATGGTTCTACAGCGCTTTTGAATTTTCCATGCCTGATTACCTCAGCCTGAATGCCGAATTTTTCGAACATGCCGGTAAAGAAAAGCACCTCGCTGCGCAAGCCCATCCATTCTACCATGCCCAAAGTATTGAGGTATATGCTATCTGATACCGATGCTAAGTAATAACCAGATTGTGAATAATTTTCGGAATATGAATAAATAAACTTGTCACTCGTTTTAAAATCGACTAAGGCATTGCGCAACTCTTCCATGGTTGCTCCTCCCATGTCAAAATTGCCAAGTTCAAGGTAAATACCAATGATATTAGAATCGTTCTTAGCTTTTTCAATATTTGAAAGCAGTACATTCAGTCCCATCGATTTTTCGGGTTTAAATGTTTGCATG
Source organism: Bacteroidota bacterium (assembly GCA_020048155.1). Classification (GTDB taxonomy): domain Bacteria; phylum Bacteroidota; class Bacteroidia; order Bacteroidales; family DYOH01; genus JAIFMY01. The sequence continues at coordinate 21,598 of JAIFMY010000030.1, forward strand.
TTGAAAGTAGGAAAATCAGATTCCCGCTCTCTGTCAACTACAACAGAATTCAGGTGTAGATGGTAAATCGATTTCGGTTTTAACTCTACTACGTTTTCCGAAGATGAATTTACCAAAGCTCCTATAATGGCAAATGCAATAAGTCCCATAATGAATGTCACCAATACTATTCCTGTAATGGTAGCCAATACGTATTTAAAAAAGTTTTTCATAAAGAGTTATTTTAAATCAGCTGTTTAATGCAAATGTAATAGTATTTCCGCTGCTAATAAAAGGAATATACGGAGTTTCAAAAAAAAATATCCAATCTGTAACTAACTTAAAACAACTACAAGCAGCAAGAATGGGCAGATATAAAAACAAAAAACCCGGAATAATCCGGGTTTTGAGTGTTGACCGACTAGGATTCGAACCTAGACTGACAGAACCAAAATCTGCTGTGCTGCCGTTACACAATCGGTCAATCATTTTTTTGCAAAAGCAGCGCAAAGATATGCCTAATATGAATATTTACAAATAAATTTTCGAGATTTTTATAAAAATATTTATGTATCAATTTACCAATGCAGTACATTGCAATTTGGTAGTGCTTTCTTGAATCCACCTACCGACATTTTCAGAAACATCCCGTTGTTGTAGCATTCTACCCGCTGTAGGTTTTTGAGTTTCTTCAAAGGTCCCAGACTTTTCACTTTCGATGAGTTTACTGCCACAAAAGTAAGATTCTGCAAGCCGCTGAGGGGCGACAAGCTGCCCACTTTGGTACCGGCCACATTGAGATGTTCGAGTGTGGAGATGCCTGCAAGCGGAGCCAAGTCTTTGACGGCGGTATGCTGTAGCGATAAAACCTTCAGACCTTTCATAGCCGAGATAAATGAAATTTGATTTACGGACATTCGTTCCAGGGAAAGTTTTTCCATTCCGGTAAGTTTGGCAAGCGCCTCAAAGTTGGCAGGGGCAAATCCTGTAATAGTAAGATCGGTAATTAAATTGAGTTGGGTGATAGGATTGAGTGAGCTTATATTGCTTGCATTGTTGATATTAAGTTTGCGTATTTGCCAAATCTCATGCAATTGCTCACGCTTTGGGGTGGCATCGGGTTTTACGTACATCATGATCAGGTTTCGCCAATTGTTGTCAAGGCTATTCCACCAAGCCAGTAGTTTTTGTGTGTTCCAGATAAGTTGGGTATTGGCATGCTGGCGAGCAAAAAGGACAGCATCGTCGTTATTAATATCATTTCCATCTACATACATCCACTGCAATTGTTGCAATTCGTCGAGTAGAGGTAGTTTACGTACCAAGCAGCTATCGAAAGAGGCATATTGCAATGCAGTAAGTTTAGAAAGTAAATCGAGAGAGCTTACCCTGGTGCGATTTGCAGAAATGCGCTGCAGCAAAACCAGATTCTCAATGCCCTCCAACGATTCAACAGATGAGTTCGAAAAATTGATTTCAGAAATAAAACGCAAGACCGACAAGGGTTTGAGAGAACTAACACCGGTGCGCGATAAATCCAGGGTTTTTAGCCTTGTAAAAATAGCCAGTGGCTCAAGCGATTTTATCTGGGTTTTTCCAGAAATATTTACCACTTCCATGCTTGCCAGAAGATTGAGTTGCTCGTCGGTGGGAGTATTTTTAATCTTGAGTTCCTGATTGAAATAATTGCGCCACTCCACCGGAAGCTTTTGCCACCAGGCTCGCAACACCTCAATTTCGAAAACAATTAGCACGTTCCTATTAGTCATCATAAAGTCGTTGGCATGTTCCTTGGTAATGGGTGTTCCATCGCAGTATAGGCTTTTCAATGATTTTGCACTTACCAGATCAAACAAATCGCTTACTTTGGTATTATTGAGTTTAAGTGTATTTAGTTTTGGCAAATTGGCTAAACCGGCCAGCGAAGTAACATCGGTACGCGAAATAGAAAGCATCTCAAGATTTACAAGGCTTTTGAGGGCAGAAATATCGCTTATGCGTGTATTCGTAAGATCCAATTCCTTCAGAGACACCAATTTTGAAAGCTTTTCGGGATTTTTAAAAGAAGACTTGGCAAGTGAAAGCCATGTAAGTGAAGTATTACGGCTAAGTACCGATACATCAGTCACATTGGTTCCGGCCAGATTCAGCTCGGTAAGTTTAGCTGCGGAAGCCAGAAGATCCACGTTTTCAACCTGTGTATTCGAAAGATCTACGTATACTCAGGTTGCGAAGCGGAGTTATATCTGAGATACCTGTATTACTAATATTGAGCAATGTTAAATTTCGAAGACGGCTCAGCGGTTCCATTGTTTCTAAATTTTGTTTTCCGCTTATATTCAGCTCCTTCATTTCTATTATACGCTTCAGCTGTTCGTCGGTGATGGCATCGGTGGCAGTGGCTGTAGGCAAAAATACCTGTTTCCAAACCAAAGACAAACCAGTCCACCACTGCTGCAACTCGAGTGTTTCATCGGGCAAAGTGGTATAAATACTGGCAATTTTCATTTCCTTGGCAGCTTCATTCAGATTTATTTCTACAAAGCGCATTTGGGTAGAATTGAGGGTATCGCCTTTCACATTTATACCATAAACTTTGCTGAGCATACGGGCTGTAAAGTATACAACTCCACTATCGTTTACCCCATGTGTAACCTCATCTACTTCAAACTTAAACTCAACTTTATTAAAGAAAAAATCGATGTCCTTCAGATAAGCTTGTACATCTTTACGGATGGCAATTTCGCGGCCGGCATCCAAATCATCTTCAACCTGCACCTTGCTATCTCTGAAACTCTTGAGATAACTTTGGTTTATGATGGTTTCCTTTTGCTTGAAATCGGTACCCGGATCGCCCAGTGTATTGAAAGTATATTCAAGAAACCGGATTAGTTGTTTGGCTTGCTTTTCGTACTGTGCCAATTCCTCGGCAGGAATCTCACGCGCTTGCGACCAAGCCATATTTAGAAGCCCTACATTGAGCAACAGAATGATTATTAGAAGTTTTCTCATGGTTTACGGGTTTTTTGCATTATTACTCTTTTCACATATTCGCTATCAAATGTAGATACATTTAATAAGTTTGTCATAAGCCATCCACTATTTTTTCCTACCCTATTCTGAAAGGTAACCTCAAAATACCATCCCGGAATTTGCATAAAATGGAAACGAACTTCGCTTACACTTTCGAACTTGAAAAGCCCGCTGTAATACTCATTCAGAAAAATAGATAAATGGCTAGGGTAAAAATCTTTGGCTGCATAAAACTCTACTGCAGCGCCTTTGGCAAAAACTTTATTAAAATTCATAAAATCGAGCTCATGGCTCATGGGATGCAAAAATTTATCGGCCTGTGCTGTGTCGGCAAAGTATCCACGGTTGTAGTTGGCAAAATAAACTTCGTCAATCACCCATTTGTGTCCTTCATTTTCTTTTTCAAGTTTCATGAATAAATTCACATCAGCAGGAACGCCTTTGTACATAAAGCGGCACCTTACTTCAGCCATAAATCCTTCTCCATAAAATTCGAGATATTGCGGTTTAGAAAGAATCTGCTTCTGAAAAGCGGCTAAATCTGAGGCAGGAATAGGGGAATATGTATCGAATATGAAAGGGAAAAGGGAAGCACGCAATTTCTCGGTTCTGAAAGTTTTATCGTTTTCATAAATTCGGGTACCCTTTAAATCCTCTTCGCCATTGAAGCGGCGTATGAATTGGCCTACCTGTTTGGTCTGGGCATAAAGCTCCTCCAGATTAGGATCCCCCTTTTGAGCATAAGTATCTTGTATACCAGCTGTACCCCACAATAAAAGTGAAATACTTATGAATAAAAATTTAATCGACTTCATTTTTAGCATGTTAAAAAGTATCTGAAAAACCATGAAACGCTTTAAAAAAAGTATTCCGAAATGACACGCATTTCGGAATACTCAATATAAGAATTGTTGTTCAACAAGCAAACTATTTAGAAGTTTCTTTCACCCGAATGTCGCCTAGCAGTACATCCCAGAAGCCAATAGTACGTCCGCCTATCTGTGTGAGTTTACGTTCTACGAATATGGTGATGTCTTTTTTGGTAACATCTTTGTAAACAAGGCCTTCTTTGGTTACACCTTCAAATTTCTGAAAAATGGTAATCACACCTACGTATCTGCCATCCGGTTGAAGTTCCAAATCGCTTACATACTGAATATCATACCAATCTATGTTCACTTTTTCATAATTAAGGGCCACCAATCGATACAAATATTTCTCAATGGTATAGTAGTTTACCTGATCGTTGGTAAGCGAAGATACACCAATCTGGCTTTCGGGCATGAAGAGTTGCAAAGCACGTTCTATAACCCTTTCGGCTTCAGACCAAGGAGTTTCTTTATTTCCCACTATGGCTATATACTTGCTCAGGTCTCGCACTTTTTCGAGTGCCAAGCTATCAACAGCAGCTTTGCGCGTAG
>JAIFMY010000034.1 GCA_020048155.1 Bacteroidota bacterium
CATCGAGGCATTATAGGTATGTCACACTTTTTACAGGCATTCTGGTTGCACTTCTTATCATCAATAATTTGTGGCTCATCCCGCTATGGGGTATCACAGGGGCGGCAGTAGCTTCGCTTATTTCAGTATTTATCTTCAATGCCATAAGGGCTATATTTTTATACAAGCATTACAAACTGCTGCCCTACACTACTAAATTTTATTGGATTATTTTAGTAGGGCTGCTGACCTATGGTCTCAATCTACTCATGCCACCTTTGTCTGTTTTTATTCTGGATATTGCAATTAGAAGTGCGGGCATCACAGTTATGTATACCACGCTGAGCTATTACCTGAAAATATCGGACGATTTGAATGAAGCGTTGCTAGAAGTAGCAAGAAAGGTAAAATCGATTCTGAAAATGAAATAGTTAGATTATAGGCAATAAAAAACTGCCTATAGGTCGTTACCTGATAGGCAGTATTATTTTGGACTCTACACTTTTTGTAAAAAGGAACTGGTGGGATAGAGGGTCAAAAAGTGTGAGCTTAAAATTATATAACCATAAATGTTCGCCAAGCACCCAGAACCAGTCCTTATTTGTCAATCATCTCAAAGACACCATCGTTTCTCTGATTACTGTACAAATATAATATGCAGACTATGCTCAAAACAAATTTAATGTATGAACTGCAAGCAGAACTGTACGAAACGTAAATTTGTGGTGTTTGTTTCATGTTTCCGGGTATTTTATTGATCATTTTTAATGAAAAAATCCCGAAAACCAATCGACTTTCGGGATATTCATTAAAACTATATTCAATTCGGAAACTATAAAGTACCGTATGATTCTACTTGTTAAACGATACCATTGTCTAGCATTGCATCGGCCACTTTTATGAAACCAGCAATGTTGGCACCTTTTACATAATTCACATAACCATCGGCTTCGGTTCCGTGTTTTACGCAAGCAGTGTGTATGTCGCGCATGATTTGGTGCAAACGAGCGTCAACTTCTTCTCTTGACCAGTTAAGTTTCATTGAGTTTTGGGACATCTCAAGACCAGAAGTAGCAACACCACCGGCATTTGAGGCTTTACCAGGTGAGAACAATACTTTTGAATGGTGGAATACATCGATGGCTTCGGGAGTTGATGGCATATTGGCACCTTCAGTTACACAAATAACGCCATTAGCAACCAACAATTTAGCATCGTCGCCATTCAACTCGTTCTGAGTAGCGCAAGGCATTGCAACATCCATTTTTACTTCCCAAGGTTTACGACCGGCAACGAATTTAGCACTCTTGAATTCTTGAGCATAAGGAGCAACGATATCGTTGTTGGTAGCTCTCAGTTCAAGCATATATTCAATTTTTTCGCCAGAAATACCATCTTCGTCGTAGATGTAACCATCTGGACCAGAAATAGTAACTACTTTAGCGCCCAAGCTCGATGCTTTGATAACTGCACCCCAAGCCACATTGCCAAAACCAGAAACACCTACGCGTTTGCCTTCCAAAGTAAGACCTTTGGTAGCCAACTGCTCTTGTGCAAAATAAACTACACCAAAACCAGTAGCTTCAGGACGGATAAGGCTACCACCCCAGTTGAGCGCTTTGCCAGTAAGAACGCCAGTGTGCTCACGAGTAAGTTTTTTATACATACCGTACATGAAACCTATTTCTTTTCCACCTACGCCTATGTCGCCAGCAGGAACATCGGTCTGAGGACCTATGTTTTGCCACAATTCGAGCATAAATGATTGGCAGAATCTCATGATTTCGGCATCAGATTTTCCTTTTGGATTGAAATCAGAACCACCTTTGGCACCCCCCATAGGAAGGGTTGTAAGGCTGTTTTTGAAAATTTGCTCAAATCCCAAGAATTTAAGGATACTGAGATTTACACTTGGGTGAAAACGCAAACCACCTTTGTATGGTCCGATTGCATTGTTGAACTGAACGCGATATCCAAGATTTACGTTCACGTTTCCACTATCGTCAACCCAGGGCACCTTAAACATAAGCACTCTATCGGGTTCTACTATTCGTTCAATTATTTTTGCAGACTCATAATGAGGATTCTGTTTGTAAATGGGTTCTATTGAATCCAACACTTCTTTTACTGCTTGCAAAAATTCATTTTCTCCCGGATGTTTCTTAGCCAGGTCGTTCATTATTTTATTAACATCCATAGTAATAAAGTTTGATGATTTTTAATTTCAAATTATTAGTGAAATCGATGTGATACCACAAATTCATAGTACAAATGTATAATTTTAGTTTCATTTCCTAACTATGCAAACGTTGGTTTTATGATGATTTTACTCAGCATTTTTTGCTGTTTAAGAACACATTATTTGGGGCTATTGCAAATGAAATTTTTTTACAACAATCTATCAATCTGATGGTATGCAATAATTAGATGTTGCCAATTCAGATACTAAAGTCTACTCATTTCCTGTGCTTCAGCCTTCGCAATGGAGCTTTCTGGTGTATGTACACTGAGTTCGTTGTAATACATATAACGATCGGCAGACTCACCTATAATGTAAAGAAACGATATAATAACCAAAGAAATCTGATTGGATATGAGGATAATAGGCAATATAAATCCGAAAAACACCCTAACCCAAGTAGCCGGTGAACGGTGTAGCATTTTTAGTTGGTTTGATGCATGCTTGTTATAGACGAAAAGTACAAACTTGATGCCCATGGTGATGGCAAATGGCTTGTACTGCCCGGTAAAAAGAAATGCATAAGCCAGTGCGGTAATGGATACCTGGCCACTGTGCAATTTCAGTTTTGTAGGATACTCAAGCAAACTATACAGCATATCTGCCGAAATGATAAGCAAGGCGCCTAACAATAGGGGAATAATTGATGGTATGTATGCAGGGAACAACATATGCCCAACATAAGACGATGCAAATAAGCCAAATGATAGTATTTCGCGCGATAACCAGGAATTGCGTACATTGAGTATGGCTCGCCATGCTCTTAGTTTCTTGCCCAAATGCAATGTACTAAATACAGTAGCAGAGATGAGCAATATAAGCGAGAGCCAAAGTGGTAAAATTGTCTGGTTGTGCCAGAGACCGTATGCACTGGCAAACAATACAGAAATTATATTGGTAAAAATCCAAAGCGGCCATTCGTGTGCAAAACTAACTTTGCGGGGAGACTGCTTGGGTATATTTACTATAGGTATATCTAATTTCAATTCATCGGCAGTCGGCGCATTTCCTCTTGGAGCAATTAACTTAAAGGCAGGACTAATATAATGATGGTCAAAGCCGAAACCTAGTGGATATGATGTAATGCTTTCACGGGTTGTAATATCGAGCGCACCCGTTGGGCAATGGGTTACACATGCAGGTTTCTGTCCATCGGCCAATTTGTGGTTGCAAAAAGTACATTTTTCGACAACACCTTTTATTGGATTGTATTTTGGAGCATCGTAGGGGCAAGCCCATGTACAATATTTACAACCTATGCATTTATCGTCGTGATGCACTACTGCGCCGGTGATAAGGTCGCGCGAATAGGCCAATGCAGGGCAATTGTGCATACAAGGCGCCTCTGAGCAATGGTTGCAGGCTATCGAGAAGTGGTATATAGGCAAACCGGGATTATGGTTTTCATTGAATGAATAAACATTCCTCCAATGGCGTTCAATATCTGTCCCGTTTTCGAGAATACAAGCTACTACGCAAGCCTGACACCCTACGCACTTGTTAGTATCGAACTGAAAAGCAGGTTTTGCCCCAAAATCCACCATAAACCAACTACTTAATTACTAGCAACCAAACAGAAGTCTCAGGACTTTTTGTCTGATATTGCTTATAAATAGCGAGCGCGGTATTTACATCGCTGAATGAACCCAATGTGACACGTCTCAGTCCGTTCTTTCCCATAATGATTTCCGAATTGTATCCTTCATTGAGCAGGCTTCTTTGCAATTTTTCAGCATTGGTTTTGTTTCTGAAACTGCCAGCGACCAAGTGCAATTGTGAGTTTCTTGGTATTTCATTCAGATTCAGATTATCGCCGTTGGCTGAAAGCTGGATATGTTTTTCTTCGCCAGTAGTTTTAGTAGGCTCGTTATTTACTTTGTTTGCTACGTTATTAGCAGTAGTATTGCTAGATTCAGAACCTGTGTTGGCAGTATAATCAGGCTTTTCTTCGTCTACTTCGCCCAATGAGTCAAGCTTCGCAAGTTTATCAAGGCTATCTTGTTTGATGGTTTTATTAGTACTAGTGAATAGGGTATTCCATTTCCCTCCATCTATCAAAAAATATTTAACCGGGATTGCAAAAAGTGCTAAAATAACGAGCGCAGACAAAGCGTAGGTAAGTATTTTTTTTCTATCGTATTTTGGTTCAGTTTTGGGTTGCTTATCAGAAGCCATTTTGGGTTGGGTGGTAGTTTTCACCATTTTTTCGGTTTTTTTATTTTTTGTTTTAGAATCAGCAGGTACAAGAGGGACTGCTTGAATAGGCTTGAGCCCGAGAAGTGTATTATAAAACAATCCTTGGCTGTTTAGCTCAAACGCTATTTTATGCGTGGCATCATATTTAAAAACACCCAAATCTCCTAATTCTACCGTTTCCTTGTTGTTAATTTTTTCCCAAAGGTTTTTCAAGTACTCATCGTACTGAATCTTAACATCTTCAACCTTGCTCTCGCTCTGCTGCGCTATATATTTGATAAGCCTGTCTTGCCCTTCTGTTACTGTAGGATCGAAGGTGATATGAAGTCCGGGTGCTAAGAGATTATTGTTTGAGTCCATTTCTGCCGATTTGTGTGAGGCTTGAATAAGCCCCACGCCCGGCAATACTACTGAACTGTGCGTTACAAGAAGTTCTTGTATGTATTTATTTATATTCACTTTTCTAAAATTTGTACATTACAGATATAAAATTTGAAAATACCAAATGATTCAATGATTTAATCAATTGATATATTCAAAACGGGTATAAGGTACTAAAATTTCGGGAATTTTAATTCCTTTATCTGTCTGATTGTTTTCGAGTATGGCAGCTACAATTCGAGGCAAAGCCAAAGCGCTGCCGTTGAGGGTATGAGCAAGTGCTGATTTTTTAGTAGCCTCATCTCTATATCTGAGTTTTAGTCTGTTTGCCTGAAAAGTTTCAAAATTGGATACAGAACTTACTTCGAGCCATCTTTGCTGAGCGGCAGAATACACCTCAAAATCGTAAGTAAGTGAAGATGTAAAACTCATATCGCCACCGCATAGCTTTAGTATTCGGTAAGGAAGTCCGAGTTTCTGCACAATAGACTCTACGTGGCTCACCATTTCCTCCAAGCGGTCGTAAGAGCCTTCGGGGTTGGCAACTTGCACTATTTCAACTTTATCAAATTGATGTAGACGATTGAGTCCTCTTACATCCCTACCCCATGCTCCGGCTTCGCGTCTGAAGCAAGGTGTGTATGCAGTATATTTAATAGGTAGTTGTGCACCGGCTACTATTTCGTCCCTGAAAATATTAGTAACAGGCACTTCGGCAGTAGGTATAAGGTAATAATTATCGGCAGTTGCATGGTACATCTGCCCCTCTTTGTCGGGTAGCTGCCCAGTACCAAAGCCGGAAGCTTCGTTTACCAACAAAGGAGGAATCACTTCTCGGTATCCTGCATCTATAGCGTTATCGAGGAAGAAACTGATAAGGGCACGTTGCAATTTGGCACCTTTGCCCTTGTATACAGGAAACCCAGCTCCGGTAAGTTTGTTTCCCAATTCAAAATCAATAATATCGTATTGAGTAATCAAATCCCAGTGGGGTTTTGCGTTTTCGGGAAGCACAGGCATCTGACCACCCGAGCGCACTACCACATTGTCTTCAGGTGTGCGTCCTTTGGGCACGCTTATATGTGGGACATTGGGGAGTTTTACAATAAGCTCATCAATCTGTTTCTCAATATCCACCAAATTGTTTCTCAACACTTTAGACTCATCGCTTAATTCGGCTGCCTTTTGTTTCGCCTGGGCAGATTCATCGGCTTTGCCTTGTTTCATGAGTATTCCTATTTCTTTAGAATAATTATTAAGTGCGGCCAGACAGTTGTCTAAAGTAGTTTGAGCAGCTTTTCTTTTGTCATCGAGGTTCAATATGGCGGAAATAGAATCGCGTGCATCAATATTTTTAATTTGCAGACGTTGAATAGCTTCGTCTGTATTATTTCTTAAATAGCTAATTGTTAACATCTTTCGAAAATTATGTAGTTTAAATATCAGATTATCAAAAATAAAAAATCCTGCGAATTGATATCAATGCGCAGGACTTTTTATTTAGTAAGTTGTATAATTATTCAGCTGCCTGCTCTTCGAACGGAACAATTGAAACATATGACTTATCCATAGTTGATTTACGGAAAGCAACTACACCGTCTACCAAAGCAAACAATGTATGATCTCTACCCAATCCTACATTTTCACCAGGAAAATGTACAGTACCTCTTTGTCTTACCAAAATGTTACCGGCTTTGGCTAATTGTCCGCCAAAAATCTTAACGCCAAGACGTTTGCTTTCAGATTCGCGACCGTTGCGGGAACTACCTGCCCCTTTCTTGTGTGCCATGAAATTTAAATTTTAATACGTTAAGCCAATATTTCTTCAATAAGTAATTGTGTGTGCTGCTGTCTGTGGCCATTCATCACTTGATAGGTTTTTCTACGTTTTTTCTTGAAAACGATAACCTTATCACCCTTCATATGACCAAGTACTTTAGCTTTAACGGTGGCACCACTTACAGTAGGGTTTCCTACTTTTACTTTGCCATCGTTGCTTACGAGCAATACTTTATTAAACTCTACCTGAGCACCTTCTTCAAAATCAAGATGATGCACATAAACTTTGCGGTCTTTTTCAACTTTAAATTGTTGTCCCGCGATTTCTACGATTGCGTACATAATTTCAACTGTTTTAATTTATTGGGTGAATTGCGATGAATTCTTAGTAACCCATATAAAAGATTTGGGTGGCAAAAGTAATGACTATCAACCAGAATTCAAAATAAATTAGAGCTGTTTTTTGAAAGATTTTCATTCATATTCAATTTTTACTTTGTAGTAAAAAAGTACAAAACATGCTCTTGTCCTATATACGGCTTTTTTATATCTTTAGTTCAAATTTAGTAAATAGGGATACAAAAAAATATTACTTTTGCCTTAATCAACGAATGTATTTGTTACAAAAAAATGAAGAAAATAAAACTCAACGTAGTTGGAGTTTCATACAGCCAGATTCAGGTTGGCGCCTATGCTCTAGTATTGGTTGAAGAAGTTGGAAACAGGCGTATACCTATAATAATAGGTGCCACAGAGGCTCAAGCCATAGCCTTGCACCTGGAAGGTTACAAATATGCCCGCCCTTTTAGTGCTGATCTGATGTTTGCCTTTGCAAAACAGTTCAAGGTAGAGATTGTAGAAGTAGTAATAACCAAGCTAGAAGCCGGTACTTTCTTCGCCGAAATAATATGTGAGCAGAATAATACACGCGTGGCACTTGACTCCCGCACCTCAGATGCCATTGCATTGGCTCTCAGATTTGAATGCCCTATATATACTACTGAAGATGTGATGCAAAAGGCTGGTATTCATCTGAGTGAAAATATTGCTTCGAAGCAGAGTTCATCTGCATCAGAAACTACTCCCAATAGTTTATATGCTACCTTAAGCCTCAATGAACTAAATATAAAGCTTGAGGATGCTATAAAACAGGAAAACTACGAAGAAGCATCGCGCATACGAGATGAAATTAATAACAGAAAATTGGACAAAGAGTAAACTCTGTGACCAGTTTGTATTGTTTATATTTTCTTGAGCTATTTCATTATCCCAAACTCCCGAAAAGATTTATTTTAAGGGTGTTTTTTTCAAACCCGAAAATATTATGCAACAATATCTCGATTTATTGAGCCATGTACTTAGCAAAGGCACCTCAAAAGAAGACCGTACCGGTGTAGGTACTCTCAGCTACTTCGGTTACCAGATGCGCTTCGACCTTAGTCTGGGATTCCCCCTTGTTACCACTAAAAAAGTGCATTTCAAGTCGATAGTACATGAGCTCTTGTGGTTTATAAACGGTTCTACCAACGTGGAGTACCTGGTACAAAATGGTGTAAGTATATGGAATGAATGGGCCGATGAGAATGGCGAACTTGGTCCAATATATGGCTATCAGTGGCGCTCATGGCCAACTTCAGATAATGTACACATAGACCAGTTGAGCCAAGTAGTATCATCGCTCAGAAGCAATCCAAATTCGCGCAGGCATATTGTAAGCGCCTGGAATGTAGGCAGTATAGACGATATGAAACTTCCACCCTGCCATATCCTGTTCCAGTTTTATGTAGAAAACGGCAATTTGAGCTGCCAAATGTATCAGCGAAGTGCAGATATATTTCTGGGAGTACCATTCAATATAGCTTCTTATGCGCTGCTCACACATATGGTAGCGCAAGTCACCGGCCTCAGGGCGAAGGAGCTCATCATCACACTGGGTGATGCACATATATATAAGAATCATATAGAGCAGGTAAAAACTCAATTGCAACGCGAGCCTATGCAGTTACCAATATTGCAATTGAATACCGAAATAAAGGAGATAGATGATTTCAGGTACGAGGATATAAAGTTGCTGAATTACAACTCACACCCACTCATAAAGGCAGATATAGCAGTTTAGCTTAAATGCAGTTACTTCAGTATTTTGAAAATATTGTAATTGACCAGCTTCATGCGCTGCAACCTGTACATCATAGATGTCTTGAGAACACCTATACCATATATCATGCTGCGCTTAAAATTGATAGAAGAAGCCTCCTCGAAATACTTAGTTGGGCAAGTAATTTCAGCAATTTCATACCCAGCATAAAAAATCTGCGCAAGCATTTGGTTGTCAAAAACAAAATCGTCGGAATTTGCATTAAAATTAATACGTTCAAGCACTTCTTTCGAGAAAGCACGATATCCGGTATGGTATTCGGAGAGTTTCTTCCACATGATTATGTTTTGGCTGAGTGTAAGAAACCTATTGAAGAAGTATTTATATAATGGCATACCTCCCTTTAAGGCACCTTTCCCCAAAATTCTGGATCCCAATACAACATGATACACCCCATTGGCAATAAGATATGCCATTGAATGAATAAGTTGAGGTGTATACTGATAATCCGGATGGAGCATTATTACGATATCAGCATTCAATTCAAGAGCTTTGTTGTAGCAAGATTTCTGGTTTCCACCATATCCCTTATTATTTTCATGCTTTATTATATGCCTGATTCCTATATTTTTACCCAACTCCACGGTATTGTCTTTGCTCGAATCGTCCACTAAAATTACCTCATCTACTATATCAAGAGGTATTTCATTGTATGTTCGTTCAAGGGTTTTTTCGGCATTGTATGCAGGCAAAACAACTGCTATACGTTTTGATCCAATCATAATAATGTAATACTAATGAATTAAGGTTCAAAATTAATTCTAAAAACGCATATGGCAAATTTATATTTCAAATCATTCCATATCAGAGCTCGGTTGCATACGCTAGCGATTGAATAGTGAAGTATGAGAAATGTAAATACTTCATTTGACTCTGTAATTCAATTTTTAACATTTTTATAACATTTACATTCTCATTTGTTTAATTTTGTTATACCTTGCTTAAACTATTGACATATTGTGATGAATAAACTAATTTAGGGGTGTAGAGAAGAATTATACTTAGCCAGCATAATATAGCCAATACTTTCAATCCAATAACTGACAATTGAGTTAAAAATGTTAGCTTAATTTCAGGATTCTCGCTTTTGTATGGCTCTACACATTTATGATTTTCATGTCGCCAATATATATTTATCTAAATGCTAGTAAAATTAAAACTTAAAAACACGGATTCACCAGTTACGGTTGATAGCCAGGTATTTGAATACCTGACTACGAATCCTTACCTTGTAAACATTGGTTTTGTAATCAACTTACGGGAACATTCACTTGGGTACACGTTCTTTCAGAAGCACTGGAGACAAGTAAACGGCACCTACAAAGTTGAAACTATTTATCTGCACAGGCTTATTGCAGAACGATTCATGATAAAGCCAGAATCTAACGAGCCGTTGTATGTACAGTTTAAAAATGGGAACAACAAAGACTGCCGGCTTGAAAATCTGGAATGGGTAGTGAGAAGCAAGCTTATCAGAAATACCAAATACGTACAAGGAAAAACAAAGTTCAGAGGTGTTTCTGAAACAACGAACGGAAAATTCAAAGCTGTAATATATGTGAAAAATAAGCGTCATTTTCTGGGAAGATTTGATACCGCCGAAGAAGCCGCTTATGCATATAACTTAAGAGCTGAGGAATTGTATGGTAAAATGCGAAGTCTGAACAAGATAGAAAAGAAAGTGTTGGAAAAAATTAAATTGAAATTTGACAATATTGAGAAACTAAAGGCTGAGGATATAAAGAATGCTGAAGTTTAATTAGAATAGTAATTAAATCATTCAATTATACGTTTTTTATATTCTACCGCAGGATTTCCTTTATATACTGTATATGCCAGCATACCATGGGTAGCTACTGAGCCCATGGTAAGCAAGGCATGGTTTTGAGCTATTACTCCCGGACATACCATACTGCCAGCACCAAGCCATACTCCATCTTCGAGCACTATTGGTTTAGTAATCAGATCGAATGTAGTTTTCTTATAATTGTGGTTGCCCGTAATGATGATAGATCCTTGCGACAAACAGCAATTTTTGCCAATAGTTACCTGATCCAGATTGTCTATCCAAACCCCTTCACCAATCCAAGTATTATCTCCGATACTCAATTTCCATGGGAATTTTATATTCACTCGGGGTTTTATTACTACAGAATTGCCTATTCGGGCACCAAACAATCTGAGCAACCAGCATTTTACAATTGAAATTGGTAAGAAATAACTATTCAATACCAGCGCATTTGCAAAATACCACAGAAGTAGTTTTACTTTACCCGCTCCAGCATTCAATGTTTTTGGAAATGATGACAAATCGGTTTCTTTCATGAGTATAATAAGTAATATTTGTGTTTGATTTCCTCTATGTTTAACTTCTGAGTAATATAATTGATGGCATGCACCGACATTTCTGTGTATTGTGCTTGTTCCATTTGAGCCGCAGATAATAATGCGTTTTCAAATAGCTGGGGATTTTCAAGAGGTAAATCCCACCCTACTCCAGCAGGAAAAAGATTGGTCCATGGAGTGTTATTACTAATAATCACCGGGCAACCTTGCATTAAGCATTCTGCGATGGAATGCCCGAAATTTTCGCCAGTGCTTGGCAAAAACAAAAAATGATATAGTTTTATTATCTCAACAACCTTTTCGGTATGAAGTACCCCCTTGTAAGTAGCTTTCACATTTACGGGTAGTTGGCTCATCACTTGTTTACATTCTTCCCAATACTCATTGTTTCCTATAGCACCGTATATACTAAATTC
>JAIFMY010000185.1 GCA_020048155.1 Bacteroidota bacterium
ATAAGTGTCATAACTTGGTTCTCCTATTATTAAGTTAAACATGTGAATTAATTTGTTTTCATATACCCATTTTCAATTTGTGTACCAATGCCATGTTCATGACATAATTACATACTAATCAGGCTTATAGCATTCAATCTACTGAAATTTTGTCGTGTTTTATTTTAAATGGCTGCAATATTGACACCTCACAATATATATCCGCCCCAATACCCGAGGCGCCACCCCAATCGCATGAAATCTTCGAGCCCAGTTCGGGGTGGTACAAGCTTCTCTACAAAACGATGCTATAAACCTTTGATGCCGCTGGTATCAAGAGTGCAGCACGAGGTAATAATTTTGATATATTTGCAAGTGAGGACGCCAATTTTGGCGAAATGATACATACGAAACTGTAGTCCGTTTATAAAAAAGAATTACTATTGAAATATGAAATTATGAGAGCAGTGGGAAAATATATGGGTATTTTGTGTTTTGTTCTTGGAATAGTGACTTTAACACTTGGGATAATGTTGAAATTATTAGTGTCACCCGGTATCATAGATTTAGTAGTTATAGGTATTATTTTGACAATTACGGGTATACTCTTGATAATTGGCAATTTAGTATTTTCAATCCCAAATAATACTGACTTACAAATAACATCAAATCACACGCATTTGTCGAGTAGGCTCACAGAATTCTATAGATATGTAGTATCATCCTTTATATTAGGATTTATATTAGTTTTTAATTATCTGATATTTATCGTAATACCGGCCGATATAAGAATGATTGGCATACTAATAAGCATATTTGCAACTACTGTGGCCGTCTTGGGCATATTAATTTTACTCAAAATCAAGGTAGTATATTACACTACAGAATATGCTTATTTTAAAAGCATCAACAGATTGGAAAACGTAAAATTAAATGATATCCATAAAGTGAGTTTATTTATTCAAGTATTCTACAAAGTTGGTATGAAAAACGGCAAGTACTATTTCTTCATACCTCATATTTCTGAAATGCTATTTGGTGTTGGAAGAGAACCTAAAAGTATCATAGACTTTAGAAAATCAATTGAGCGAACTAATTCATTTTTGGTAACTGAATAAGATTTAGCAAGAAAACAAAGTAAATATAAGCATGAAGCTAAAGATGAACGACTTTTGAAAAGCATGGAGCGTTTTTATTGGACTTGAATTTTTAGAGCTTTTTATCAAGAAAAAAGTAAAAGATTAAATGCCTGAAAGAATTGCAAAAGATTAAATTGTGCATTCATTTATTCTCATAATATGCTTGCGCTCTTTCAGAGCTTTTAAAATAGGATATGGCATGTTGACATAGAGCGCTGCCCTATGCTAAGGATTACGCGCCTTCAGTGCTATGGTGCTGGTAATTACAATTGGGTAGCTCTGAAAGAGCGTAAGATACCAGCCCGGGGCAACGCCCTGGGTAAATAGAGCAAAGGCTTAGGCTTCGACAAGCTCAGCCACCGCTAAGCGGATAGCATTTGTAAAACAAAAATACCCGCGCCAGAAAACTGACAGCGGGTACCATTTAATATTCAGATAAGGATATAAGGTCTTATTTCGCTAATTTATGTTTTGCAATAAACTCATCGAGAACCTGATCCAGGTTAGGATCGCCAATCTCCATCAGATCGTAATACACACGGGTGGTAGGTTTGGTGATTTTGATGATGCGGTTCAGGTCTATAGGTGTACCTATGATCACTGCATCGCAATCGGTATTGTTGATGGTGGTTTCAAGGTCTTTGAGTTGTTGCTCACCGTATCCCATAGCAGGTAGCAGGGTACCAATGTTTGGGTAAATGCGGAAAGTTTCAGAAAGACGACCAACAGTATAAGGACGTGGGTCTACAAGCTCAGCAGCACCATATTTTTTCGCAGCTACTATACCTGCACCTATTTTCATTTCACCATGAGTAAGGGTTGGACCATCTTCCACTACCAATACACGTTTTCCTTTTATAAGAGCAGGATTGTCAACTCTGATTGGAGAAGCTCCGTCTATCACTATAGCATTGGGGTTCACTTTGGCTATGCTCTCACGTACGGTTTGTATTCCTTCAGGCGATGCGCTATCCATTTTGTTTATAACCACTACATCGGCAATGCGAAGGTTTACTTCACCCGGGTAGTAGCTAAGTTCATGGCCTGGGCGGTGTGGATCGGCAACTGTAACCACGAGATCAGTTTTGTAGAATGGGAAGTCATTGTTTCCACCATCCCAAAGAATAACGTCGCATCCTTTAGGATCTTGTTCAGCAGCGCGAAGTATGGCTTCGTAATCAACACCAGCGTAAATCACGTTTCCGCGCACTACGTGGGGTTCGTACTCTTCCATTTCTTCTACAGTACATTTGTGTTTTTCGAGATCGGCCACTTCAGCAAAACGCTGTACTTTCTGAGCTACAAGGTCGCCATATGGCATAGGGTGACGTACGGCCACAACCTTCAAACCTTTTTTCATCAGATATTCAACCACTTTGCGCGAGGTTTGGCTTTTACCACAACCGGTACGGGTAGCCACAACAGCTATCACTGGTTTGTTGCTAGGTATCATGGTTTTGTTTGGTCCCAAAAGCATAAAATCAGCTCCGGCTGCATTTACTATGGCACTCATGCCCATTACTTTGTTGTAAGTAACATCTGAGTAAGAGAAAACGCAAATATCGGCTTTCAAATCTATTATAAGTCTTGGAAGTTCTTCTTCGCCAAAAATAGGAATACCAGCTGGGTACAACTCACCGGCAAGTTCTTTCGGATATTTACGACCATCGATATCAGGAATCTGAGCTGCTGTAAAAGCTACTACTTCGAAATTGCTATCGGTACGGAAATAGGTGTTGAAATTGTGAAAATCTCTACCTGCAGCACCTATGATAATTACACGTTTTTTTGACATAAAATATGTTTATTAAGTTTATAACGATTTGTGCACAAATATAGGCTTATATAGTATTTTGGCTTTGCTGTTAAAAAGCATATAAAACAGCACAATCATATTATAATACTCATATTCAAACACTTATTCAAATAACCCAAAATCTATGTTAAGCAACATAAAAAATAGTACTACAGGCAAGCAACTATGCGAGGGGTTAATGAATCTTGTAAGAAGAAAATATGTCCAATTTTGGTAATAAAAATTGCTGCATTCAGATTTATTTTCTATTTTGTTCCTATTACCAAATATTACATCAACTTAGAACTCCCAGATGAATTTTCTGGCGCACTTATATTTATCAGGCCAATCGGATGAACTGAAGGTTGGCAATTTCATTGGCGATTTTGTCAAAGGGGCGGAATATAAAAAATACCCCGAAGAAATTCGCAAGGGAATCATGTTGCACCGCCAGATCGATTTTTTCACGGATCATCATGATCAGGTGCGATTGAGTATGGAGAGACTTCGCAAGAAATATCATAAATACAGCGGCGTTATCACCGATATTTTTTACGATCACTATCTGTCGGTTGAATGGAAAACTTATTCCGATGAATCATTGTCTAAATTCATAAGACACAGCTACTATGTGCTTATCAAGCATTACGGCATATTGCCCGACAGGCTGAAGCGTATACTCCCCTACCTTATAGCCCGCAACAAATTTGCATCATACGCCCATCTGAAAGGCGTAAAAAGTTCTTTGGACAGAATGTCGAAGTATACATCGCTGCCCGATGAAACTGCTTTTGCTATGCGTGTGCTGAGAAACAACTACGAAGATTTTCGTACAGATTTCAATTTGTTCTTTCCAGATATGATAGAATATGCCACACAGGTACACCAAGTGAAACTAGATTTTTTCACAGCTAAAGTATCGATGAAAGAAAATGAATTTGAAATCCAGCAAAAAGTACTTGACAAGCAACTCATTACACCTTAAACTGCGCCGACCATGCTTCGGGGTCGCGGCTCCAGCTTTTCAGCGCGCTCAATTGCTCCTGGCCTATGTATCCGGTTTCGATGGCAGCCAACAGTAAATCCTGGTAGTTGCTCAACGAAAATAACTTGCAATCAGCCTTTGCAAAATTGTCGACACTACGCTGGAAACCATAAGAAAAGATAGATACCATACCCAGAATATCTACTCCGGCACCTCTGAGCACATCTACGACCTGCAAGCTACTGCTGCCAGTTGATATCAGATCTTCTATTACCACCGTTTTTTGACCGGGTGTAAAAAAACCTTCAATCTGATTGCCCAAACCATGTTGTTTGGCAGAAGTTCTTACATAAATAAATGGTAAATTTAGCGCATCGGCAAGTATGGCTCCTATGGCTATGCCTCCGGTAGCAACCCCTGCTATCAGTTCAACATTTGGAAACTCGCGGGCCAACGTATCTACAAAAGCATTTTTTATAGAGGCCCTTATATCCGGATAAGACAAGGTCTGCCTGTTATCGCAATAAATTGGTGATCGCAGCCCCGAAGCCCATGTAAAAGGGCTTGCAGGATTTAATTTAATTGCATAAATTTGTAGGAGCTGCTTTGCTATATTTATACTCGTATTATTCATGTTGCAAATGTATAAAATATTTTTTGGAAATAGAACAATATACCTCGATAGAGAGGCCAATATCCTGAACAGGAAAGATATACATTTATTTTACAGATATTCGTCCATAGAAAACTTACAGATGTTTATCGAGAATTTTGATGATGTACCGCAATGGAACAAGGTGTGTCTTTTCAACGATGATTATGACCATATGGTCGACCATTTTAAGAGCATTTTTACCTATGTAGAGGCTGCCGGCGGATTGGTTTTCGATGAGCACGGTCGGGTTTTGATTATGAAGCGAAACGGAGTGTATGATTTACCGAAGGGGCATACCGAAAAAGGAGAGACAATCGAGCAAACAGCATTGAGGGAAGTAAAAGAAGAAACAGGATTAAAGCATTTGAGTATTCAAAAGACTTTGCACCCAACCTTTCACACCTATATGCACATAGATAAAAGGCATTTAAAAAAAACAAATTGGTATGTAATGAAAGGAAATTCAAAAGATAAAATAAAAGCAGAAAAAGATGAAGGTATTGAGGAAGTTTTTTGGTGCAATACAAATGAAATTAATAAATTTACGAATAATATGTACGCATCATTGTTCGATGTAATTCAAAATGCAGGTTTAACAATATAAAAACAAAAACTATGAATGTAAAAAACGCTGAACACGAGCTGGATAAAAATGAACCAGTTCACCATCTTCCAACCATAGCGGAAGTGTTGGAACAATCCCCGGTTAGTATTGGCAAAATTGCACACGTCTTATTGGATAAAGTTTACAAATGGGACGGTGTAAGGGTAGATCCTACGCACAATGCACTGCACGTAGCCGCTCTTAGTACTTTTTGTACATTAAAACCTACCAACGACCACCTTGAAGTTGAAATAGTACTTCGTAGAAAATTAGAAGACCAACGCATAGCAAGAACTGCACAAGTTGGAAAATCTTCTCATTCAAATTTCATAAATATTAATTCTGACTTACAGGTTGATTCTCGCCTGATGGGCTGGTTACACGAAGCCTATGAGTCGAATTACCAACACGAGGGGCACTAGGCCAACTGCGCAACACATTTATTCAAAATACCATTAACGGCGATTCTGCTCACGCAGTTCTCGCCGTTTTATTTCTTTTATCATATTAGAATACATATAGTCAAAACCTTCTGATGGCGCAGGCGCAGGCGCCAAAAACAGTTTCCCTTCAGGATCTATCAGATAGCAGGTTGGAAAAAACCGGATCTGATAATCAGTTAAAATTCCGGGCTGTTTTCCAATATGTAGCAAACTCCATGCATATTCATACTTCCGATATTGTTCCAGCGTTTTCGAAAAATCTTCGTCGGCACTGATCGTAATTACCACCAGCGAATCCATATACGATTCATATAAAGTATTGATAAGCCCCAATTCCTTTACAAATGAATAGCTTCGCATGTTTCCGAATACCAGATACACATATGATCCAAGATAATCGCTGAGCGAGACCAATGAATTTTCGGTATCATACAACGTAAACTGTGGTGCGGGAAAACCAACCATCAGCTTAGTAGTTTTTTCCTTTATGCTTTTAGCTATGTCAACCAATTTCGGAAATGTTCCCCGATTGCTGTATTCATCTATAACCCTTATGAGGAGTGTATCATTGTACTTATTGGAATATATGGCATCATACACGCACTTTAGCACTACATAATCAAGCACATCGCCCTGAGGCAAACCTGTGCTATTGGCCAGACTTTGGCGCAATTGCTGAGTTGGGGCCGGCCCAAGCAATATTTTATTGAGTATTTGGGTAGTATCCTCCCCGTATATTTCATCCAGATAATTGTCGGCTAGCTGATTTATGAGCGAGGTGTATGCCGTATTGTTGAGCAGCAATGGTTTTCCTGCAAAAAACTTTACAAAAGCATTTCGTCGGTTGCGCTCCACTGCTGTATATTTCAAATCGTTGAATGTATAAGCAAAATAGTCTTTAAAATAAGGGTTGGTTACATCGGTAAACATGTTGGCAAAAAATATCTCTGCAGTATCCAAACGGGCTCTGTAAGCTTGTTTTACGATGGTTTGGTAGTACCTGTCCAAGAATTTTGAATAATTGTTGTCGAACCGCTGTATAGCCCTATTAACTTCCCCTGGTTCGGTGTTCAGAATATTGATATAAAACTCAGCCGGTTCAAAAAAAGGATTGATGGAATCTGCTGCATCTTTCATCTTTCGGTCGGGGAAACTTATTTCGTAGCTCTTGCCCGGTACCAAATAAATATAACCTTTGAAAACCCCAAAAGAAATGGACGCATACTTTACCTCATCCAGATTGAAGTAACCTACAAAATTTCCCAGCGTATCCACCGCCATTTTGGCCACTATCAACTCATTGCGGGTTATAGGGTCGGCTACCACTGCTATTACAAGCGAATCCTGATAGAGGGAGTCGCACTTGTATGTATTATTCTTCCCCCTTATACCTACTGTCTGAGCACAGGCATATTGCTGAAACAAACTCAAGGCAACGAAGAATACAAGCAGAGATATGAAACGGGGTGTAAAATATTTCATAAACAATTGGTTTTACTATTCAATCTCCAAAGCAAATGCCAAACATACCGCAAGGCCAACATTGTAGATTAAAAGTTTGATGTGTTTATCAGCAAAATTAGTATTTTTATGCAAATTTCAGTTCTAAATACTTACCCAATCAGCCATTAGTAAACATGAGCTACCCACTTCAAATAACCGACGATGCAGGGCGCAGTCTCACCCTGAAGCAGAAACCAAAGCGTATTATCTGCCTGGTGCCATCCATTACCGAAATAGTAGCATATATAACTGATGAAGAATCTGTTGTAGCATGTACCAACTATTGTAAATACCCGGAAAGTCTCGTGGCATACCTGCCCAAAATCGGTGGCACCCAGCATGTACATGTTTCGGAAATAGAGGCTTTGCAGCCAGATCTGGTGATAGCGAATAAGGATGAGAACCTGAAGCAGGATATAGCCAAGCTCGAAACTTTTGTGCCTGTATATGTGACCCATGTACGCAATTTCGAAGAATCGGTGCTTATGGTACACACACTGGGCAAGCTTTTGGACTGCCAGGAAAGAGCCAAAGAATTGGCATTGAATCTCTTCAATAAAATGAATTCAATTCCTATAATGCTTAAAAAAGTGGATGTGCTATATCTGCTATGGCGCTCGCCTTATATTTCGGTAAACAAAAATACTTATACCGGTAGTATTCTGGAAAAGCTCAATTTCAGGAACATAACAGCACATGAAAGCAAAAATTATCCCGACTTTACTTTGGACCAATTGAGCACACTTAAACCAAAATTTATACTTTTGGCCTCCGAACCATATACTTTCTCCCCAAAGCATGAACTCGAATTGGAGTTTATTTTTCCCGATGCACATATACTGCATGTAGATGGCGAAATATTTAGTTGGTATGGCATGCGGGTGCTCGAAAAGCCAAATTATTTGGCCGAACTCATAGATATAATGGAAACAAAATTTATAAGCCAAACTAAAAATCCGTTTTGAGATTTTGTGCATAAAAAACTACCTTACAAATAGTTACTGTAAATGAAAGCACTTATAATATACAATCCGGCTGCCGGTGGAAAAAAAGCAGTAGTACACAAAAATAAACTTACACAAGCCCTTACGCGTACCACCATAGTTGCAGAATGGTACGAGACAAAATGTGCAGGCGATGCAACGGTTTTTCTCACAAACAAAGACCTGACTGCATTTGATGCCATTATGTGTGTAGGTGGCGATGGTACTTTGTTTGAAATAGTGAACGGATATATGGCCAATACATCTGCCACCAAACCACCTATAGGCATAATACCTGCCGGAACCGGAAACTCATTTGCTCTCGAATACGGACTTACAATAAACCACACCGAAGAAGCCCTGCAAATAATTGTAGATAAACACATAAGCATGGTAGACCTTGGATTTTGCAAAACAAACACCGATTCATTTTATTTTGCCAATATATGGGGCCTGGGTTTTGTAACCGATGTACTGGAGATAGCCAACAAGTGGAAAAAAACAGGAAAAATGGCCTATAATATAGGTGTATTGTACAACCTGATATTCATGAAAAACAATACCCTGCACTTCACGTGCAATGGTGAAAACTTCGACCACCAGAATTTGTTGGTTGAAGTATCTAATACCAAATTCACAGGCGGAAATTATAAAATGGCGCCGAATGCCAACTTTGCCGATGGAATGCTTGATGTAACCCTAGCCGAAAAAATGGGCAGAATAAAGCTTTTGCAACTTTTCTCCAAAATATTTGAAGGGACACATATAACCGACAAAAAAATAAAACATTTCCAGACCAAAGAAATACATATACAAGGCGATGCACGTCCACTAAGCCCCGATGGTGAATTGCGCGGTTTTTTGCCTGCCACTGTATGTTGTGTGCACAAAATACTGCCTGTTTTTTTGCCACAAACGCTTTAGCAGGTTTTCAATACACTTCTTTTTATATTGTACTCTACTACTTTTTTTTAACAAAATATCAAGCAATTCAAATTGCCGGAATGATCAGTTTATTCATAACTTCGCACCGCAAAAACACCTGTCTGTGATAAGATTTGTACAGTACAACGAAAATGAATTTCAAGATAAAGCAAACTTGACTTTTGAACAAATAAGCCAAAAAGTAAAGAAAAAGTATTGCAATTGGTGGATTCTACCCATACAATCTACAGAATTGGTTGAAAGCATAGCCAACGCTTACGAAATTCACCACCTTATTTCGGAAGATATACTCAATACACAGCACTTGCCTAAAGTAGAAATAGCCGAAAACTATATCTACCTCACTTGTAAGGTTTTTCGCATAAATCACCGCCGCGACATTGAACCTGAGCACTTCAATATCATTCTCACCCAGAACAATATTTTCACATTTCACGAAAGTACGGAAAATCCTATTTTTGAGGAATTGGTAAAGAAGATATCACATAATTTTTCGCGACACAGAAAGCACGGAAACGACTATCTTTTTTATTCCATCATAGACCAGATAGTAGATCACTACCTGAATGTAGTAGAAATGCTGCGCGATGAGCTCGAAGAAATAGAAGACTCTCTGCTAAGCAACCGCGACCAGACTACTTACAAAGAAATAATGATGCTCAGGGTAGAATTGCAGCAATACCGCCGATATACTGACCCACTGCGCGAAGGAATAAGCAAAATACGCAGCGAAAAACACAGTCTGGTATCTCCTACACTTGTTACATACCTCAGAGATATTTACGATCATCTGGTGCATATACAATACAATCTGGACTCAACACGCGACTTGCTGAACAACCTCATTGAACTGCACCACACTAAAATGGGAACCGAAAACAATCAGGTGATGAAAACACTCACCATTATTTCCACCATTTTCATTCCCCTCACTTTTCTTGCAGGTCTGTATGGCATGAATTTCAAATATATGCCTGAAATTTCCTATCCATACAGCTACCCCATTCTGTTGTTACTAATGATTACAAGCGCAAGTTTTATGCTTGTATATATGCGTCGAAAAAAATGGTTTTGATTAATATTTAAACACTTATATATGGATATTTTTATTTGGATTGGCTTTCTGGCACTGGTATTTTTCCTGCTATTCCTCGATTTGGGTGTCTTTCACAAAGACTCGGAGGTCATTTCTACCAAGGAAGCGCTGAAATGGACTATGATTTGGATAGCTTCGGCCCTGGTTTTCAACGTGCTTATATATTTTATGTACGAGCACAACTGGCTGAATATCGCTACACATTTTGGCGAATATGACGATGGCGGTACTGCTGCCCTCAAGTTTTTCACCGGTTACCTCATCGAAAAATCGCTTAGCCTCGACAACATTTTTGTGATTGCAGTCATTTTCGGATATTTCAAAATTGAACAAAAATATCAACATCGTATCCTGTTCTGGGGTATTCTGGGAGCACTCGTTCTCAGAGGTGTTATGATTCTGGTTGGTGTAGCCCTTATTCGCGAGTTTGCATGGGTTACCTATTTCTTCGGTGCGTTGCTTATATACTCTGCTATAAAAATGCTCAGACACGACGATGGACATGTAGAACCCGACAAAAATCCAATCATTAAATTCGTTAAGAAATTTTACAGAGTGAGTACAGACTATTCACATGGTAATTTTTTCACGGTGATAGATGGCAAAAGAGCAATTACAACACTTTTCATAGTACTGCTGGTAGTAGAAACCACAGATGTGATGTTTGCGGTAGATAGCATTCCTGCTATATTCGCCATTACTACAGACCCATTTATAGTATTCACTTCCAATGTATTTGCCATTCTCGGTTTGCGCTCTTTGTATTTTGTGCTTGCTGCCTTCATGGACAAATTCAGGTACATAAAACTCAGTTTGGTGATTATTCTTGCCTTTGTGGGGGTAAAAATGCTCTTGTTGCACTACTACAAAATACCTGCACTCCTCTCGCTTTCCATTATATTATTGGTACTTACCGGTGGTGTTCTGGCCTCTATTTATATCAAAGAAGACAATACTAAAGCAGAAGCCTAATTCTGTAATCTGAATACCTTCATACATATGGCTACGGCCTGATGGCTAACAATAAGCTATTCAGGCCGTAGTTTATTATATCACATACAATACTACACTTGCATGAAAAACTTGCTATTCTGCTGTCTATCTATACTTTTTTTCATAAATACACAACTGAAAGTCTATTCGCAGACAACCCTTATAGGAGGTAAGTATTTTGCAGAAGGCTACCTACAGAGTGGTATGGTGATAAAAAATTATCTTATCCCCAATTTCCCCAAAAGAGTACCCGGAATACAAATGAAATTTGAGTTCCTTGCAAAAGCCGATGGCAGTATGTA
>JAIFMY010000106.1 GCA_020048155.1 Bacteroidota bacterium
ACTCTGAAAATTAAAAATTACTTATATAATGAAAATGAAGTATATATATTTAGCAATCACTATTTTACTGCTTACCAGCGCCTTCCAGGCCAAAGCACAAACAAATAAAAAGCCGCTGGGCCCCGAAGTATGGGACAATTGGAAAGAAATAAAAAACCGGCAAATTTCGAACAATGGCAAGTGGGTAGGAACAGAAATAACCCCGTTTGACGGTGATGGCGAACTACAACTATACGACAATGCAGGAAAATTGATATTTGCCCGGCAAAGAGGAGCATTCCCGAAATTTTCTGCCAATTCCGATTTTTTGGCATTTCGTATAAAACCTTTCGATGACACAGTACGCTTACTAAAACTGAACAAAACCAAAGCAGAAAAAATGCCCAAAGACAGTTTGGCTATTTATCTGCTTCAAAAAGACAGTTTCATATTCATAGATAAAATAAAAGACTACAAGCAAGCCATCGAAAAATCGTCGTGGATGGCTGTGCAATTGCAGGAAACCACCGAACAATCCGAACAAGCCCCCAAAGACAGCACCGAAAAAAAGCCCAAAACGCCTAAAGTATTCGACAAAAAGGCCCCAAAAGTTTCCGATTTGATAATTCTGAACCCAAACAGCAACTCACGTTTTCAGATAAGCAAAGTATTGGGATATGATATTTCGAGAAACGGCAAAACCATTAGCTATATAAAGCTACAAAACGACACACTACTTCAATCTTCCATCTTTGTTTTCGATACCGAAACGCAGAAAACCGATAGCATAACGGCCCTGAAAGGATTGATAAAAAAAGTAGTGTGCGACAACAGCGGACAATATATTGCATATATAGCTACCCAAGATACTGCCGAAACTAAGGTTTTCAACCTCTATTTGTGGGTACGTGCCGAACGGAAACTTTATAAAATAATGGACACACTCACAGCCGGATTTCCAAAAAACTGGACAGTAGCCGAAAACGGAAAATTGTATTTCTCGAGAAAAGACACACGCCTGTTTTTTGAAGTTGCCCTCAGGCCTTATCCAGAGCCCAAAGACACGCTGCTGCCCGAAGAAAAAGTAAAACTCGACCTGTGGAGCTGGACCGACCCCCAATTGCAACCTTCACAATTGTTCAATTTGGACAAAGAACTCAAACGGGCATACCTTTCTGTTTATCACATTTCAACCAAAAAGACCATTCAACTGGCCGACTCAGTTTGCCAAGAAATAGACCTAACCCTGAAAGGCGATGGGAATATAGGTTTTTCATATAATTCTGCACCCTATGAGCGGGAAACTTCGTGGCAGGTGCCTGGCAAAAACGATGTATACTCTATTGACATAAATACCGGAAAAAGAATGTTGCTCATCAAAGGTTTTTCGGGAGCTTCCACCACATCAGCCACAGGAAAATATTTTGCATATTTCAACAGCAACGATAGCAACTGGTATGCAACTCCCAGCAATATATTCCAGCCTATAAAACTTACTTATAAAGCAAGTGCGCCTTTTTACCAAGAAGATATGGATATACCTATGTCTGCATACCCACATGGAACAGCCGGTTGGACAGCAACCGACCAACTACTCATATACGACAAGTACGACATATGGCTTGCCGATGCTACTGGCAAAAAAACCATTTTGAATCTCACCAATGGGCATGGTCGTGCCAATAAACTCAAATACAGATACCAGAAACTTGACTTGGACGAAGAATTTATTGGAAACTCATTCTATGTGCAAACATTCAACGAAGAAACCAAATACAGCGGTTTCAGCAAATTGAATCTGAATGTTGCCAACACCCCAGAGAAACTTATATTGGAAGCTGCAGAAGTAAGAAACCTTACAAAAGCCAAAGATGCGAATGTACTTATTTACACAAAATCTACCTACCATCAGTTTCCGAATGTTTGGTTCAGTGCCGATGAGTTTAAAACTCAAAAACAGTGCACCAATGCCAATCCGCAGCAAGAAAACTACCTTTGGGGAAATGTGGAATTGTACAAATGGATAACCCCTGATGGTACCACCGAAGAAGGCTTGTTGTATCTGCCCGAAAATCTGGATCCAACAAAGAAATACCCCATGATAGTGTATTTCTATGAACGCTCGTCCGAAGATTTGTTCCTGCACTATAGCCCCAAGCCAAGCCGATCCATTATAAACCCAACAGAATATGCGAGCAACGGGTATATTGTATTCATGCCTAACATCAGATACAAAGAAGGTTATCCCGGGCATAGTGCCTACGAGTACATCATGAGCGGTACACTGGCACTACTCAACCAGCGCAGCTACATAGATGTGAGCAAACTCGGTCTGCAAGGCCAAAGTTGGGGCGGTTACCAAGTAGCTTATCTGGTGACTCAAACTTCACTGTTCAAAGCAGCATCGGCTGGTGCAGCGGTAAGCAATATGATAAGCGCTTATGGCGGAATACGTTGGGAATCAGGTGTAAGTCGGATGTTTCAGTACGAAAATACCCAAAGCCGCATAGGTGGTACCTTGTGGGAAAGGCCTTTCAGATACATTGAGAATTCGCCTATATTTTATGTTGATCGCATAACCACTCCCTTGCTTCTGAGGCACAACGATGGCGATGGCGCAGTACCCTGGTACCAAGGCATAGAGTTATTTACAGCTATGCGCAGGCTCGACAAGCCAGTGTGGATGCTCAACTACAACGGCGCTCCACACAACGAGCGAGAGAGCAGCCCCAACCGCAAAGACCTGAGCATACGCATGATGCAGTTTTTTGATTATTACCTCAAAGATGCTCCACCACCTGCTTGGCTCATAAACGGGATACCTGCTACTCAGAAAGGAAAATATTTTGGATACGAACTTTTAGACAAAAAATAATATGCGAATAATTGCATCAGATTCGGTAGGCTTGGTGATTGACATACAAAGCAGGCTGCACCCCTTGATACATGAAAATGAAATGGTGACCAAGAACACACAAATTCTGATTCAGGGTTTGAAGGCACTTGGCATACCCATGCTAGTAACCGAGCAGTATGTGCATGGTTTGGGTAGTACCATAGAACCCATAAAAGACCATATTGCAGATGTAGCCCCCATAGAGAAACTGGCTTTCAGCTGCTGCGATGAACCCAAATTTGATATGGAACTGGCTTCGCTGGGGAAAAAATTTGTGATCATAGCCGGAATAGAGACCCATGTGTGCGTATTGCAAACCGTGGTAGACCTCATAGAGCGGGGCTATACTCCAGTGGTGGTCCAAAATTGCGTATCATCGCGTTTCCTGTCCGACAAGTTGGTAGCCCTTGATAGGATGCGGCAGGAAGGCGCCATCATAAGCACTTACGAGTCTATCCTGTTTGAACTCACACGAGTATCCAAAACTCCTGTATTCAAAGTAATATCAGGATTGGTGAAATAGCTGCAATTAGTAAATTCTAGTAATGTAAAAATCTACCTTCGTAAGACTCTGTATGAGACTCTCTGGGGTAGATTTTTTTTGCAGCTAAAATTGAGGGGATTATACAGCTCAAGCTTGTTTCAATTTGGTAGGATCGCACAGATATTTTTTTTCATTGGCTACCCTGCCACAATTTTCACATACATACTTCGGGCTATTAACTTTTTTGGCGTATTTCTTAGGCTTTTCGTTATGCACGTCCAGTTTTACGAGTTTACACAGTGTTTTCGACATATAAATGCAATTTTATAAAATTATGATTTGCAAAGTATAGAAACAATTTTCATACTTCCTCCCGATTAATAGAAGATTTGATGGTATTGCAAGCTAAACAAAAAAGTCGTTTGATGTTGGCCATTATCCGTTCAAGGAGTTTATGCTAAGAAATGGCACGCAGATTTTCGCAGATGTGAACATCGCAGATTTTCGTAGATTATTAAAAATCAGTATTTATCAGCGTTTATAAATCCGTGTCATTCGCGTTCCCCAAAAAAAAATCTGAATATCAAAACTAAATTGTGAACATAAATCAATCTGAACAATAAAGCCCATATTGCGCTTTTGTATAAAACACACAATACGGGCCACTTAAAACAGCAATGAAAGAAATGAATCAGAATGCGCCGAACTTAAAAGTAATTCCGGCATTGAGTGTATTGAGCGGGTACTGGGGCGAAATGCGCGCTTCAGTAGCCGACGAAGCAGGATCGAACAAATCGATGGCAGAAGTAAACCTATAATTTACCCCAAAAGCCAGCCTGAAATTTTTGAACACATTGAGTTCTACCTCTGCACCTGGCTGTGCCATGAAGTACGAATCGCTGTCAATTACTTTTTCATATTCCTCGTCGTATTGTTTTGCAAACAAATCGTCGTAAAAGTTTATTTTACCAAACCCCAATGTTACGGGAAATGAAATGTGAACCGGGAACTTCGCTAGCAAAATGGGTTCGATGAACAATCCGGCGTAACCCCCACCATAATTGTAAGAGCCGCCACCATAATACATATCTGAAGGTTTGGCCTCAGTAAAAAAGCCCGACCCGGTAACGCCAATAGCCAAAGAGTGACCAACTATCCAACCTGCACGAGCACCAATGGCCATGCCATCGCGGCCTACAATCTGGTTGTATTCCATATTCAGGCCTACGTATCCACCAATGGGCGTGCTATCAGAAAGGAGGGTTTTAATTTCAGTTTCCTGTGCAGATGCATCGTGCAGATGCAATATAGTCATATTCAAGATAGCAAAAGCAAAAATGAATCCAATTTTTTTCATATCAGAAAGCCCCAAGTTTAATGGTAAAACGTCCGGTGAAAGTTTCGAGCTTGTCGGGAGAAATTTCCTCAATTTCAAGTTTGGAGGTAAACCTATGCCCTACACCAAACCCAATTCTGAGAAAGCGAAACACATTGGCTTCTATCTGCACCATTGGCTCAGCTATGAGATACCCATCTGAGTCATACGTATCGTTTGTAGGATCATCGAGCCAACTATTCCAGTTGCTTCCGTAGTAATCTGGCGTATAGCTAACTATCCCCATTCCCAGATTCACCGGAAATGTGATATGCACAGGTAGCTTTGGTAAAATAGTGGCTTCAAAAACCATCCCCCCGTAAGCGCCATGCAGCCTGTAATCTTTGGCATGAAGGGAGCTATATTGTTCTTCTTCACCAAATACGTAGCCCATAAACCCCCAAGTGAATACATGGTCGGATACAAAAGCCAGGCGACCGCCGAACCCCCATTGGTGTCGCTGAAACAAATCGAGCGATTCAAAATCTGCAGCGACAAAAAATCCTGTTGAATTATCGCTGCCAAACAGAGTTTTGATATCACTTTGCGATTCGCCAATACCGGAAAAAACATTTTTCTGCGGATACAATGCATATTGAGCAGAGCTACTTAATGCACCTAAGAGCAGAACCAAGCATATAAACTGATTTCTCATTGTAAAATAATTTTTGATTAAATTGGTTAACTAACAGGCAAGCTAAAAGGTAGATAAGTTTAAAATATAAACGTAAAATTATTGATGAATTATATTCAAAGAAGCATTGGTTGAAGTTATTTTCACGGAACTTGAATTTGCATCCCCACCACCAATATTACCAACATAGTACAAAATTTGCGTGTCTTTGGGGTTTACCGAAGAATTGAGTTTGGCGTGTTGCTGAGGGTAATTAAAACGGGTTCGGTTTCCGGCCAAATCAAACTGATAATTGGCGCCTGCTTCAAATACGATACTAATATCAGTATTTTCCGAAGTTATATTCACTGAACTAAAAGCTTTAGAAACATCATCCAGATTTACTTGCCCATACTTAGCGTCGATACTTATTTCCTGCGAAAGCCCAATGACCCATAGATTAGAGAAATACGCCGATCCTAATATGCGGTTTGCTCTTTTCAGCACAATATTGTCGCGGCGTGAATTGAGTCGGAGGCTTTCTGAAGAGTTGATTGTAATTTTGGACATTTTGCTATCAACTATGAGTTTACCAGCCTTTTGAATCAATATATCTTCAACCAGTGCAAGGTCTATGTGACCGTTTGATACACTGCTAATAAAAGCCCTGCCCATTGACATGGCTATGCGTACATCACCCGTAAGGTCGTTGGCATGCAAGTCGCTACTGG
The DNA here is from genome assembly GCA_020048155.1 of Bacteroidota bacterium. Classification (GTDB taxonomy): domain Bacteria; phylum Bacteroidota; class Bacteroidia; order Bacteroidales; family DYOH01; genus JAIFMY01. The sequence goes on from JAIFMY010000106.1 coordinate 6,079, forward strand.
TCAAATTTATATCTATTTGTCCGGAGTGGTCGCCAAGGGTAACACTGCCATATTTATTGGTTATATTGAGTCCGGCATTTGCAGGCATATACACTACATAATCTATTGTAAAGCGCAGATTTGGCAACAGAATGCCAGAAAGGAGTCTTTTGAGGTCGGCACCAAGCGAAGAACTCGGATTGTAAAAGGAAGTACGACCAATTATTTGAGTACCATTTGCGTTTAAATCAATACGTATGCTATTGAAAACTTGCCTTTGGCTAGCGGTATCTGCAGAAATTACTTCAATATGAACTTCAAATTTAACCTTTTGTTCAGCCCATTCCTTTATTTCCACTTTGCCATATCGATTGTCTATTTCTACATACGGGATGTCACTAATGGGAAATTCTTTTTCTATTCGGCGTGAAAGGCCATCAGTTTGTTGCTGAGGCAATAACGCAAAAGCCTGTATTGGTATAAAAAAGGATACAAGCAATATGAATTTATAAATTGATTTCATTGTTCCCGGAATTATTATTTGAGTTTCGTTCTTTTCGTTGAAGTTCATCGTGCAGTTGTTGCAAAATATCCACTTTCATTCTGTATATCTGAATCATGGCATGGACCACATCTTCGGTACTAGGTGCCGTATTCAACTCATGTTTATATTGTGCAAATGTACTGTCCAATTCGGCAAGGTCGGTGTTTAACTCAGCTTTCAGCTCGGGGTAAGTACTAAGTTTTTCGTCGAGTTTCGAAAGCAATACATTTGCCTGTTCGCCATAAAGTTTTTCAGCTTCCTGCAACTGGGGTATTTCTTTGTTGATGCTATTTTCTCTTATTTCTTCCGAAAAAACTTTTACCGTATTCACATCAAAGTGTTGGCTAATCCACCATGCTGAAGTAAGCAAAACAACAGCGGCAGCAGCGCGCCAGAGAATGGGGTGAATTTTCGTTTTTTTCACACCTTTTGGTTGCGCTTTGTTTATGCGTTCCCAAATTTGAGAATCAACATCGAGCACATCAAACTCTTCACGGTTATGTTGTACGTATTCGTATAATTTATCTTTTCTATTGTCGGTCATATATGTGTTTTTAAATTATTCCTAAAATCCAACAGCTTTTACATTTAAATGTGCCAAAAGCAAGTCGCGCACTTTGTTGCGGGCACGCATGTACTGGGTTTTTGATGTAGATTCGCTTATTCCCAGAATTTGCGAAATCTCGGAATGGTCGTACCCCTCAATCATATATAAGTTGAAAACAACCCTGTAACCATCAGGTAGTTTCATGAGCGCCAGATGTATATTTTTCACATCCAGCAATTCATCGGGTATATCGGGCGCAGTATCTTCCGCTTTGTCGAAATACGACAAGGCATCGAAACTCTGCACATTTACACGTTGTTTATTCAACATATTTATGCAATGATTGATAACTATACGTTTGAGCCAACTTCCAAACGATGACTCGAAACGAAAAGAGGGCAATTGAATAAATGCACTGGTAAAAGCATCCTGTAAAATGTCTTCGGCCTCGTCTACCCTCCCAGTCATGCGATAAGCCAGGTTGAGCATGGCTTTGGAGTAATACTGATATAGTTTGTATTGAGCACGTTTATCACCCTTTTTACTCAGTTCTATCAGTTCTTTGTGTATGTCGGTGGTATTATTCACAGTAAAATATATTTTTTATAAAATCGTTTCAATTAATGACAAGCAAAAATACACAGCGTTGCTTGAGGTAAATAAAAAAATAATAGGATTTTTATAAAAAGAATAGATTTGAAAATCAACGATTAAATAATTCCGGCTCCTGTTTTCAGAATAAACATTTAGTCTGATTTAGATAAAAAGCATGAAGTAATGGTACACAAATCAGAATGATGACCGAATTTAAAAAGATGGTATCAATTCCGTTTAGTTAAGGCTGAAAGCCTTGTAGCATTAGCACAGGGCAGTTTATTGTTAATTCTTCATTATCAATTATCAATTAACAATTAAGTTGAGGGTTGCCCTATGTTTGAGCTTTGTCCTTTTCTTGCCTATCTAACTGACATTAAATTTAGTACACTAATTTTCCATGATTAAGCGGTCTGATAAAGCGCTACTTTAGTTTCTTGTATTCATTGAAACCGTAATTGAAGTTTAGTTTCTGGCAAGCAGCTATGTAGATATCAAAATTGCCGGGGCTTCCGTTTACAAGCAAATCGGGGTTTAGCTCATTGAAACGTGCCCGAACGGCCTGTATACTATCGGGAGAATTGAGTACCGAGCGGTAAAGTTCCACGCGCTGGTAATACTCCTCGAATTTTATTTTTCCGGCGTAATGCAAAATGGCATTTTCAATGGGAATCTCTTTTTCAATATTTTTCACCTTATAGTATGCCAGCATGCGTCCTACAGCATCCAGGTTGAGGATGGGATGAAATCGGTCGTCGAAGTCAATGAGAATACGTTTCTCATTCTGAAATCGCTCAATGATAGCGCGGAGCTCCTTTCCGTGTTCCTGGCAACGAAGTTCGTTACAATTTTTGAAAGTGCGCAGACCAAAAAATACAGCAGTAACCGGCTGCATATGGCAGAGGCCAATGCCACCATCGTCGCGGCGATTTGGAAGCAAATCTATACCACCTGATTCATGCATAATCATAGCCAAAACCATATTTTCGGGCAAGTCGTATTTCTGCTCTACCCACCGACTTATGTTTTTGAAACGCATAGCCCTAAGCACCATTCCACGCAATCTTTCGCCCCTCACGCCCAATGAGTCCACATACCCAATCATGTTCAGATTTTTAAATTCGGGTTCGGGTACCAAAGGAATGTATTTCTGAAAAACAGGTTTTATTCGCAAACTATCAGTAGCACTAAGTATCAGCACCGCCTCGGGTTTGGGAACAAACCAAGTAGCGAGTAGCAAAGACCCGAATATTAAGGCAACCAGTGCCAAAAAATACTTCATATGGCTGCAAAATGAAAAATAATCATATTATTGATTGCTTTTGGCGGACTTTATGGCCTCAAGCACCAAAGCCACCACCATGTAAATGCCCAAGAAAACCAGAATGGGCAAGAATCCTTTCAGTTGAAACATACGAACGATGAAAATACCCAAAGGTGCAGCAATAGCAATTCGGAGTAATTGAATCCAGAAACTGTTTTCCAAAAACCGCATATCAGAGAATCAGATTAAAAATTATTTTCGATAACTTACTGCAGCCGAAGCCTGAGCAGTAGGCATTATTACAATGTCGTTTATATTAACATGCTTCGGGCGGCTCACAATCCACGATACAGTTTGGGCTATATCGCTTGCATTGAGCGGAGTAAGGCCGGTATAAACATTTTCAGCTTTTTCTTTATCGCCTTTGAATCGTACAATTGAAAACTCAGTTTCCACCATTCCCGGCGAAACTGAACTCACTTTAATGCCATGCTCCAGCAAATCCATACGCATGCCTTTGGTGAGGGCATCTACGGCATGCTTAGAGGCACAATACACATTGCCTTTAGGGTAAACTTCTTTCCCTGCAATAGATGAAATGTTTATAATATGTCCTTCTTTGCGGTTTATCATCTCCGGAATCACCATTTTGGAAACATACAAAAGCCCTTTCACATTGGTATCTATCATTTGCTCCCAGTCGAGCAAATCGCCGGTTTGTATAGGATCGAAACCCGCAGCAAGTCCGGCATTATTTACCAGAATGCTAATTTTAGACCATTCGTTGGGCAATTTGTGAAAAGCACTTTCAACCTCGCTTAGGTTCCTCACGTCGAAATGCATAGACAATATCCTACTGGTTTTTGATACCGATTTTATTTCATGCTCCAGTTTCATCAGTCGGTCAGCCCTTCGGCCAGTAATGATAATGTCATACCCATCGTTGGCCAGCTCAATGGCAATTGCCCTTCCTATGCCTGAAGTGGCACCAGTTACAAGTACTATTTTGTTTTGTGATTCCATCGGTAATAAAAAAATTGATTAAAAGTAATAGGTTTTTTTAGGCATACAAAAGTAATGAAACCAAACCGAAAAGAAAGGTAATATGGGTTATATTACAAAATGTTTAACTTAAACCAGAATCAAATCTCCATCAGATAGTTAACCAAATTGACCTGGGTATTTGTCAAATTCATTTTTTTACGCAGCCTGTGGCGCGCCATTTCCAGCGACTTTGCATTCTGATTGGTAATGGCTGAAATTTCTTTAGTGGTCATGTTCAACCTCAAAAAAGCACACAATTTTATTTCATTGGGAGTAAGGTCGGGGTGAAGTTGTTGAAGGCGGGTGTAAAACTCTGTGTGTACTTGCTGAAATCTGACTTCAAACTCTTCCCACGCATTGGTGCTAAGCAGCGACCCCAGGTCCTGAATGATTTTTTGCAAAAGGGCTTTAGTTTCAACATTGGCATCGTTTTTAGCTTCCACCAGGCGCTTCATGATATCGGCTAGCAGTTCGTTTCGCTGAATAAGGTACATCACATTGGTAGTCAGTTCTTTATTTTTCGATTCAATATCACTTTCCAAAGCTGTTTTACGCAATGCAAGCAAGTCATTTGCAAGCTTCAGATTCCGGTATCGGTTTCGTTGGAAATAATAAATAAATCCGGCAATAGCCAATAAGGTTGCCAAAGTAAAAGATAATATCAGGTAACGGTTTTCACGCTTTTGCTGAACAAGTTTGGCTTCCATCTGCTGCTTATCAAATTCATTCTGAACCTGTACTTTATATATTTCCATCTCCATGTCGGCATTGAACAGGCTATCGTTCAGTAAATTGATATCCTTTTGCAGCCGATATGCCGATTGGTAATCTTCATAATGTTCATACACCTTTATATAAGCTTTGAGCACCTGCACAGTTGCCTCCGAAGAGTTAACTTTCTGGGCATTGAGCAGCGCATCGTCTAGTATTTTCTGAGCTTCCATATAGTTGCCCGTACGTATGTAGTACTCTCCCAATAAACCTTGGGTGATAGCCAGACCTGTAAGATTGCCCCATTTGATACGGTTTGTGAGGGAGCGGCTCAGATACAAGTAGGCAGAATCCATGATGTTTTCTTCAAGGTATAGCTTACCCAGGTTGTGACATAAGCGAGAAATGAACTCAAAGGAATTTAACTCCTCGGCAACTTTTAATCCGGCCAAATAATTTTCAATAGCCTTATCACGTTTTTTTTGTTCGTTGTAGATGCTGCCTATGTTATTTTTGAGTGTCAGCAGCAATTGGCTTTTTATTTTCTCG
>JAIFMY010000186.1 GCA_020048155.1 Bacteroidota bacterium
GTGTACAAAGATTATACAAACCTGACCGAAGGCAGGTACGCATTTATGGTGAAAGCCCGCAATGTATTCGGAATTGAAACTGAACCGGCAGTAGTATATTTCACCATAGATCCGCCTTTTTACAGGCATACTTTGGCCTATTTTGTATACACATTGTTAGCTATATTGCTTATATACATAATAGTAAAATTGAATACCCGAACACTGAAACGTACAAATACTGAACTTGAGAAAAGAGTAGAAATGCGCACTCAAAAGATTTTTGAGCAAAAAGAAGAATTGAGAAAACAAAACAATGAACTCACGAAGCTCTCAGCTATTGCAAGCGAAACCAGCAATGCTGTAAGTGTTTTCAACCAGTCTGGTAATTTGGAATGGATAAATGATGGATTCATAAAAATGTACGGATATACACTTGAAGAGCTTATTTACAACGCCGACTCAAATATTACCAGTTTTTGCCCACCTTACATAGCCGAAGCAATTTTGAAAAGAAAACAGGCAGAATACGAATCGTTCTCCTACGAAATGCAAAGAAATACCAAGCAAAATACCAAACTCTGGGTAAAGTCTACCCTTACACCATTGTTCGACGACTTAGGCAATTTATACTCCATAATTGCCATAGATACAGATATCTCTGAATTGAAAATTGCAGAAAGTATAATCATTAATGCCAAAGATGAGATACAAACGCAACGCGATGAGCTTATACATCAGAACAAATTCATTCAGATGCAAAATGATGATATTCAGGCGGCCATCAGATACGCTAAAACAATACAGGAAGCTATACTCCCGGCTCAAACTGTATTAGATGAATTTTATGACAATTTCATTATTTACATACCTAAAGATATTGTTTCGGGAGATTTTTATTGGTTTCACAGTATGGTACTTGAGCGGGAGATAAAATTGGAAACACAAAATGAGAAAAAGCAAATACTTGAATTAAAACCCAATACCAGACTCGATTTTCTGATTGTAGCAGACTTTACCGGGCATGGCGTACCGGGTGCATTCATGTCGCTTATTGGCAGCCAATTATTTACAGAGATTATAATAGAGAAGAAAGAATATTTGCCAAGTCAGATTCTGAATTTAATAAACCAGGACATACGAAAAGCACTGAAGCAGGACATTACCAACAATACTGATGGAATGGATGTAGGTATATGTCTGTTAATACACACTGCAGATTCTACTCCTGTTATTTATGCAGGAAGCAAGCGCCCTTTCTATATACGCAAGTCAAGCAACATGGAATTGTTGAAAACAAAAGGAGACTCCAGCAGTATAGGAGGATATTACACACGTGTTGATGCAGATTTTACAGATTTTGTGACCGAATTGAACGATAATGACGTAATATATATGTCATCTGATGGTTTTATAGACCAGAATGGAGAAAAAAGAAAACGCTACGGTTCGCCTCGCTTCGAAATCCTTTTGAAAGAAATTGGCAATAAAACTATGCCCGACCAAAAGCAGATTTTCTTGCAAGAGCTAAGAGAGTTTATGTCTGATTTACCTCAGCGCGATGATATTACATTGATTGGTATAAAAAAGCATTCCCCCAAATAATGTTTTGCACATCCTTTGGTATTTTATTTCAGCCAAATAAGTAAAAAATACTTATTCTACTTGCTTAGGCAACATAAAACCTAATATGAGCAAATCATCGAGTTGCTTATGTGCCCCTTTCCAGTTCATGAATTCTTGTTCCAACATTATCTGCTGTGTATGCATGGGCAATTTATGTATTCCAAGCAGAAATTCCTTAAACTGCTTACTTTTGTATTTATAATCCTTTGGCCCACCAAACTGATCTATAAACCCATCAGAAAAAATGTATAATTTATCATCAGGCAAAATATCTAACATATGAGCTGTGAAAGGCTTTTCCTGCAAGTGGTGACCTATGGGCATATAATCACCCTTATACTCGATAAGTTCACCGTTCCGGACAAGGTATAACGGATTGTGTGCCCCGGCAAAACTCATTTTCATGGTTTTTGTATTTACCACACACAAAGCTGCATCCATACCATCCTTACTCCCAATTTCAGTATTGTACTGATGAAGAGCATGTTTCAACTTAGCCCGTAATTCATCAAAAACAACATTTGCTTGTATATGGGTTGTAGTATTGCCGTATGATGTAGCTATTTCATTGAGAAATGAAATGCCTAACAAGCTCAGAAATGCGCCTGGTACGCCATGTCCTGTACAATCGGCTACCAATATGAGCAAATAATTATCGATGGTTTTAATCCAATAGAAATCGCCTGAAACAACATCGCGCGGAAGATAAAATATAAAAAATTCTTCAAGTTTGGTTTCAAAGTCATACACATCAGGCAAAATTGCAGACTGTATGCGGCGGGCGTAGTTTATACTATCGGTTATATGCCTATATGCCTCAAGCAAATCGGAATTTGCACGCGTTATCTCATCGTTTTGTGCTTGTATTTCTTCTTGTTGCGACATTATTTCTGCTGTTCGTGCTTTCACTTTCCCTTCCAGTTCAGTATTTATTTCCAATTGCAACTTCTCGTTTTCCTCCAATTGCAAAATAAGTTCTTCTTTCACTCTTCTCTTTTCTACCTCATTCTGGTTCATACGGTAGCCCAAACCCAACGAAAAAATAAGCACTTCACCTACAACCCCAATTTCACCAATAATCTGAGCATTAGCTATGCCGGCCATATGTAAAAAATTTCCGGTAAAAAAACCGACCCATAGTACAAGCGAGCCCCCCATATAAAAATAAACTACCTTTTGCCTGGTTTTTAAAAGCCAATATATAAGTATTACTCCAAATACAGTTTCCAGTATTATACCTACACTTACAAGCACATCTACTATCTGAGCATTGAAGGTGAGTGTATAATATACCACCATAAATACAAAAAGGGCAAGTTTGAGGTAAATGAAATAAATAATCAATTTGTCCCACCAATGTGGCAATATCCTTTTTATATCTAAAAAATATCGGGCAAACTGGAAATAGAACACCGACCCAATGCCGAGCGATAAAATCCAGAAATATGGATTGACAAAAGGATACTCTGTAAGTATTGAATTGAGCAGTATACGAAAAAAGAACAATGAATAAATGGCTGAGCAAGCTATGTACAGTGAATAATACAAATACGCTTTATCCCAATAGCCCAAAAAAATAATGAGATTATAAACAATCATTATCCATAGCAAACCTTCGTAAAAAATATGAACTGCCATGGATCTCCATTCCTTATCAGTTTGAAATTGTGGTGTTGTTAGATGTATATCAAAGCTTGGTTTAAAACCCATCTCATTCTTTATTCGGAATACAAACAACAATGGCTCATTTTGCTCAGATCGGATCAGATAATTGAATTTGCAACGCTTTTGCGTACCTATAAGCTGCGACTCTGGTGTTAAATTTCCAAAATTATAATATCCTATTATAGAGTCACTTTCTATAACCCAAGCCTCCAAGTAATCGAGTCTCAAAGCTCCTACATGGTGCCAGTAAAATTGTACCAACTTATCATAATCAAGCTCGGTTTGAATTGTCAAAAACCCCCAATACACGTAATTATGGTTGAAATTATCAAAATTTGACGCATCGTACTTCAAAGCTGAATCATGAATTTTTACCTGAGCTATAGTATATACAGCATGGGTATCGGGCAAAACTTGTATATAAGGTCTGAGCGAAATGCTTTCCGGACTATTGTTATCCAAAATGTACAACTTCTGTGTAAAGCCAACAGACACTATACCCAAATTCAGAATAAGCCAAAGTATTATTGATATGTATTTCGGATGCATCTATATATTTTAAAAATGCGTTTTCGATGGGTGAATATAATAAAAAAAACTTCACTTATAATAAATCTGTTCTCGAAGCATAGGCTTAATGTTTAAATCAGAAAATCATTTGCAAATCATAAAGTCAACAAATCTTTATAGGTATTTTAAGTACAAATATATAAAACAATTCCTCTTACCAAACTCCATTTTCGGTACAGGCAAAAATTCAATGTTGCGCAGGTACAAGCCAATGTATGGTTTATCAGTAATACAAGTGTTTGAAAAAATATTCCTAAGATTTGCATTTACATCCTTTACATAATTCGGAATTTACAACCACAACAATAGAAATTCAACAAGAGCGAAACATCACTTCAGTAAAGGTCTGAAAAAATCTTTGGTGAAATAATATTTGGTGAAATAATTTATAAAAAGACAGTAGTTCAATCATTTTTTTCTACTATTTTCGTATGTTCGACTAATACTATACCTGATGAGTCGCTTTTTAGTAGTTATATTAATTCTAATGTTGAATGCCAATCTGTTGATTAGTCAAGAAAGGCGAATCAACTTCACAGCGTTCAGTACCAAGCAGGGCCTGAGCTACCCGGCCATAAACGATATTTTACAAGACAAAAATGGTATGTTATGGATAGCTACAAACGAAGGTCTGAACAAATTTGATGGGTATACATTCGACAATTTTTTCTCCCGTATTGAAGCTAATGGATTTAATGACAATACTTTTCTTTCAGTCATACAGTCACCCGACAATAACATCTGGGCTATCACAAAGTTTGGTGGTCTCAAGCTTTTGGATATGAATTCATTAGAAATTCTTACTCATCCACTCGACTCAGACCAGATAATAACCCGCGAAAATGGGCATTTATTCCTCACCAGTAAAAATAAGATCTTTGTAAAGGGCAAAAATGGTATGCTGATTCTGGAAAATGACAAACTGAAATTGTTCAACAAAGATAAAATATTGCCTATGCTTACCTATCTGGTATACGAAGATACCGACAAAAATATTTGGTTGGCTTCTTCAGCGGGTATATACAGATCAAAAGATACATCTCACTTGGAATTTGATTTTTACCCCTTCTATTCCGACTTCAAAGATAAAATGAAGAATACTATTTCCACCATATACCGATTTGATGAAAATACTCTACTCTTAGGCTCTTTTGAGAATGGATTGCTGGTTTACAATTCCCAAGTTAAAAATTTCGTTGAAATTAAATTAGAAATAGAAACAGAAAAAAAACTTTTTGTAACTGCAATGGTGACCGACGAGTTGGGATACCTCTGGGTAGGCACATACGGAAGCGGTATATACATTCTGAAAAAGCAAGGAAATGGTTTTGAAGTTGTGCAGCACCATACTGCGGGTATAAATCCGGGCTCCCTGCCAAGCAACGGCATAAACTGCCTATTCCGCGATAAATCCGGTGTTATTTGGGTGGGCACTCAAGATGCCGGCTTACTAAGTTATTCACCTCGCAAATCGCTCTTTCCTCTATACAGTATTTTCAACTCTCAATTCATGAAAGACGACCATACCAATACGTTCTATGTAGATAAAGAAGGTGCTTGGTATATTGGTACAGACTCTAAAGGCGTTGTTAAGTACTGGCCTGGCACTAATGATTATAAGATATATAGCGATGAGAATTCGGATATAAAAATTTCTAGTAAGTTCGTAAATGGAATATATAAAGATTCTGAAGGTTTTCTGTGGGTGGCTACTTTTGGCGATGGGCTTTTTAGAATAAATGAAAGCACCCGTAAAGTTGAGAAAATAGAACTCAAAAACAACAAAAACTATACATCGAACAACAGAATTGTAAATATCATACCAACATCCGATGAATGTTTCTGGATATGCACCATGGGTTCCGGTCTTTGGCATTACAACCCAAAAACCAAAAAAACCATTAATTATTCTCCTGAAGAAGTAGCTGATGTGAAAATAAAGAGCTCCCGCATGTGGCACATATATCAACAAGACGATTCCTTACTTTGGATAGCACACAACACCAATGGGCTAGAAAAATTGAATCTTCGTACAGGTAAATCGATTATTTATGAGCCAAATTACACCAACGATTCTATAGTTTCGATTCCAAGCAATTGCATCATTCAGATATTGCCTTCACCAGTGTACAAAAATGAATTGTGGCTCGCCACCAAGCATGGCCTTTCCAAGTTCGACACATATACAAACAAGTTTACCAACTACTCACGACAAAATGGTCTTCCGGGTACTATGATAGCAAGCATTCAGTTCGATAAGTCCAACAAACTCTGGATTGGAACTAACAATGGCCTTGCCCAAATGGATACTGAAACCGGGAAAATAAATACTTATAATGAATCTTACGGATTACAAAGCCTTAATTTTGTGTACTTAGCCAGTTATCATACACCTGATGGCCTATTGTTTTTTGGTGGAAACAATGGTTTTAATGCTTTTTACCCCAACAAACTCAGGTCTGATGATTATGTACCTGAAGTGATAATTTCTAAATTTTATATTTTCAATAACCTGGTTTTGCCTGTCAACAATTCGCCACTCAAAGCCCCTATTGAAGAAACACAAACTATACACCTTAACTACAATCAAAACTTCTTTGCTTTCGAATTCACAACTTCAGATTTTAGCGATCCACTCAGCATAAGGTATTTTTACAAATTAGAAGGGTTTGAAGATCAATGGCATCAAGATAAACCCAATAGCCGATTCGCGAGCTATACAAATGTGCAACCCGGTACATATACTTTTAAGGTGAAGTATACAAACGCCAATGGTCATATGACCGAAAATACACGTGAAATCAAAATAATAATTTCTCCGCCTTTTTGGATGACCGTATATTTTATTTCTGCAGCCATAGTTTTTGTACTTATTCTCATTTGGATTGTTTTCAGAATTAGATTGAAAACACTGGAGCGCAACAACAAATTGCTGGAGAAAAAAGTTGCAGACCGTACTTCAGAGTTAACTAAAAAAACTTCCCTTCTTGAGCAATCCCAGTTCGAACTCAAAAAACTTTCCCTCGTAGCAAGTTCTACCAGCAATGCTGTTTCCATAATTGATTTGAATGGCAATTTGTATTGGACCAACAAGGCATTTCAGCACGTTTATCAGTTAGACAACAATAAGCAGTATATGGCCGATATTGCTTGCAACATTCACAATCTAAGGCCACATCCGCTCTTCAGCCAATACTTTGAAGCATGCCGGAACAATAATACTGCACATTTTTTCGAGTCCGAAATTAGAACCATTGATGGCAAAATAATTCCGGTAAACTCCAATATCATACCTCTGCTCAATGATTCTATGAATCTGGTGCAAATAATCATAGTAGACACAGATCTAACACACATAAAACTTGCACAGCATCAAATTGAATTGCAGCGCGATGAACTACTCAAAAGCAATGCAACCAAAGATAAGCTTTTCAGCATTATTGCCCACGACTTGCGCAGTCCGATTGGAAATATAAGCAAATTCCTCGATTTATTAGTGCACTATCCGGACACACTTGATAATTCTGACGAAATTATCAGAACTATGGACAAAACAGCAAAAGCTACCTATAATCTGCTTGAAAACCTGCTTATTTGGTCACGCAGCCAGCGCAATGAAATTGGATACCATCCCGGTTTATACCCGATAGATATTTACGTGAACGAAACCAAACACCTGCTCCAAGGCATGGCCATTAACAAAAACATTAGTATTTCTAACAACACAAATCCCGAGCAAACAGCTTGGTTCGATGAAAATCTCTTACGTATCATCATTCGCAACCTCATAAGCAACGCCATCAAGTTTACCAATACCAATGGGCATGTCAAAATAAATGCCCAAATTCGAAATCAGTTCCTGGAAATAACTGTATCCGACAATGGAATAGGTATGGATGCAGAAACCTTAAAGAAAATGTTTAAAGTAGACTCCCATTTTACCACTTTTGGTACTGCTGCCGAAAAAGGTCAGGGACTAGGTCTGCTGCTCTGCAAAGATTTGGTGGAAATTTGCAAAGGCCAAATTTGGGTTGAAAGTGATGTGAATATTGGCAGTAAATTCCATTTTTCACTCCCCCTCAACAATCCACTTTTAAACGTTTAAAACCGAATTTTTAAAAAAAAGAAAATATCAACTTTTTAATCATCAAATTCACATTTATGACAAATGTTATGAATTAAGGATCATATAATTTATATTTTCGCTTGTTTGTAACACTTTACATTTTTTGTATGAGTAAACATCCCCGAATTTATCCGATCGAATATAAAGGACACACTATTATTTATACAGATTGGTCACATATAGCTGATGCCCAAGAATTTTGTGAAATAATTAAATCAACCTCAGAGCATTTAGTAACTTTGCAGCAATTCAACCTACTTGAACTTATTGATGTGCGAGAAACCAACTTTTCAAAAGACGTGCTCATCACGTTACAACATATGGCAAAAAAAACAAGGCCATTCAATAAAAAAAAGGCTGTAGTTGCCCATTTCTCACCCACCCGTTTATTTATATTGCGCACCATAAATCAGTTTTCCAGCGATAAGATTGAACCTTTTCATGACATGGTAGACGCCAAAGAATGGTTGATTTTATAATCATTTACTCATATTTGAATAAAAATTTCAATTCTCAGAGCTATTCGCAAACGTTGTAGATATAAAGATTTGTCAATTAGAGGGTTCATCTCCAGTCTAGGCTAGTTTTTTTATTCAGGAATATTTGTATGTTTGCAACCGGCATTCACTTTAATTACAATGCGTATGAATAAAAAATTGAGAACCGTTATTACTGGAACCGGTAGCTATATACCTGATGTGGTTGTAAATAACGATTACTTTTCAGGACATTTTTTCTATCAGCCTGATGGTCAAAACTATCCTACTTCTACAGAAGAAATTGTGGAAAAATTCAAGGAAATTACCGGAATTGAAGAGCGCAGATATGCATCGCCAGACCTAATGGCTTCTACTATAGGCGTAAAAGCTGCCCAGTTGGCCATTGAAGATGCCGGTATTGACCCCGAAACCATTGACCAAATAATTGTTGCTCACAACTATGGTGATGTTATATATGGTACTTTACAAACTGATATTCTTCCTTCGCTGGCAGCTCGTATTAAGCACCACCTTGGAATTAAAAATCCTGCCTGTATTGCCTATGATATTCTTTTTGGATGCCCTGGTTGGATACAAGGTGTAATACAATCGCACGCATACATCAACGCCGGTATTGCCAAAAGGTGTCTCGTTATAGGTACCGAAACGCTCTCGAGGGTAGTAGATAAATATGACCGCGACTCTATGATTTTTGCTGATGGCGCCGGTGCTGCTATAGTTGAAGGTATTGAAACGGAAGAAGATACGGGTATCCTTTCCTTCAATGTTCGTACCGATTCTGCCGACGAAGCTTTTTATTTGTATTCGGGTTGTTCATACCATCCGGATGCCAATAAGAAAGAGATTTATATAAAAATGCTGGGACGTAAAATTTACGAATACGCCATTGGCAATGTTCCACAAGCCATGCAAGGTGCCCTCGACAAATCTGGCATAGATATATCCGTAGTTAAAAAAGTATTCCTGCATCAGGCAAACGAAAAAATGGACTTTGCCATCATCAACCGTTTTTTCAGACTTTACAAAATAAGAGAAGTAGACCATGACGTTATGCCCATGAGCATCGACAAACTTGGCAACAGTTCGGTAGCTACCGTTCCTACATTGTTCGATCTTGTGCGCAAGCGCAAACTTGCCAAACATGAATTGAACAAAGGCGATGTCATCATTCTGGCATCTGTTGGTGCCGGTATGCATATAAATGCTATTGTTTACAGAGTTTGACATATATATTTATCTCATATACAAGAGGCTAAGGTAGCAATACTTCAGCCTCTTTTTTTTCTCGATTGGTTCTGCTCGTTTCACCTTGTTGGTCTTATCCCAGACTACACAATAGCGCAATTTGGATTTATCCCGTAGGCATAAAATACAAAAAATCCTGTGTGAAGTGAGGGGGAAAAGCAATAGGCACAATACCACAACACCGCTAGGTGTTGAACATGAAGCATGATGTTAACGAACCAGCCAATAGAATACTATTTAGCAGGCATATCCACAGGCTTACTACGCCCGGCCAAAGAAGTGAATACCCCAATAAAACACAAAATCGTAAAGATGATGAACACCACTTTTACACTTTGTACATACTGAGGAATATTTGAAGAAGAAATAGGTGAATCGCCAATAAATAAGAAGGTTGCAAGGGCTGCAATGGCCATACTGAACATCATACCCATAGAACGCATGGTGCTAAGCGATGCCGAGGCTACACCATAGTATCTGCGGTCTACAGCGCTCATGGCTGCATTGGTATTGGGCGACGAAAATAGCCCAAAGCCAGTGCCCAATATAAGTAAACTGATTACTATGTAGCTAAATGCTGTTTCTTCTTGCAAAAATGACAACATAAACAAGCCCACTACTATGATGCCCATTCCTATAGAAGCCAATATGCGTGGATCCTTTTTATCAGATAGCCTGCCTGAAAAACTGGCCATCAAGGCCATCATAATGGGTTGCGCCACCAATATGGTACCTGCCTGGGCTGGCAGCAAACCTTTCACATTTTGCAAATACAGGCTCATCACAAAAGTGATAGCAAATGTAGCAGCGTAGTTAATGAGCGCTGTGAGGTTTGCGTATGAAAATGCCTTATTCTCTGTAAATAATTTTACATTGAGTACCGGATTGCGTGCCTGCATTTCGAAAATCACAAACCAAACCATGCCTGCTATGCCGGCAATGGTGAGTACAATATTGGGCACGTTGGGCAATTTCGAAAAACCGTACATGAGCGCAGTGGTAGAAACCACCAGAATAGCAGAACCTGCAAAATCGAATGAACCTGTAGATTTCTCAACCCACTCAGCCTTTATTTTCAGGTATATAGCCAGCGAGATAAATATACCTAGCACGCCATTCATAATAAACAAACTTTGCCAGCCGAATGCCTGCGTGAGCACACCACCAATGAACGGCGCCAAAGCAAGTCCACTATACACCGAAGCTATGTTGTAACCAATTATTTTTCCGCGCTGCTGGGGTGGAAATGCAAGCATGACTATGGCCATAGATGTACCTTGCACCATAGCAGCACCAATGCCCTGCAAAAGTCGCCCTATTATAAGCATAAATTCGCTATACGATACGGCACACACAAAAGTGGCCAGCATAAACAAAATGTTGCCGAGCAAGAAAACCTTACGTCGTCCAAACATATCGCCAGCCTTGCCAAACGGAATCAAAAATACCGCTGCCGTAAGCAGATACGCCGTAGTTACCCAAGACTGGGCTACTGCACTCATCTGAAAATCGAGACCTATCTGCGGTAGTGCAACACTTACAGCGGCTCCCATCATTG
>JAIFMY010000157.1 GCA_020048155.1 Bacteroidota bacterium
TACGATGCTTCGGCTTGCGGCAGCATACCCGTGATTCGCAACCTGGAAGAGTATTACGACAACGATTTGCTTACCAGCCTCACCGGAATCCTGAATGGTTCATCCAATTATATCCTCAGCCAGATGTTTACCTGGGGTAGTTCCTATTCTTCGGCACTCAAAGAAGCGCAGGAAAAAGGTTTTGCCGAAAGCAATCCCTCGCTCGATGTGGATGGATTTGACTCGCTCTACAAACTCATAGTGCTTACATTGCACAGCATGGGCACGTATATAGTTCCATCGCAGGTTTTTCACAGTGGAATATCCAAAATTTCGGTGGCCGATGTGCAATATGCCCGCGAAAAGGGGAAGAAAATAAAACTCGTAGGCTATATTTCGAAACTCAACGAAAACGAATTTACTGTATTTGTTGTGCCCCGCTTTGTTACTACCGACAACTATATATACAATGTTGAAAATGAGTTCAATGGTGTGGTGATAGAAGGCGAGTGCTACGACAAGCAATTTATGTTTGGCAGGGGAGCAGGCGCCAATCCTACCGGCTCTGCGGTGTTGTCGGATATCACAGCCCGTATGCATCATTACAGGTACGAGTACAAGAAAATGAAATATTTCCGCCCCATGTCTTATTCCAAAAATGTGTTGCTGGAAATATACTTGCGCTACGAAAACCTGGTAGATTTGAGTTTTTTTGAGTTCGAACGCATTTCTGAGAAATATTCAGGCCCCGAGTACAATTATGTGATTGGTACCATTTCGCTGGAAAATCTGCTGAAAATAAACAAACTGATACTCAAGCACGAGATGTTTGTGTGCTGGACCGGCAACATGCATGCCCTGTAAAAACTGAGTATTTACCTCAGTTTCACATTTATATCGCCACCCGTAACCTGCCAGCAGGTGTAATCGCATCTGTTGGTGCTTTTGCGCTTTATTTCTGTTGCATCTATGGCAATTATGGTTTTGCCATCTCTATTGTATTTAGCTGCTACCGAGTACTTGTAGTTTACAGGCAAATCGTATTTGCCGATAGTTGACCATAAGGTGTCTACCAGTACAATGCTGCTATCTTCTACAAAACCCCGATATATGGTTATGGGTACTCCTGTGGCCTGAAAGGTTAGTTCTATCTCCATTTTTCCGAATACAGGTTTATTTTGTTCGCAAGAATTTAAATCAAAATTTTCGCAATCGTCGTTGTATTCCCAGTCGCTTATCAGGTTGTTGCATCTGTTGAGTACTAACACGGAAAGAATGAGAAAAATATAAAGGGCCGTGACCTTGAATTTGTGTTTCATAAGATGTGTACTGATTATAGCCAGTTGTAAATTCTTTTTTCAGTAAGTGTATGAGTTCTGGGTATTTGTACCAATAGTTTTAATTGGACAAAATGGGGGGAATCGTTGGTGGAATATGAAGTGTGATAATCTATGTAGGTGTATTCTATGGAAGAATAGAAGTACCTTTTCTGGCTTGCAATGCCTATGACGGGCGCTATATGAAACGTGTTTTCAGGTTTGTACAAACTCCCTTTGAAATTGCCCCAGGTGTAAGAGGCATATCCGCCAAAAGTTAGCGAATGGAGTGTACCCGATCGCTCCGTTATTTTTAGCTGGTATTTCAAGCTGGTGTAAACCTCTTGTTTTAGCTCACGCATTTGCCAGTATGTTACCAAATCGATGGGATATAGAACACGTGCCCGGTATGGCCGAATCCAATAACCTACCTCGCCACGTAAACGCAGTTTTTGTTCAAATATACCTGCAGTAACTCCCAGCAAAAAATCATTTCCCGAAAAATTCATAGCAGGACCTATGGTCCACGAGGTGAAAAACGGAAATCCGGTTCCTTTGACACCATTTTGTTTCAACAGGTTTTCAATATCCTTATTGCCCTTCACCTGAGCTATGTACATGGGGCTGTTTCCTATGTTGTGTTCGGTGGTGACATTGGCCTTGTTTTGCAACAAATATTCGGCTACAGTCAAGTGTTCACCCAGCACAGCCAGCAACAGGGGCGTTGAACCGTTTTTAGAAACAGCGTTTACATTGGCACCCAAGCTGCACAAAAGTTGTACTGCGGGCAAATGCCCATTTTGTGCAGCCATATGCAGGGGAGTGTACCCACTGGTATCTGTAGCTTCTAATACTGCATTGTATCTGAGTAAAATACGAATAAGTGCCGTATCCCCATCGTTGGCTGCAAGGTGCAATTCGGTTGTACCATCGGTGTAAGGTATCATAGGAACACCATTAATAAGCAATAGCTCTGCTATGTCCCAGTATCCGTATATGCAGGCATGCATAAGCAAACCTTTGCCATTGCTGTCTATTTGAGCCAGCTTAGGTGAATAACCAAGCAACAAATCGCAAATATCTGTATGTCCAAATCTTACGGCGGTACTCAGCGCGGTAGAACCAAAATAATTTATGTCGTTTGTATTTGCGCCTTTTTCCAGCAGATATTTCACCAGGTTTATGTTTCCCGATTCCGATGCATACATGAGCGGGGTCACAAGATCTTCAGTCTTACAGTTTACGTCTGCTCCAATTCTTAATGCCAATATGGCAGCATGCCCATCGCCTTCGGCAGCAGCCTCCAATAGTAAAACGTCTGCAACAGATTGAGCATTTAGATTTTGATAAGCAGAAATTAAAACAAATATTAGAAGTATATTTTTAGCAAGCAATGCGTTCATTTTTTTTACCACCATATCGGTAAATTCGTAATTTTTGAGTCCGCCCCATTGTGGTGCTATGAGCATGCGCGAGGGCGACTCGCTTGTAAACCGTTCAATCATGATATTTGGCGACAGAAGCTCTAGAAAATCAATGCATACGTCTACATACTCTTCTGGGGTGAATAGTTTGAAACGCTCAGGTTTATTCACAAATTGTTTCGACATCACGGTGTGTTTGATTATCTGCAACTGATGCAATTTGAGCGATGCGATGGGCAAATCGCCTAGTTTTATGGCATGTTGCATCATTATTTCCCTTGTCTCGCCGGGAAGACCGAGTATGATGTGAGTACCTATCTGAAGTTTTCGTTCGCCGGCTTTGCGCAGGGCTGCCACACTTTCCTGCCAGGTATGTCCGCGGTTTATGTACGAGAGGGTAGGGTCGTAAGTAGATTCTAGCCCAATTTCGAGAACCAGAAAAGTCTGGCGGGCCAAATCGGCCAGGTAATCTAGTATTTCATCGCTCAGGCAGTCGGGGCGGGTAGCTATCACTATACCCATTACGCCTTCTAGGGCTTCTAGTTTACCATAAGTATTTGAATATGCCTGAAAGTAAGCAAGGTATTTTTGTGTCTGGTATTTGGGTGAAAAAAAGGCAATGCCTTCCTTCAATTGCTCACCAATGGGTTTATTGGGGTCGCAATAGAACGGGTTGAAAGTCTTGTTGTCGCAATACGTGCAACCTCCACGGGCTTTGTGCCCATCGCGGTTGGGGCAAGTAAAACCGGCGTCAATGGATATTTTTTGTACCCTTTGATCAAAAAGCCCTTTGAAGTAAGTATTATAGTCGTTGAAAGGTCGTTCGTGTCCCCATGGATGCATAATGTTCCTTGTATTAATGATGTCCTTCTTGGAAATGTGAGTTTATATATTGAGGAATGATTTGGTAGGTATCTTTTTTCAGGCAGAAGTCTATATCAGGACCCAAAAACGATAATTTGCTACGCAGACGAGGCGATGCATTTAAAATAAAATCACGCATATTGTCTTTAGCGGCTAGGTACATGGTTTTGGCTATGGTAACCGATTCGGAAGCAAACATCCAACAATTTTTTTCCAGTTCCGAGGCTACCAGGCCTGCAAATAGTGTATCTTCCATATTTACAGCATTTTCCCAGCCACTGCAAAGCAATATTACGTCTTTGCCTTCTTTTTGTAAAAAAAACAAAAGCGAATTGATGTTAATGAAGCTACCTATGACTATGTGGCTTTCAATTTGGTGTTCAGTGTTATATTTTATAACCAAATCGAGCGCTTGTGTCCCATTGGTAGTTGTAAAAGCGATGGGTTTTCCGCTTATGGCCGCTTTGCTGAATGTTTGGGGTGAGTTTCCAAACTGAAAACCGTCAATTTGCATGCCACCACGTTCGCCGGCCGTAAGGTAACCTTTGTCGCTCATGGCACGGGTTTGTTCTTCGTCTGCCAGAGGCAGCACTTTGGGGCAACCATTGGCAATGGCAGCCAGAATGCTGGCTCCTGCCCTGAAAACATCAATGAGTACAATGATGCTGTGATTTCGTGCTGCATGCGCATAATGCAATGGCGACAGGCAAACATCCAAATAATTTATTTTATGCATGTATTGTATTTACAGGGAAAATGGTGTATAAAATAGTGCTCGGCTTATTATTCGGCAGTAAGTGTAATTCTGATTAGTAAATTGGCTCCATCGGTGACCCATACTTCATTCTCATTCATCACTGCAATATCTTGTATGTTGGTTATTTCGAATTCAGGATACTTATTGTTCGAATACCAGGTAGAGAAGGCAGTATATGGGTCGTATTTGAAAATACCTTCTGAGGAGGCAAGCCAAATCATTCCTTCAGAGTCAATATCAAGTGCATTTAATTTTAAATAAGGTGTAGGTAAGTTATTGAATATGAGGTCGCCCCATTTTTGCTTCCGTATTTTTAGTAAATCTGTTTTATAACTGTACAGATACATCAGTTTGACATGATATTCTTTGTCGCGGCCAATGGTCCAATATTCATTGTCTTTTTGTTTCATTGAAAAGGCCTGAAAGAATGTATTCTGCGGCACCCAAGGTGCGGTACCCGATTTAGAGAATACGCCTTCATTGGATGCTATCCACATTTTTCCATCCGATTCCAGTTGAATGGAATAAACCTCTGTTTTTGTGGGTGATTCTATTTTGGTGATTTTGCCCGATTGTATTTGCAACTTAAAAATATTTCCTTCAGAAGTGCTAAACCAAAGCACAGCAGCCTGAAGATTCATTCCGAGTATTATTTCGGTTTTTTCAGTAAGATCCGAAAAAGAATATTCCTTCACTGCTCCATTTCGGTAGTGCACTACTGAGTTCTGATAGGTACCATACCAGTAATTTCCGGAATTGTCTTTAATGATTTTATTGATTTTATAAAGCCCCGGATTTTTATCATCGTACACCAATTTCGGAATGCTATTCTGAACAAATACCAAGCCCTTGTTGGTAGCCAATACCATAGTTTTATCGTCCTGTTTGAGTATACAATTGATGCTACGCACTTCAGCTGGAAGTGTAACGCGCTGAAAAGAAGGCGTTTGAGCCTTACTTAGAGCAGATATACTCAGAAATACCAATAAAATTTTTAGTGGTGAGTATGGCATTGGTGTTTGTATTATCTGTCTATTTTGAAGATATATTTATCGCCAATAAGCAGATTATCAGCCCCTGATTTTAGTAAAGCGTAGTATTCACCTTGGGTGGTAAATACACGTCCGGGCACTACTATTTGTAATACGCCTGCATCTATCGATTTCACACTGCTGTATATTTCTATCGCATTGCTGTTGAAAACCTTAAAATCCAAGCGTTCAACCCCTTCTTCAAACAGATAGTCGCTGATATTAAATTCAAAAGTCACATCTGGTTTAGATGCAAGAAAATACTTGATGTATCTACCGCTTAGTCCTTTGTTGGTAATAAAAATCTTAGCTTCGTCTTCGGGGTTTCCCTTTTCGTAAACAAATGAGCATTCTACGTTTACTTTTCTGAGTACAGACCCCAGTTCACTAATTTGCAGGTTTTGCGACTCAAGAACCCGATTACTTTCGTCCAATTTTTCCTGATAAATTTGCATTTCGCGTTTCAGTTTATCTATTTCTTCAGTGGTTGTAGTCCCTGTATTAGTAGTTTCAAGTTTTTTAATCTCTTTTTTCACTCTGCTTACTTCGTCATTCAGCTTTGTGTTTTTCGATTTCTCGTCTTCAAACAGTTTATTTGCTTTATCTACACGTTGAAAAAGTTTTTCATTCTGAAACGAAAGTTTATCGTTGTCGGTGCTGAGTTGTTTGTTTTCCATTTGCAACTGTGCAAGCCTCTCGATGAGGACTTCTTTCGACATTTCAAGCATATCTTTCAGCTCCTGTTGTTGCTCACGCATGATTGAGAGCGAATCGCGAATGCGATCACCCTGTCTTACTTTAATTTGCTCTTTCTCAGATTTTATTTCCAGAAGCAGGGTGCTCAGATTTTCTTTCAATGCTGATATTCCAACATCTTCTCCCCCTTCTTGTATGGTAAACTCCAAATCACGAATTGCTTTATCGTAAGCTCTTTCCAACTCTTCATAATCTTTCATAACCTCCATCGCCTGATCGTCAGCGGCATTTTCAATGGTGGGTTCTTTGGAAGAGCCTGAATTGTAATATACAATGGTAGTAACGATAAGTGCCAGTGCCAACACCATTATTATTATCCATTCAAGCCTGCGATTTTGGGTTTTATGTTCCATACATGAGTAGGTGTATAGGTGCAATTATATGGTGCAAATTACAAAATAATTATTTAAATGCATGTATTTTTTACTTCGAAAATTAAGCGAATCATTTTTTCAACGAATGACCATAATAGATGAAGGGCAAAATAAAAAGCCCACCCTGAATAATTTTACCTGTATTGTGGTCAAGTTCAGAACCGTACATGCTATGAGGTATAGAATATATAGCCAGCATTACTAATGATGCTACAATGGTAACCCAGGGTCGTGGTGTTTTGTAATTGAGTGCTACCGCTATAGTCCAAAATACAAATCCAATGAGCGTTTTATTGTCGGTGAGGTCGAATCCGTATGGTATGCCTGCCCAATACTCGTTGAAAGCGAATTTTTGTACCAGCGGGCCAAGTATCATTCCACCCAAAAGCAAAAACAACCAACTGAGTTGGCCATACAAGCGCTGCTGTTCCAGTTTTAGCAATGCCAAAACTGCAGCAAGGGTTGATAGCAACATGGCGATGAACATAAATAGTACATGTGGGGCAAGAATATAGGTGGGAACCAGTCCTTTGTATCTGATTACTACATTGCCGCTTTCGGGCAATCTGATGGTTTGACCATCTGTGTTTTTAATTTCGATGTAGTACTCCAGTTTTCCGGCAGGGGGTTGGTTGGGAAGTCTTCCTACCCATTTTTCACCTTCCTTGGTAAACGGCGCGGCTGCATATACTTCGTTGATTTTGAATTTTTTATAAAAAATATTTGCATTCAGGTTTTCAACATTCATTTTGAGTTCCACAGGGGCATCTTCTTCGCCTCCAGAACTTCTGAGAAGTTTTAGCTTGTATGTTTGGTTGTTGTATGTAATGTTTTCCTTTTTGGGATAAGTAGGCCCTGTAGCCCTTTGGTATATTACTGCCGTGATGGTTACTACTATGGCTATAACCCATGCGAGTACTACTTTGTTCATATATATATATGTGAGTTAATTAGTTAGCTTTATGTATTTATCTAAGCAAATGTATAAAAAAAAATATGTGATTTGAAAGTGTAGTTTAGAATAAGAATTTTTTGGAATATTTAGCCCAGATAACTCAACCCAAAAATGGCTGCCAACAATGCCAATAGTACCAACCAACTCACCGGATGTGCAAAGTTGAAGGTCCAGCCCATCATTCTGTTTCTTTTGGGCAGTACATAACGGTCGTCTTTTCTATTGTAATAAAATATGCCCCACAGGTAGTTCTCCGGGTCGTTTCGCATGTGGTCGAAATGATTTTGTTCAAATGGTGATGACATGATACATTTTTATTAATGGTATTAAAAGGATATTGTTTTTGACAACATGTGCATGCAGCAGTGCATGTACTTTGCTATGATTCTAGGTATTATATTTATTTCAAAAAAAATGAGGAATAAGCTTAGTAGCGTAAAAAATGGACTTATCTCAATTCTCTGATGACTCTGCCTTGGCTCATAATGGCGGCGCTGTTGCTGGTATGCAGGTTTATGGTAACCGATTCTAAGAGGGGTTCGTTGGTGGGTTCTTCAGATGTCCATTCTATCAGAAAATTAGCACCAATGCCACTTTTGTCTTTCTGAGGGATGTAATAATCTATGGTTGCCAATGGGGGCAATTCCACCAATTCTCCATTCAGGAAATCATGTACGAGTTTTCCTTTAGTATTGAAATACAACACTTTGCTTATCACTATTTTATTTTTCAAATCGGTATTGTGTATGGCTACAAACGCACTCATATCGAAATGATATTCAGAAGAGTCTATATGTGCCGGAATGTTGGAATATACAGGTAAATATACCAGTTGTCCCCTGAGTAGCTTATATGGATTGGATTTGATAATGAGTGTGCTTGTATCAAAATCTGTTGCTTTTTGGGTTTCGGTATTTGCCTGAGGCGGCGTACTGCATGCTCCCAAAAATATGATCTGTACCAAGCTGGTGTATATTATTCTTCTCATTTTTCTATTTATTTAAAAATAAATGCTTTAGCAATACCATGTATGCGAAAAATATAATTATTCAGACAACCGGCACTACATGCAACTGCCCATTTTCAAACTTCACCACTTTTACTTGTTGTCCTTTTTCTATGTACATAGATATGGAAATGGCATCGTACATGGTATCTTCAATTTGTATTTTGCCCGAAAGCCTGAGGTCGGTAATGGCCACACCGATTTTGCCTACGAGGTCAGCGAGGTTGGAATCGAAACTCACAAATCCTTCTGATTTCTGTTGGTCGGCATGCAGTGCCATAAAACTGAATGGGGCAGAATTGATGATTTGTGTGGCTGCAATGATGCTGATGAGCAATGCAAAGAATGCCAATGAAATAACTATCACTATTGACTTGAAGAGCATACCAAAGAAATAGGTATCCATGGTAAAAGGTATGTGTACCATGGCAAGTGCCAATCCGGTAACCATGAGTATGATACCGCTTATGCCTGTAACTCCGAAGCCGGGTATCGCAAATATTTCTATGGCCAAAAGAATAACTCCAAGAATAAAAATTCCTATTTCCCAATATTCTGCTATTCCTTCTACATACAAAGGCGCAAAATACATAAGGGCGGCTACCACGGCTGCCAATGATGGGAAGCCAATGCCGGGCGTTTGTAGTTCGAAATAAATACCGCCAATGATGAGCATGATGAGTATGCCTTGTACTACGGGGCTTATAAGCCAGCCTATGATGTCGTCGAGGGCAGTGGGGTTGTAGGTGAGTATGGTAGCACGCTCCAGATTTATTTTCGTCAACAATTCAGCCATACTTTGGGCCTCGCCTTCGCAATATCCGTTTTTCATGGCTTCTTTGGTGGTAAAACTAAGTACGTAGCCGCTATCCGAAATACCATCTATCCGAATGCGAGGGTCTACCATGGCTTCCGCTATTTTGGGATATCGGTGCCAGCGCAGGGTAGTATCAGTTCCGTTTATGATTGTATCTGCTCCGTGCGCTTCGGCAGTGGCGCGCATGGTGGCACGCATATACGACTGGTATTTGTCGGGCATGATGGTACCATTTTGATCTACTACAGATGCTGCGCCTATGCTTGCGCCTGAGCTCATGTATATGCTATCGGCAGATATGGCTATGAGCGCACCTGCAGATGCGGCATTTTTATCGATAAAAACAATTACCGGAAAAGGTGCTTTGAGTAGGGCAGACCGAATACTATCGGCAGACTCTACATACCCGCCGTAGGTATTGAGGTGGATAATGAAGTAGTCGGCTTTTTTCTCTTTTGCCTCAGCCAGTGCTTTGCTGGTTTTTCGCCATAGCGATGGGTCTACCTGAGTTTGCATCTCGAAGGTGTATACTATTTGCGCCTGCGTATATGTAGCAGCAAATTGCAGTAATACGGCCAGAACTAATACGCTCAGGTTTTTCATCATATCAAAATTATTGGTTTAAGGTATAATGAAACACCCATGTTGTTGTTTTTGGAACTTCTGTGTTTTTGTTCACAGAACATGGGTATTTCATTAAAAAAGAAATTAAATAGAAAGGTCTTTTTTGACTCTGTTTATTTTATCACGCAGCAGTTTCATGCCTGGTTCTACCTCGCCACGGTTGCTGATGTGTTTTTTTACACTAAAATAAAATTTGATTTTTGGCTCAGTACCCGATGGGCGAACTGAGATTTTAGTGCCATCGAGCGTCTGAAACTGCAGAACATCCGATTTTGGGTATTCCAGTTTCCAGGTTTTTCCGGTAATCAGATTTTTACCAACAGCGTTTTCATAATCGAGCACTTGAGTTACCAGTGAGCCATCGAGTTCAGATGGTGGGGTCTGACGGTAATCGCGCATCATTTGCTTTATTTCATCTGCGCCCGATTTGCCTGTTTTGGTGATGTTTACCAAATCTTCGGTATACAAACTAAATTCTACATACACATCGTAAAGCAGATCGAGCAGCGATTTGCCCTGCGATTTTGCCCAGGCAGCCACTTCAGCTATCAATCCGCATGCCATGATGGCGTCTTTGTCGCGTACCATGGTGCTATTGAGGTAACCGTAGCTTTCCTCGGCACCTATCAGGAATCTGTCGTTAGGATTGTCGCGGATTATTTCGGCTATGTATTTGAACCCGGTGAGTACATCGTAGTATTTTATTCCGTAGTGGTTTGCCATTTCTGCCAGCAACTCGGTAGTAACTATGGTTTTAACCACGTATTCATTGCCTTTGAGCAGTTTTTTATCTACATTTTGCTTGAGCAGGTAATAAAAAAGGATTGTACCTGTTTGGTTTCCATTGAGTAACACAAATTCGCCTGCGGCATCGCGCACAGCTATGCCCACGCG
The DNA here is from genome assembly GCA_020048155.1 of Bacteroidota bacterium. Classification (GTDB taxonomy): domain Bacteria; phylum Bacteroidota; class Bacteroidia; order Bacteroidales; family DYOH01; genus JAIFMY01. The sequence continues at coordinate 10,798 of JAIFMY010000157.1, forward strand.
GTCGGCATCGGGGTCGGTAGCCATTACTAGCTCAGCGCCTACTTCTTTGGCACGGTTTATAGCCATGTTCAATGCTTCGGCATTTTCGGGGTTTGGCGATTTTACCGTTGGGAAATTTCCATCGTTTACATCCTGCGCATCTACATGGTACACGTGTGTGAAACCCATGCGCGACAACAATTCAGGAACCAGTTTTACGCCTGTTCCGTGAATGGGGGTGTATACTATTTTGAAATCTTTGTTCTGGCTTATGGCTTTCTTGTCGGTCACCAGTTTGCTGAGTTCGGTCAGATATATTTCATCTACTTCGTTGCCTATAGTTTCTATGAGTGCAGGATTGCCGTTGAATTTTACCTCATTCATGTTGGCTATTTTTAGGGCTTCTTCTACAACACGCTCATCGTGTGGGGGTACAAGCTGTGCACCATCGTCCCAGTAAGCTTTGTAGCCATTGTATTCTTTCGGGTTGTGCGATGCCGTAACTACTACGCCACTTTGGCAACCAAAATGCCTGATGGCAAATGAAAGCTCGGGAGTAGGTCGGAGCGAATCGAATAAATATACTTTTATGCCATTGGCAGAGAATACATTGGCAGCAGTTTGTGCGAAAAGAGGTCCGTTGTTTCTGCAATCATGTGCTATCACCACTTTTATTTGGGGCAGGTGAGCAAATGCTTCGAGCAGGTAGTTGCAAAGGCCTTGGGTGGCTTTGCCTACTGTATACACATTCATGCGGTTGGTGCCTACGCCCATGATACCGCGCAAGCCGCCGGTACCAAATTCTAAATCTTTATAAAATGCATCAATCAAATTTGTAGAGTTTTCGTTGAGCAGCGTCTGTACCTCGTGGCGGGTAGCTTCGTCGAACTCAGGCGTGAGCCATTGCTTGGCTCTTTCTTTTACTTCTTCGTGCATAATTTATATTCTTTTATGTTTTCTTTCTGAATTTTACTTCAAATATACGTTTCTATTCAAAACGGTGAATCAATACCATTTAAATATTTTCAGTCCGATACTAAAAGCAATGATGCCTATAGCCGAAAGCAATCCCACGGCGGGCATTACAAACATGATGCCTGCCCCCTCGTTGAATACGGAGCGAATGCCGTCGGTAAGCATTGTAAGAGGAAGGTATTGGATTATTTGTACGCTCCAATCCGGAAAATTGCGATAACTGAAAAATATGCCCGAAAGTATCATCATAGGGGTCACTACTGCATTTATCACTCCATTGCCGATTTCGGTGTTAGATGTGCGCGAAGACGACAAAATGGCTATTCCTGCAAAGGCCATATTGCCCGATGCAAACAACAGAATGAATGCTAACCAGCTGCCTTGTATCACAATATCGAAATAAAAATAGGCAAAAGCAAAGAGTACGCCTGCCTCGAGTGCATTGATGATGATGCGGGCTAAAATGATGGATGCCAGGAAGTACGCTTTATTCATGGGCGTGGCTACCATGCGCCTGAGTAGTTTCAGCTTGCGCCTTTCTATCATTCCATAGCTTATGCCCCACATGACCGACATCATGATGCCCATGGCTATAAGCCCCGGTATGAGAAAGTCAATGTAGCGGGTTCCGGCCAGCGACAATACGCTTATGGCATCGTCTGAGTGTTCGGAAGTATTGTATTGGCCGGTAAGAAACTGATTTACCTGCATGTAAGTAAGCTGTGCCTCAGGGTTTATGGGGTCGAAATGATAAACAACTCCCGTATCGGACCACGAAATGACCATATTCACCATTCCTCTTTTGAGAAAAATATTGGCCGAATCGCGGTTGGTGGCCTCAAACTGAAAAAGAATATTGCCCAGTTTGCCAGATTGCTGGGTGTACTCAAAAATATTGGGCTTTGGGGTTTGTTTTATTTGAAGCGAATCAAATAGTGCTAAAACGCCCGGCGCAAGTGTACCATCCACTTCGCGTACAACTGCGGTTTTGCGCACAGTGTCGCCACGCTCGGTGAATGCTATGCCTAATCCCCAGCTCATGAGTATAGGGAAGCCAATTCCCCAGAATAGCACTCCGGGTTCGCGGATTATTTCTTTGACGTGCGATATAAATAGTTGCCAGAATTGCCTGTTCATATGGTGTTTACTTTTTATTTCAGATTAAAAAATTATTCGTTGAGCCTGCGGCCTGTGAGTGAAATGAACAAATCGTCGAGGGTGAGCCTGCGGCTTTCGAATGTTTTGAGCGTAAGATTTTTCTTGCGTAGCCATTCCAGAAACTCAATAAGCGAGAGGTTGATATCTGTGGGGTAAAAAGTACCTCGCACACCATCCTCGTGCAATTTGAGCTTCCCGAAGTGGACTTCTTCGTGTGGGATATTTCTGTCGGTTTCAAATTCTATAACCTGCTGTGCAGTATAGGTATTGAGCAGTTTGTTGAGGGTACCTTCTACCAGTATTTTGCCTTCGTGCATGATTACAATGCGGTCGCATAGGTATTCGGCCTCTTCCATATAGTGCGTGGTAAGCACCATCGATGTTTTTTTCTCTTGCTTCAGGTCCATGAGTATGTGCCAAAGCTCACGGCGGGCGTTGGGGTCGAGTCCGGTGGTGGGCTCATCGAGCAACAATATGCGCGGATTGTTGAGCAAAGCTATGCCCAGTGCCAGCCGCTGGCGCTGTCCGCCCGAAAGATTTACCACGTACGATTTTGCTTTGAATTCTAGTCTGATAAGGTCGAGTACTTCTTTAACTCGCTGGCTGCTGAGGTTGTAAAAGCTGGCAAAAAGTTCGAGTGTTTCGCGTACTTTCAACTTCTCTGCAAAACGGGTTTCCTGCAACGAGAGGCCTATGATGCGATGCAGTTCATCTTTATGCCCATGCCATGTTTTTCCGGTGATGAATATTTCGCCGGAATCGGGTGTCTGTATGCCTTCTATCATTTCCACGAGGGTGGTTTTGCCGGCACCATTGGGGCCTAGCAGTGCCAGAAACTCACCGGGAGCTATATGCATATTGATGCCATCTACGGCTTTTACTTCTTTGAAATACTTCTTAACGTCTTTTATATCAATTACATAATCATTTGTCATAACTTGAGTATATGGTAGTTTGGCAAAATACGCGTTTGTATGGTATACAGAGCAAATATGATGAATATCTGTATCATTTGAAAGTTTTAACAAGGTTAACAAATGTCAAAACTGTATTCGCTTATATTTCGCCTTTTAGCCCCGATTTGGCATCATCGGCACGTATCACATATTCCGACCGCTCTCGTACCTCGTGATTTATCACGAGAGCTAGTATCGTTTGTTAAGCTGAGGCAGTGCCTCAATACTCTTGTACTTCTTTCTTGATAAAAAAGTACCCAAAAATCAAGCCCGAAATCAAATTCATAGGGCGTTGCCCTATGCTAATGCTTCTGCCCCTATATTTGTGCCAAATGACATCAAGATAAGAAGCCCTTGATCCTTTGAATTATTAGTTACAGTTGTATTTTACGTTTTCTATAAA
>JAIFMY010000151.1 GCA_020048155.1 Bacteroidota bacterium
ATACGAACTCCGGCAACGGGCAATTGGGTAGAATCGTCTACTATCACTCCTCTTTTGGGCTCAGCATGCTTGCAAGCCGATACTACAAACAAAAAACCAAGGAAGAAAAATTATGAAAAATATGTGATTATCTTTCTCATATTCATTTACTTAATTCCATATTTAACCTAAATTTATGATATACAAAAGCTAATAAAAATCCGAAACAAAATCAATAATCTAAAATATCGGATATATAAATATTTCGAAATAACCAAATGCGTTGTATTCGGCTAAACAAAGTTGGATAAAAAAATCTATAATAAGAGATATTTATTACTTTCGCTTGTATCACAAATTGGACATTAAATATGAATATTTTGGCTTATAATATTGAAGAATACATATCTAAAAATGCACAAACTGAAACTGCGTCTAAAGGAATAGTAATATTTAATCAGAAAGGAGTCTTAAGATCAGAATATAGTGATAAGACCGGTGTATGGACCATAAACGTGATGGGGTCTATAGAATATATAGTAAAAATATACATCATAGATAAAAGTGTAAAGAAAACTTCATGCACATGTCCATACGATTGGGGAGGAATTTGTAAACATACAGTTGCGGCACTTTTACATTTGAATAAATCAACCCAAAGCGTAAGCAATATACCGGACAGAAAAGCTCCTATTGCAGAAAGCGTAAAAAAGGATGAATTAAAGAAAAGAAGAGCTGAATTGCCCGGTTTTAATAATACATATTTTGTATTGGATAATTACAAGAAAGTAAATTTTAACAATTTACCAATGTACCGAGAATTATATACTTATAGAGAACATACTAGGGAATGGAAAATAGCTCGAACACCAAATACCCTTGTATTCAAAGAAATATTTCATGATCGGAATAATGTTACCATACATGAAATAGACAATAAACTCTATATTCAAGGAAATGATATTCAATTTGGTTTAAATAATCAGCTAACTCCAGCAGAATTTGTATTACTAAACAACATTTCAAGAACTTTGGATGATGCGTTTTTTAATTTGCTCCACAATAAATATCCAAAAGAGGAGCAAACGGCTTTAGCTAATTTTGGATTGGAAGGCGAAAATTTTGATCAATACTTTGAGTATAAATTTGTTGGTGCCAAAGGTCTTTATATTTATCTAAAAGCAAATTATAATGGTTTATTGCCTAAAAATATAACCGAAGATGCGAATCTGCGCAAATATTTTGACTCGCTTAATAGTAGTGAGTTAGTGCCATCTAAAGTAATGGAAAACAGAGTAATGGGGTTTATTATTATTTGCAACAACAATATTGAAATAATGTCGGTAATTGGCGGTATGGATAAGAAGAAACAAAACCTTTTAAAAATTGAATATTATACCCAACAAGCTGGTTCAAATTACAAGCTGGATCTTACAGATAACCAAAGATTAATATTGGAAAACAGATACATTGATACAGAGAATTTACCAAATCGGATGCAACAAATAAATAAGATTCTTAAGCTTCTGATAAATGAAACTTTTGTTTACTTCAGTGTTGAGCATAATAGGCTAATACGCCAAAAGGATTTAGAACGTATTACTGTTTCTGACATAACTCCTGAGTTTGTGTATCAACTTACTGAAGACGAAAAGTTTATAGAAGCAAATTTAAGGGTAAGCATAAACGACGAGTATTTAGAGCAAGCATTGTTGAATATTAGGTATATAGAATTGGGTATATTAAAATATAATGACGTAATATACATGATACCAGACCTTAAGAGCTACAAAATTCTGACCGAAAGCCAATCAAATTATAAAACTACCATAAATAATAAATCTGATTTCCTCAAGAATTTCATTAAACCAATTGCAGCATACGCCAAAGTAGATTTCACAAATAGTAATTACGATTATACCAGAGAAGAACTTGATTTTACGCAGAAACAAATATTCTTAACTGAAAATGAAGATCTGTTGATAATAAAACCGGCAGTTGTTTATAACAATAAATCGATATATATATCACATAAACAGCAAATTATTGAAAATTACGATAATAAAATAATAGAATATATCCGAAATATAGAGTTAGAGGCTGAATTTGTAAAAGACATATCTGAATTGCATCCAAATTTTGAAGACCAGATACAACAGAAATACTTTTACCTCGAATATCATGATTTTCTAAAAGATAACTGGTTCTTCCATTTTTTTGAGCTAATGCAAAAAAAACATGTTGAAATTTATGGATTAAAAGAGCTCAAAAAATTCAAGTATTCACCGCACAAAGCCAAATTAAATACACAAATAAATTCCGGTCAAGACTGGTTTGATCTTCATATAAACGTCAGTTTTGGGAATGAAAAAATCAGATTACAAGACATAAAGCAAGCCATTGTGAACAAACAAAATTATGTGGTACTAAAAGATGGAAGTCTGGGCTTATTGCCTGAAGAATGGATTGCCAAACTTGATAGGTATTTTAGAAACGGAAATCTGGAAAAAGATAAGCTGCTCATTTCAAAGTTACGTTTTAATATTATTGACGATTTGTTTGAATCCATTGATAATGAATCTGTAATCCAAGAACTGAAAAAGAAAAAACAAGCTCTTATAGCCTTTCAGAAGATTGAAAAAACAGAATTGCCCCCACAAATAACGGCAACTTTGCGCCCTTATCAAATTGAAGGGTATAATTGGCTTCAGTTTTTAGGCAAATATGGCTGGGGCGGAATACTGGCCGACGATATGGGATTGGGTAAAACAATTCAGATACTCACTTTATTGCAAGCCACAGTAAACAAAAACAAACAACCCAATCTGATAGTGGTGCCTACTACTTTGCTTTTTAATTGGCAAAAGGAAATTGAAAAATTTGCACCAGAACTTAAAGCATACTACCATTTTAGCAACAATAGGAATCAAAATACCGATGTTTTTAGTAATTACCATATCATCTTTACTACATATGGCACATTAATCAGAGATATAGAATTTTTAAAGAATTTTGAGTTTAACTACCTGATTCTGGATGAGTCGCAGGCTATCAAAAATCCGCTTTCGCTCAGATATAAGGCATCGGTATTAGTAAAAGCCCGCAATAGAATTACTATGACCGGAACTCCCATAGAAAACAGTACATTCGACTTATATGCACAAATGAATCTGGTAAACAGAGGGATATTTGGTGCAATTAATGATTTTAAAACTAATTATTCTAACGCTATTGATATACATAGAGATGAAAATATAGCTCGTGAACTTCAAAAACTGATACACCCATTTGTGTTGCGGCGTACTAAAGAGCAAGTTGCCAAAGAGTTGCCACCTAAAGTTGAGAGCATCATATTCTGCGAAATGGACAAAGAACAAAGACTAATATACGATGCTTACAAAAATGAATATCGCGATAAATTATTGAAAAAAATAGAGTCTGAAGGAATTGGAAAATCAAAAATTATGATTTTGGAAGCACTGACTCGTTTAAGGCAAATTTGCGACTCACCGGCTCTGCTCAAAGATGATGAAATTGCTTGCAAAGAATCTGTTAAAATTAAAGAACTAATAAATCATATCACCGAAAAAACAACAAATCATAAAATCCTTATTTTTTCACAATTTGTAGGTATGCTCAACCTTATAAAAGAGGAACTTGATAAACTCTATATTTCATATGAATATTTAGATGGGAAAATGAAAGTAAATGAAAGAGAGTCGTCGGTTACTAATTTTCAGGGAAATACAGAGACACGTGTTTTTTTGATTAGCCTAAAGGCAGGAGGAACTGGATTAAATCTTACATCGGCCGACTATGTATACATTGTAGACCCCTGGTGGAACCCTGCGGTTGAAAACCAGGCCATAGACCGGACCTACCGCATAGGACAAGACAAGCACGTGTTTGCGTACCGCATGGTTTGCAAAGATACCATTGAAGAAAAAATTTTGAAACTTCAAGAAAAAAAGAAAAGCATGGCTGATGATATCATACAAACCGATGAAAACATACTCAAAACGTTAGATATAAATAGCTTGCGCGATTTTTTGGAATAAATTGTCAGAATTTTATTTGATTTTTCCCGCCATGGCAGGTGTCTTCCCATGATACGCATATACACCTGCGATTGAAATGCAGATGAGGACACCTACAGTGGTGTATCTCAAACCTGACAGGTTTAAATTGCACACTATCTGTCATTTAGCCCTCTCAAGATTTAAAACACTGAGAGGGCTGAGTCATCGATTAACTATTTATAATTCAATTTATTCGCTTTATGTTTTTGCATCAAGCACCATCACCACATCGTGTCTGAATGACTGATGCTCGTTTTGCCGAACATAGCCCAACTGATTGGTGCACAAAGTGGTATTGCCTATTGTAAAGTCCAGCGTATTGGCATGACTATGGCCATAAATCCAAAAATCGGCACCCGATGATTCAATGAAATCGTGCATTTCAACTGCAAAGCCTTCGTTGAGCACACTGCCCCGATATTGTGGCGGATAATTCATAAAAGTAGGCACATGGTGTGTGAAAACAAGCTTTCTGCCTTGCGATGCAGATTGCAAAGCAGACACGAGAAACGATTTCGACTCTTCGTGCAACTGATTGTAATCGCTTGTTGAAAAACGATTTCTGCCATTCTTCACAAGGTGAAAATCGCTCAAGGCATTCTGAATGGCAAACTGGTGTTGTGTTCCAATTTTTGTCCACATGGTTGAAAAAATGAGTTGGCAATCTTTCCAAACCTTTGTGGTATTATTTACCAAAAATACGTTTTCGAGTATTTGCTCGTCTATAAAGCCATTTTTCTGAGAAATATCTACATGATAATACTCATGATTACCGGGAAGCCAGTAGGTGGTATGATAATGATCAGACACATATTTCCAGAAATCCATCTGATTGTTGAGCAATACAAACGGTAAAATATCGCCCGCCAACACCAGTACCTCGGCCATAGGTTTTAGAGGATTCCTTTTCAAATATTTACTATTCTCAGGAAATTCCAAATGCAAATCGGAAGCGAATTGAATGGTAGTCATATATTTTTATTGGCTTTTTGAGGTACACTTGCTATTTAGGTTTGCAAATTTAATACATTCTCCGAACATGAGCATATATTTCCAAGGCTGCAGGTGTCTACAACAGCAATTCAATCACTTACTTGTTCACAAATATATATGCTCAAAATATCTTTCGTGGTTTCAACAAACTTTTGCCTAAATATGTGTAACGCTAAAAATTTGTGTTCCGTAATTCAGAAGAAAATGATAGGTGTGTGTATGACCCAACAGTTTTTGCATTTGGTGAGTATAATGAAATATTTTGGTATGGTCAACAATTAGGCAAGTATTCCTGCGTGCACTTCTTTTTATCTGATTGATTATATCTTCATTTTCATGAATAAACCCAGGAATAAAAATCACATCGGCCTCCGAAAAGTCAAACATAGCTCCATCAGTACAATGCAATTGAACGGGTATTCGCTGCGGAAATGTTTGCAGAAGTGTATCTGCCAGAAAAATAATATCGTTCGAAATATCGATTCCGATGAGTTGCTCGAATGTTGAGTGTTGACTCAAATACATCAAGGTATCGGGAAAGGCGCCACAGCCAATGTTTACGAATGTACCATTTTGGGGTACTGGCAGTGTATTGAATATATGTTGCTTGCTCACTAATCGATGCCTCAGGTACGACTCAGATATTTGGCGCGTAAGCTGCTCGAGATTTAGCCAAGTATTGCCTGCAAGTGCCAATGCCTCCATTCTCTCAGTTTCCAGCATGAAATAATCTAAATGCTTGTTCATTTTAGGTAAGTATGATTCCGGCATATCTATGCTGTCGCGTATGGCAATTTCTCTGAAAGTACGTATTTTATCCAGATACGCTGTATGTCTTTCATTGCATGAAATTAAATCAGCGCAATCATCTAATTCAGTCACCCATTCATGCCATTTTCTCATGAAAAAATAAACGTAAAGTCATACGACTTATTGCAAAAAAATGAGAGAAAAATGTTGCAAAATCTGTTTGAAACCAAAGGATATACGCAATGTATGATCTTACAAAGTAGAAAACGAAAGCAACATTTTGAGCCCATAATTTTGCGTTTTGATGTATAAAAATTTAATTTTATGCAGTATTAAAAAAATAAAGTATACGCAATTATGGAAAATCAATTACCCGAGGTTTCGAGCAAAAATACTAAAAATGAAATACTTGAGGCATACGAATCGCTGCTGAAACAAGTACATGACACCAAGCAGAATGCTCCCAAGCAAATACAAGAGGAAAAACAGAAAGAAGCAGCTGTAAAAAAAGTGGAGAATGTATCACAGAACGGAATTCTGGACGAAATTACCAATTTGAAAAGCCTCATGCAGAAATCGCTCGAGAAACTGCAAGCTGAGCTAATGCAAGAATATACAAAACTGGAAGAAATACGTAAAGCGCAGGCCATTGAAAAACAAAACCTAGAAGATTTGTACTCGCTCAGCGCAACTACCGACTCGCTAGCTGCCATGATTTTGGCGCAAAAAGAGCGCAAGGAGCAGTTTGAGAAGGAAATGCAAAAGCAGAAAGAAGATTTTGAGACCGACATAAAAGCACAACGCACCAAATGGCAACAGGAAAAGGAAAAGCATGAGCAAGACTGGAAAGAATTGCAAGAACAAACCAAAAAAGCACGTCAGCGCGAAGAAGACGAATACCAGTACAACCTGAAAATAAATAGGAAAAAAGAGCAAGATGCCTACGATACCAAGAAAAATGCGCTTGAAAAAGAATTGTATGAGAGCAAATTGAATTTTGAATTGGAAATAAGCAAACGCCAAACCGAACTTAGCCATGCAGAGGCCGAGCTGAAAGAACTAAGAAAAAATAGCGAAGATTTTCCTCAGAAAATGGAAAAGACCCTCAAAGACCAGGAAAAACAACTGGTTCAGCAACTTACACAAAAATACGAATTTGAGAGCAAGCTACTGGCCAAGCAAGTAGAGGGCGATTTGAAACTAAAAACCCAAAGTATAGAATTGCTGCGCGAGAAAATAGCTGAAATGCAGATTCAGATGAAAGAACTGACCGACAAAGCCAACAAAGCTGAAAACAGCGTGAAAGACATTGCCGTAAAAGCCATTGAGAGTAGTTCCAAATTTCAGGTACTGCAATCGAAAGACAAGGATTCTGTGAACTGATTTCTATCGTCTGATTCAATATTTCTAAAGTCTCGAAACTTTGGTAAATATCTATTAAACTGCCATTTACCCCTTCAAGGGTTTGGAACCCTTGAAGGGGTTTTAGCCGCATCTGACCTCCAATCGTCCGAAAGGACATTGGAGCGTCTAAACTTGTTAGCAGGAAATTTTCACGATTCGATGTCCGTGCCGGACGATCGAATGTGGTGGGGGCTAGCGGCTACTGGCTTCCAACTTTGCCAAAGTTTTGAAACTTTGGCAAAGTTCTAATACGCGCTAAACTGACCTCCAATCGTCCGGCAGGACATTGGAGCTCAAAACAGTTTGCAGGAAATTTTTCACGATTCGATGTCCGTGCCGGACGATCGAATGTGGTGGACAGCCTAAGACCTCCAATCGTCCTCTAGGACATTGGAGCGTCGAATATAGATAACCAACCCAAAACAAAAAAGCCCGTAAAAACGGGCTTTTGTACTAATCTGGATTTATCCTAGTGAACGTATCTGGATTCGAACCAGAGACCTACGGCTTAGAAGGCCGTTGCTCTATCCAGCTGAGCTATACGTCCCCATTAGTGGCTGCAAAAGTAGATAGCATTTTTTAGTTATGCAAGTGTTTTCGCAAAGAAACTCACCCAAACCAGTAAATTTGAGTGAGCTATCCTTGCAATATTACCTTTTCTGCATCAGCCTTGTTGTACCATCCAGTTTACAAGTCCTTTTTTCTCAATTATTTGCATCAGCTTTTCAGGCAAGCCGGGGATGGTGTAGGTTTTACCGCCCATATACAATTTGGACGCTGCAAAATCAATTTCTATGGCATCGCCGGGTTTATAATCCTGCACAACCTCCGGATTTACAATCAGAAGCAAGCCCTGATTGATGGCAGAACGATAGAAAATACGATTGACTGATTTTACAATCACCGCCTTTACGCCAGCATAGGCCAAGCCCACAGCCGGGTGCTCACGCGAGCTACCACAACCAAAATTGTCACCTGCCACTACTATATCGCCCTCTTTCAGGTTTTTAGTGAAATTGATATCAAATCCGGCAAAAAGATGAGGCATGATGGCGGCACCATCTGAGCTCAGCACATTGTAGGTAAGGTTTCCGGCAAACATCTGGTCGGTGTTCAGGTTGTCCGCATCGGCGTAGTTCCACACATTGCCCAGTTTGCGGTTTTCAGTATCAGGTATTGTTAGCGTGCCGGTTTGTGGTATGGCGTGCGGATATTTTTCGGAATGTCCTTCGCTACGAGGGTCACGAATTTCGCCAAACAAGGCAGAATAAGCCACATTGGCAGGAGATGCCAGATAAATATTGGCTTTCTTGTTGCCCATGCGCCCGAGGAAGTTGCGGTTGCTGGTGCTCATCACATTGTACCCATCGGCAGGTATGCCCTGACCTGTGCCCAGGCATGGACCGCAGGAAGAGGACAAAATATTGGCACCCGATTCTATGAAAGTCTGAATAAGGCCTTCCTGAATGGCTTGCATGTATATCTGCTGGCTGGCAGGGGTTATGAGCAATTGGTAGCCCGGTTTTACCTGTTTGCCTTTCAGTATGGCAGCAGCTTCGCGCAAGTCTTCAATGCGTCCGTTGGTACAAGTACCTATAAATCCCTGATGAACGGGTGTTCCAAGCACTTCCGTGAGGGCCTTCACATTCTCCACATTGTGCGGAGCGGCCACTACAGGGAATATTTCGTTGAGGTTTATTTCTATTTCTTTTTCGTAATGAGCATCGGCATCGGCCCATACGCCGTCTATGTGTGTTTGGCCATAAAATGCAGCCAATGTTTCATCGGCAGGGAAAACGGCATTTTTTGCACCCATTTCAGATGCCAGATTGGCTATAGTCATGCGGTCGGCTATGGTCAAAGATTTTACACCCTCACCATGATACTCTATGCTCATGTAGTTGGCGCCATCGGTGCCTATCATACCTATAATCCACAGCGACAAATCTTTGGCGTATACTCCTTTGGGCAATTTGCCATGCAGGGTGATTTTCATGCTCTCGGGCACCCTGAACCAGGTCTCGCCACGTTTCCACAAACCGGCAGCCTCGGTGCGGTCTATTCCTGCAGCCATGGCATTGAATGCGCCTGCGGTGCATGTGTGGCTGTCAGACCCCACTATGATTTGGGCAGGTTTTGCATGGTAGGATACTATCTGGTGGCAAATGCCTTTTCCGGCATCGTAAAACTTACTGATGCCTTGAGCAGTAACAATTTTCCGAATCTCTTCGTATTGCGATGCCAGTTCGGCTGATGTGGGAGGCGCGTTGTGATCGAGCACCACCAAAAGTTGATCGGGGTCAAAAACTTTTTTCCCTCCCATTTTCTCGAAAGTCTTCTTTATGCTCGATGTATTGTCGTGCGTAAGCACGATATGAGGCTTTCGGAAGACTATGCTGCCAACGGGTGCTTCAAAAATTTTTTCTACAAAAGTTTTTCCAGTCATAATATTATATATTAATGAGTTATATTAAAAATATCTTGTAAAATAGGTTTTAATCCAGCAAAGAAAAATTCGACGGCTATTACCATCACTATGAGTCCCATGAGGCGCATGAGTACTTTGTTTCCGGTTTCACCCAAGAAATTGCTCACCCTGCCTGCGCTCCACAATATACTGAATGTAAGCAGACAAACCACTATGATGGCTGCAAACAATGCTATTTTCAACTCCAGCGAGTGTGAATCTTCCATGAGGATGATGGCATTGGTAATGGCTCCCGGTCCGGTAATCATGGGTATGGCCAAAGGGGTAATGGAAATATCGGTCACGTATTTCTTCGTGGCAGCAGCATCGTCGAACTTCATTTTGGCCAGTCTGGCCTGAAGCATATCATATCCGGCAAAAAAGAACAAAATGCCCCCCACTACGCGCAAGCTATTTACCGAAATGCCAAAAAACTTGAAAAGAAGCTGTCCGCTGAGGGCAAAAGCAATGAGTGCAATGAAAGAAACCAGAGATGCTTTGCGGGCTGTGTTTTTGCGCTCGCGGTCGCTCAACTCCGAGGTCATACTCAGGAAAACCGGCATTACCCCAAGAGGGTTTATAAGCGTAAAGAATGAGGTAAAATAAAGTATAAAAACAGTAACTATTTCATTCATTGTAATATAAATTAAAACATCTTCAATTTTTGTACAAATATATTACTTTCAGTGCAATCGATTGAATACCGATGTGGCAATATTTCAATCTCATACATAAAGAATTTTAAGCTTGCAATTTAATGTCAATATTTTAAGCGGTTTAGGATTAAAATCATATTTAAAGTGTCTCTATTTCACAGATAGTTTTTATATTCACCACGTTTTGCTGAAGTCTCAAGTTTTTTGCATAAATTGCTTATATGTTCAAAGTCAGGCTTTTCATATCCATTCAAATTATATGGCTGATAATTTTTCAGGCAAATGCACAAAATTATAGTTTCAGCCATTATTCAAACCGCGATGGACTCTCGCAAAGCGTGGTATATACCATCTATCAGGATAGTCGTGGTTTTATGTGGTTTGGTACGCAAGATGGCCTCAACCGGTTCGATGGCAGAACTTTTGTAAAATTTTTGCATAACCCTGCTGACACCAACTCCATTTCCGACAACTGGATTTACTCCATCACTGAAGATTTTGCAGGAAACCTATGGATTGGTACGCGTCGTGGCCTGAATAGGTACAGCTACCGCAACAATACTTTTACCCAAATAATGCACGAAACTACCAATGAAGCGCCTGATTATAAGGACAATATTTATGGTTGTGTGTCGGCCTCAAAGGGAATTGTATATACCAATACTCCACCTTATATCAATGCTTACGACTCCAACAGCAAAAAAACAACTCATTTTCTGAATAAAGATTTGAGCGGAATGGTATGGGCTGCAAGCAATACAGGTCTGGTGCAGTTCAACCCCAAAACAAAAGAATTCAAAAACTTCACGCACGATCCATTTTCAGAAAATTCTTTGCTTAGCAACACCGTACTCACCATACACGAGGATAGAAAAGGCAACATATGGGTTGGCACTAATTTGGGAGTAAGTGTTTTCAATAAATCTGACCAACTGTATATCAACTACCCCATGAGTTTTGCAGGTTTGCCACTGGGCGTGCAAAGCATCACATCCGACTCCAACGGACAGATATGGCTGGGTACACAACAAAATGGCATTTATAAAGCATTTTTTACCGATGGAGTTATACAAACTGTTGCCATTGCCTCGGCTGGTCAGGTTATCAATTCCACATCGCTGAGCCATAGCATTGTAAACAGCCTGTGGGTAGATCGCACAGATAATCTCTGGATTGGTACTCTCAACG
>JAIFMY010000213.1 GCA_020048155.1 Bacteroidota bacterium
GCCATTTTTGAAGCCAGTATCATAGCAATGGAGGCTGGAGCTGATTTTATAAAAACTTCGACCGGAAAAATGCAGCCGGCTGCTACGCTAGAAGCTGCATATGTGATGACCTATGCAATTAAACTTTTTTATCAAAAAACGGGTAAGAAAGTTGGTTTTAAACCTGCTGGGGGTATTCAAAATACAGAGCTTGCATTGAATTATTTAGCTGTGTTGCTTCATCACTTAGATGAGTCGTGGTTCAACAATAGCTTATTTAGAATTGGCGCCAGTAGCCTTGCAAACCAAATCATAAAGGATGTATTATACTTTGATTCTGGCCAACATGTAGCTGTTGCATATTTTTGATTTCAACTTAAATTTGTTTTCTATAAAATCCCGGTCGGACATGAATAGCATGTTTGCCCGGGTTTCTTTTTTACATCTTGTTACTTCTTTTCTTAATTCAATACGCTTTCATTTATACCTTATTAAAGAGGGTGAATCGGATATACATATTTGTAAATGAATTGACATTACAATTGTATATGCTATGTAGTCTAATTTCTTTATACTATAGTTATGCTTTAATCTAATGGATGAATTGTACTTTAATAAAAACATGTAAAATGTTTAATAATAACTATATAATCATTAATTGTAATATTTGTATACAATGTAAAATATTGAAAGAAAAAGTTTATATAAACATAAAAAAATGTTGTGAATATGATATATAGGAATAATATTTGCATATATTTGTACATATACTAGTATAGCTAGATGCCGAGTTTGTTTCACTGTAAATTTTAGTCATATGCCGTACAGAAGACTTCCCAATACCGACGCTGCCCGCAAGCGGGCTATGGAGATAGCTTATGTTGTAGGACAAGAGCAATCACCCAAATCTTTGGCATATTCTCAGATTTTGTTGCATAAGTTGCAAGTGATTATTCCACAGTTCAACAATGCTGTGGTTATTTCAGGGAATTCGCTTAAGCTTAAAAAATCTTCAAGCAAAACCTATAATGAGCTAAAACACAAAGCAAAATTATATGTTCAGCATTTTATAAAATCTATTTTCATGGCTATAGAGCGTGAAGAAATGAAGGAATCTGACAAATCTTTTTATCAGTTGCCGCTCAATTCTAAACGTGTACCTAAGTTGGATAACGATTCACAAATTATAAAATGGGGTAAAACTATAGTTGCAGGCGAAGCGGAAAGATGCAAATTGGGTGGCAATGCGCTCTTTTCTCCAAAAATTACTTTGGTACGCATGTATGTTGAGAAGTTTGAAGAAATTGTTTTTAAGTATACCAAAGCACTGGAGAGTTATAAACGTGACAACAATTTGCTCAAAGAATTGAGAGTGCTTGCCGACGAACTCATTAAGAAATTGTGGGATGAAGTTGGATTTACTTATAGATTGCTTAATGATGAAGAAAAGTTTAATAAACTTGTATTCTATGGTATTAAGTTTTATTTCAGGAAATCTGAGAAGAGTAAAAATATAGAGGTGTATCCGGAATTGCAAAAATACATTGCCTAAAGCTTACTTTTTTTTCGAATCATCGAAGTATAAGAAGGGCACATCTTGCTTTGCCATAGCGATACCTTTTAATTCGCACTCTTGTATTATGTTCAGGCTTTTTGCGTGATTTATGATTTTTTTATCTGCCTTGCTTATTGCATTTTGATCTTTAGATTATTATGCTATGGTGCCGACCTTATGGTGATTCATGTTTTGATAGCAAGGTCCTAGCCCAAATTTTTCACTACTGCTAATTTTCAGACAACTAAATTCTGGTGCTTAAGGCTTAATACAAAAAGCAAAAAGCATAGCTTTTTTGAAAACTATGCTTTTGAGTAGCCCCACCAGGAATCGAACCTGAATTTAAAGTTTAGGAAACTTTCGTTCTATCCATTGAACTATAGGGCCTCTTATGAATTGTTGTGCAAAAGTAAAAAAAAAGATTGTTTTGCAAACTTTATTCTTGTACTTATTGAAAGCTTGAGCCTTAAAAAAAAGCTAACTGCTCACTTTGCCAACAAAGAAATAACTTGAATACCTACCCTTAATTTCTAATTTCGATACTGAAAATTTGTATAAGTGCTAGAATGTAAATTGTTTACAATTTAATTACCTTTTAGCTTAATTTTAACGAGCAATTTGTGCCTTTGTATCAATTTAAGTATAATTTTCAATGTTTTTTTTAAAGCGATAATTTTAAATTTAAGTAATTGGATACCAATAAAATAAGTAAGGAACGACTCACTAATCCGCAAATGAAATCGACGAAGTTACAAGCAAAAAAGAAGAATGGCAAAGTTTTGGGACCTGTTTCCAATTTAGAGCAGCATTTGCAATCTGATTGGTGGCGTAGGATTTTTAACTCCATGTATTTGAAAACCGATGCGGATGTAGTGGAAGATAAGATTATAACGCAGAGTGAAGTAAGTTTATTTACTGATATACTTAAGCCAGATAAAACAAGTCGTATTCTGGATTTGGCGTGTGGACAAGGCAGACATTCCATTGAAATGGCACGTAGAGGATTTCTCAATGTTTCTGGGCTTGATAGGTCTCATTATTTAATTCAAAGAGCAAAGGGAATTGCGGTGACTGAAAATCTGCCTATTAATTTCAAAGAAGGAGATGCTCGCAAGCTACCATATCCTACCGACACTTATGACTGTATTATGATTCTGGGAAATAGTTTCGGCTATTTCGAAAGCATAGACGACGATGAGAAAATATTAAAGGAAGTTTTTCGCACCCTTAAGCCTGGTGGAAAGTTTCTGATAGATGTAGCTGATGGAAATTATTTGAAAGATAATTACACCCCGCGTAGCTGGGAATGGCTTGATAAAAAGCATTTTGTATGCCGCGAAAGATCATTAGCCAAAGATAACGAACGACTCATTAGCAGGGAGGTAGTTACACATGTAAACAAAGGTGTAATCGTAGATCAATTTTACGCCGAACGCTTATACACACGTGAGAGTATTATAGATTTGCTTCAGCATGCAGGTTTTACTGACATCCATTTTGCAGCAGACATTACTACCGACTCTCAGCGGAACCAAGATTTGGGGATGATGGAGAAGCGGCTTATTGTAACAGCATCTGTAGACAAGGCATGGACCCCGGTTAGACCCAAATCAAAGGAGGCTCGCAATGTGGTTGTGGTTCTTGGCGACCCGCGCAAGCCTGACCAAATAAAACCTGATACAATTTTCGATGCGGATGATCAGGAGACAGTAGATAACCTCAAGGCTGCTCTGGATGCTATTCCTAATTATAAATTTACTTATCTCGACAATCACGATACTTTGTATGCAGATTTGTTGAAATTGAAACCAAAAACAGATTTTGTACTAAACTTTTGTGACGAAGGGTTTTATAATAATGCCCGTTTTGAATCTCATATACCTGCTTTGCTCGATGTGCTTAAAATTCCTTATAGCGGGAGCGGCATCACTAGCCTTACTTACTGTTACGATAAATCGCTGATACGTGGAATTGCCAAAGAAATGGATATTCCGGTGGCAAGGGCATTTTATATAAAACCTGGCGAGAATGTTTTTGAAGTAAATATTTCATTTCCGGCCATAGTGAAACCAAATTTTGGAGATGGTAGTTTTGGTATTACTCAAAAAAGTGTGGTGTATAGCATCGAGCAACTCAATGATGCCATCATTGAACTACGCCACCAATTCAGTTTCGAGAATCCTATACTGGTTGAAGAATTTATTTCTGGCGCTGAATTAACCATCGGGATTATTGGCAATCCGCCCGAGTCTTACACCATCTTGCCAATTGTAGAAGAAGATTTCTCGCTTCTGCCTCCAGATATGCCACATATTTGTGGCTATGAAGCCAAATGGCTTACCGAATCGCCGTATTTCAAACTTTTGCGATCCAAAAAAGCAGAACTTTCTGGTGAGTTGGAAAAGCAAATCGCAGACTATTGTCTCAAACTTTTCGAAAGATTGGGCTGTAACGATTATTGCAGGTTTGATTGGCGCTTGGACTACCACCTGAACCCTGTTTTGCTTGAAGTTAATCCGAATCCTGGTTGGACTTGGGACGGTCATCTTGCCAAAATGGCCGGTATTGCTGGTATTTCATATACAAAGTTGCTTGAGAATATCATTGGTGCTACCGAGCAAAGACTTAGTATTCAAGCTATGCGTAATGTGTAAACAGTTGATTATGAATTGTGGGTAAAAAAAATGCTTTGCCATTCAATTCTTTTCTGTAAAATAGTTAGTTTCGTATAAATTTATCTGTCATTAGCAATTCAAGTACTTTGCAATGGACGATCTTGTGAAACGAATATTAGATAAAAGATATATATGAGAAACGGTTACAAAGTAATAACCTTATTAAAAGATACTTCGCTTATTGGAAAGGAAGTAACAGTTCAAGGTTGGGTGCGCACAAAGCGCGACAGTAAAAATGTTATTTTTATTGCCATCAACGATGGCTCTGTGCTGGATAATATTCAAGTAGTGGCCGATGCTGAGAAGTTTGATGCTGATTTATTGAAGCTCGTTACAACTGGAGCCGGTGTTGAAATTCGTGGTACACTTTCCGAATCGCAAGGAAAAGGGCAAGCACAAGAGATATTGGCTACCCATATTCATGTGTTCGGTACTGCAGATCCAGCTACTTATCCGCTTCAAAAAAAGGGGCATACCTTAGAGTTTTTGCGTGAAATAGCACATTTGCGTTTCCGCACCAATACTTTTGGTGCTGTGTTTCGCATTCGTCACCATATGGCATTTGCTATTCATCAGTATTTTAATGGGAAAGGATTCTTTTATTTGCATGCGCCCATCATCACAGCTTCCGATGCAGAAGGTGCCGGCGAAATGTTCAGAGTCAGTGTGCTCGATCCGAAAAATCCGCCGCTTACCGAAACCGGTGAAATAGATTATAGCCAGGACTTTTTTGGCAGGGCTACCAATCTTACAGTAAGTGGACAGTTGGAAGGCGAGTTGGCTGCTATGGCTCTATCTGAAGTGTATACCTTTGGTCCTACTTTCCGCGCCGAGAACTCCAATACAGCTCGTCACTTGGCAGAGTTCTGGATGATTGAACCTGAAATGGCTTTCTATGACATTACCGATAATATGAACCTTGCTGAGGATTTCATCAAGTACTTGGTTCGTTATGCGTTGGATAACTGTATGACTGATATTAAGTTCCTGAACGATATGTACGACAAGGAACTGATTGAAAGACTCAATTTTGTGGTAAACAACAATTTCATCCGTCTCAACTACACAGAGGCTATTGACATTCTTGTTGGTTCAGGTCAGAAGTTTGATTATCCTGTAAAATGGGGTACCGATCTTCAGAGTGAGCATGAAAGGTATTTGGTAGAAAAACATTTCAAATGTCCAGTGATACTTACCAATTACCCGAAGGAAATAAAAGCTTTTTACATGAAGCAAAACGACGATGGGAAGACTGTTCGTGCCATGGATGTGCTATTCCCTCAAATTGGTGAAATAATTGGTGGATCGCAGCGCGAAGAAGATTATGACAAACTTGTAAACCGAATGAAAGAGATGAATATCTCTGAGCACGAAATGTGGTGGTTCTTGGATACTCGCCGTTTTGGTGCAGTACCGCATGCAGGTTTTGGCCTTGGCTTCGAGCGTCTGCTCTTGTTTGTTACGGGTATGAAAAACATCCGCGATGTGATTCCATTCCCTCGTACCCCTAAAAATGCAGAATTTTAATTTTTAGACAAAATATTGCTTTATATACCCTGCAGTTTCTGTGGGGTATTTTTTTTATCATGAAGGGTATAGTATGTTTTATGAAATTGTAAATGTGTTGAGAAAAGGATATAGAAAATATTTACATGAACACTTGAGGTTGTTGTTCCTATGTGCAACAATATCAAGGCTTAGCTAAATGCGAATTAATTCAATTTATAAAAAATTCTAATAAATTTCTACCCCAAATATTGAAATATCGTCGAAGAAGTTTGTGTTCCCTTTCTGTATGTCGTAATCCAATAATATACGTTGTATGGATGCATCTATGCGCTCTTCTTGTCCAAAAATCTGGGTAATTGTCTCGAGGCTCGATTCAATGGTCTGATCAGAATTTAGTTCCACCAATCCATCAGTATAACAAAGTATCTTGCTTCCTGGGTGGCCACTACTTAATTTTATTTTACCAACTTCTATGTTGGTTATTTCGTCAAGCATACCTATACCTACACAGCCTTCGGTGAGGTATGTCAGCTTCTTGTTGTTCATATCATAGAGCATAGGCGGGTTGTGCCCTGCATTCACATATTCGAGTATATGTGTACTTGCATCAAATTTGGCAATGAAGAGGGTAATAAACCGTTGTCCTGCTGAATTAATGGCAACCACTTGATTGAGCCTTTTTACCAGATCTCCAATTTCTATTTCGGGGCTGAACAGAGCTCGTAGGCTGGCCTGAAAGTTTGACATAATAAATGCCGCTGAAATCCCTTTTCCTGAAACATCAGCTATACAGAATCCTATTTGGTCCGGACTAAACTTGATTAGATCATAGTAGTCGCCACCAACCTCGTAATGAGGCAGGTAGTATGAATGTATGAAGAACTTTTCGTTTTGAGGATAAATGGAGGATGATGGAATAAGCATGCTCTGCAGTTCGGATGCCAGTTTAAGCTCTTTTTTTATGGATTCCTGCCTGAGGCTTTCGGTAAATAAGCGCTTGTTTTCGATTGCAACTATGATGATGTTGGTAAGGGTCTGTATAAAATGCAAGTGCTTAATTACAGGGCTTACACCTTCGCGCTCTTCGTCTATATCGCCAATGAGCAGGTAGGCCATAGCAGCATCCAGATGAAATACCGGTATCACAATGTCGAAAAGATGTAACACTTTGTGATGCACTGTTGGGGTAGTAGTAATTTCGTCTATGGCAGATAGGTGTTTTTCGGCATTTATTTTCAGGGCAGTTTCTAAATCTAGCCCGGTATGAAGTACAATGCGCCAGTCGGCTTGGTTGTAGGCCAGCAAAAGTACTTTTCCAATTTTGAGTTCTCTGGTCAGAAGCATCTCGTACCGCAGCATAAGCTCTTCAGTGCCAACATTGGCGTTTATTGCTTGGGTAAATTCAAGAAGGGTGTCTAATTTGAAATTACAAAACTCAAGACGCTTTATCGATCCTTTGTCTGCCATCATTGGTATTGCTTATCGGTGATCAAAATTTTCAACTTTAGGAGTATGCCAATTTAATAAGTTAGGTGAATTTAAAAAAATAAAAAAAGCCCTTTCGTGCAAATTGTTGCAAAAAGGACTTTTATGTTAAATACTTTCTATTATTTCTTTACGCGTTCTGAGTATTCGCGTGTTCTGGTGTCTATTTTTATGATATCGTCGGTGTCTACAAACAGGGGAACATAAATTATTGCGCCTGTTTCTACTGTTGCTGGTTTGAGCGATGATGACGACGAGGTATCGCCACGCACACCAGGCTCGCAATAGGTTATTTGCAATGCTAAGAATGGAGGTAGATCAACGTAGAGTGGAGTATCGGTATCACCATGATAAATGATGGTTACTTCTTGTCCTTCCTTGAGCAAGTCGTTGTTTTCTATGCTTTCTTCACCCAGTGTTACTTGTTCAAAAGTTTCGGTGTGCATAAAATTGAAGCCATTCTCGTCTTTGTACAAGTATTGGTGAGGGCGGTATTCTATTTTTGCAATATTGATGCGCTCACCTGAATCGAATGTGTACTCAATTACTTTTCCGGTGGTTACGCTTTTGAGCTTGGTACGCACAAATGCAGCACCTTTGCCTGGTTTCACGTGCTGAAAGTTGACTATTGTATATAAATCGTCGCGAAACTCAATACAAAGTCCATTTTTAAAATCTCCTGTATCTGCCATAATGTTGTGTTACAAAATTTTTACGGGTGGCAAAATTAAGCCTTTAGCCTGAAACCCAAAACATTTATTCATATTTTCTTTGTGCTCTCCTGCTTTTATTTTTTATGTAAAAATGCATGAAACAAAATATTTATTAAAGATATAATTCAGATAGACTACCTTTCCAATCTGATTTGTAGCCTTTATCGGTAAGAGCTATTTTCATACATTGTGTGTGTAAATCGTGTTCCAGAAATAGTGCATAATTGTTGGAAGAAGCTTCTGCATAAAACCATTTGCGTTCTTCCAGTGTAAGCAACGGGCGTGTATCGTAGCTCATGATGTAGGGCATTGGTAAGTGTGCCGACGATGGCAACACATCTGCCATATACACCAGCGTTTGCGAGTTGTTTTCGAAAAATGGGAGCATTTGCCCATCGGTATGGCCATTGAAAAATTTCACACGTAGGTTTGGCAATAGGTAGTCTTCTTTGTCTACCAGCACTAGTTGGCCGCTTTTTTCTATGGGTTTAAAATTCTCGGGCAAAAAGCTTGCTTTCTCTCTGCCATTTGGGTTGTTGGCCCATTTCCATTGTGCGGCGCTTACCCAGTACACTGCATTCGGGAAAGTAGTCGTAAGTGCATCATCTGCATTTTTAGTCACTGCTCCTCCACAATGGTCGAAATGCAGGTGGGTGAGCAATACATGGGTTATATCGTTTGGTTTGTATCCGGCCTGAGCAAGGGAATTTATCAGGGTGGCTTCCCCATTCAGGTAATAGTGTCCCAAAAATTTATCGTCTTGCTTAGTTCCTATACCTGTATCTACCAACACACGGTTTACCCCATCATCGTATAGCATGCAGCGCATCGACCAGTTGCACAGGTTGTTTTCGTCGCTTGGGTATATTTTGTTCCACATACTTTTGGGTACCACACCAAACATGGCTCCTCCATCAAGTTTGAAATTTCCGGTTTCAATGGCTATAAATTTTGCTTTCATATTCTTACTTTTTTTCTTTGGTTAAATAGGAAACACTCAAATTTACAGACTTATATTTGTTAAGTAATGTGTGGTTAAAAATATGTTAACGAATTTTGCCTGAGCATTTCGGTAAAACACATTTTTGTGCTAGGTTTGGCGAAAATATACCAAAATACAATACTGCAAATATTATTCATAAAAATATGCATGTACATTTTATAGCCATTGGCGGAAGCATCATGCACAGCCTTGCCATAGCCATGAAAAATAGTGGCGTTCACGTTACAGGAAGCGACGATGCCATTTTCGAGCCTTCAGCTACACGATTGAAGAATGCTGATCTTCTTCCTGCCCAAATGGGGTGGTTTCCGGATAAAATCTCTGAAACTACTTCATCGGTAATTTTGGGTATGCATGCCCGTGCCGACAACCCTGAGCTCATTAAGGCCAACGAATTGGGAGTAAGGGTATATTCTTTTCCCGAATACTTTTACGAAAACACCAAAAACAAAATACGCATTGTGGTAGCCGGTAGTCATGGCAAAACCAGCACTACTGCTATGCTGATGCATGTGTTTAACCATGCTGGAAAGAAATTTGACTATCTGGTGGGTAGCAAGGTGGATGGATTCGACCACATGGTAAGCCTGAGCCCCGATAGTGAATACGCCATTATAGAGGGAGATGAGTACCTCACATCGCCCATAGACAGGCGCCCAAAGTTTGTACATTACCGTGCCAACATAGGTATACTCAATGGCATTGCATGGGATCACATCAATGTGTTTCCTACATGGGATGAGTACTTGCAGGTTTTTAAAGATTTCATTGAAACAATAGCTTTAGGTGGTCGTTTGTTTTATTTTAAAAATGATGCAAATATAGATTCTGTTTTATCTAAAGTGAAATGCTTGTGTTTACCTGAATCCTATAGTGCTTTTCCGAATGTAATAAACAATGGGGTCACTTACCTGCTTGCGGGTGAAAAGCGGTATCCGCTTAGGGTATTTGGTGAACACAATATGCAAAATATGGCTGCTACCAAAAAGGTATGCGATTCCGTGGGCATTCCTGAAATCTTATTTTATACGGCTATGGAGAGTTTTAGTGGTGCCGGGCGTAGGTTGGAGCTCATCAGGAGTACGCCTCATACAAGCATTTTTTACGACTTTGCACATAGTCCTTCTAAATTGAAAGCTACTGTAAGCGCTGTGAAAAAACAATTTGCAGATAGAAAGTTGGTTGCACTTTTCGAGTTGCATACTTTTAGTAGCCTCAACGCCGATTTTCTGAAAGAATATGAAGGTACGCTTGATGATGCTGATGTAGCCATGGTTTATTTTAACCCCGATGAAATTGCACATAAAAAACTTACGCAGTTTGATGAGGCGGATGTCTTGAGTGCTTTTGCCAACAAGAATCTTTTGGTTTTTACGCAGGCCGATGCATGGCAAAAGCATATACATATGTTGAGCTTAGAGGACGTATCGTTGCTTCTTATGTCTTCTGGAAGTTTTGGAGGAATCAATATACGAGATTTTGCATCTTCACTTCAAGTAGTATAATTCAATGCTATAATATCGAATTTTTTAAAAAATTAATCCCCGTAGAATTTTATTTTCCTACGGGGATTGTTTTTTGTATGAGGAAAAGATTAAATTTTCACACCTTTTCTTTCGAGTAATGGTTTTATATCCGGATTTTTACCCCTGAATTTTAGGTAAAGTTCCATTGGGTCTTCTGTGCCGCCTCTTGAGAGCACGTTTGCGCGAAATGCCTCTGCAGTGGCAGTATCAAATATGTTTTTTTCTTTGAATGCTGCGTAAGCATCTGCATCGAGCAACTCAGACCAGATGTAGCTGTAATATCCACTAGAATAACCACCACTAAATATATGGCTAAAATAGGTACTTCTATAGCGCGTTACAATTTCCGGCATGAGACCGAGTTGGCTCAGATTGTCTGATTCAAATTTGTTTACATCTAAACCTTCGGTTGAGGTAAGGGTATGCCATTTCAAATCGAGTAGTGAAGCAGCCAGGTACTC
>JAIFMY010000143.1 GCA_020048155.1 Bacteroidota bacterium
GTGACTGCGCGTTCTTGCATGGCTTCGAGCAAAGCCGATTGTGTTTTGGGTGGAGTACGGTTTATTTCGTCGGCGAGTATAATATTGCCAAATATGGGACCTTTGATGAATCTGAAATGTCGGTTCTCGTCTAGTATTTCGGTACCAATAATATCTGATGGCATAAGGTCTGGAGTAAACTGGATTCTTTTGTAGTCGAGTCCCAGTATATTGCTGATAGTATTTACAAGCAATGTTTTAGCCAAACCTGGTACCCCCACCAGCAAACCATGTCCGCGGCTGAAAATGCAAATAAGTACTTGTTTTACAACCTCATTTTGCCCAATGATTACTTTGCCGATTTCGGAATTGAGAGTTTCATATTTCTGTCGCAGATGATCTACCGCAACAACATCATTTTCAAAATTTATCATCAATAGGGAGTATTTTTGGTTTTTATATTGCTAAAAGGAAAAAATTACTTTTTAATCCATCCATTGAAATCGAAAGAACACGACTGGTATTCCTTTTCAACTTTGATGAAAGATGATGCCTGTTTTTCGGCAACCCACTTATCAAGTTCATTTTTCTGTTTGTGAGAAAGGGTCATATCCTGAATTCGGTTATAGTCATCTTTGAGATTGGCCACATGAGGTTCCGAATTGGCATTTAGCTTTACAACCACATAAATAGGATTGCCAACCATATCCACCGCCATAAAAGGTTTAGAAACTTCACCCACAGTAAGTTCCTTCAAAACTTTTAAATACGAAGGTTCTATTTGGTCTATTTCGAATTTTGTACTTCCAGTATAAGGATTTGCAACAATTCCATTGTTTAGTCTACTCTCTTCGTCGGTGCTGTAATAAAGTGCAGCTTTCTCAAAACTGATGCTGTCTTTCATAATTTCGGCACGAATGCTATCGAGCAAGTTTTGCGCTTTCGTAAGAGAAGCATTATCTGCCTGTGGTTTGATGAGAATATGACGAAGCAAAGCTTGCTCCCCACGCATTTCCACCATTTGAATGATGTGATACCCGTATTCCGTTTTTACAAC
This sequence comes from Bacteroidota bacterium, assembly GCA_020048155.1. Lineage (GTDB taxonomy): Bacteria > Bacteroidota > Bacteroidia > Bacteroidales > DYOH01 > JAIFMY01. The sequence continues at coordinate 1,037 of JAIFMY010000143.1, forward strand.
ATCAGAAATTTCACCGGGTTTCAAACTAAAGGCTGCGCCGGCAAACTCAGGCACCAACTCACCTCGGCTAATGTAACCGAGGCTACCATTGTTGTTTCGCGATCCCGGATCCTGACTATACAAACTGGCGTAAATGCCAAAATATTTGGGTTCCGCTTCAGCCTTTTTCTTATATTCTCTCAATGTGTTTTTGATATTCTCAACAATTTCGTCGGCCACCTGAGGTTCAATGACTATTTGCGAATATTCCATCTCTGCTTTGATAAGCGGTAAACTGTCTTTAGGCAGCGATTTGAAAAACTTATTCACCTCAGCCGGAGTAACTTTAATGTCGCTCGTTATTTTCCCTTGCATTTTGCGTGTAAGCATCTGCTCGCGAATGAGTTCTCTGAAATCAGCTTTAATTTCTTCAATAGATTTATTGAAATATTCTTCAAGTTTCTCGGGGCTACCAATTTGCTTGATGTAATTTTCGAGTCTTGAGTCGAGTTCTGCTTCCACTTCTTTGTCAGAAACATCCAGGCTATCTAGTATGGCCTGATTGAGCAAAAGTTTTTGAAGCATGAGTTCTTCCAGAATTCTGCAACGAGGATTTTCGAAGTTTATGCCTTGGGCTTTATATTGCAGTAACTGATTTTCGATATCAGAATACAAAATTTTGTGGCTACCAACCATTGCGACCACTTTATCTATCATTATTTTTTGAGAAAGTGCTTGAAAACTAATGGTTAAAATAAAAACGATGGAGATTAATGTATATTTCATTTTTTGTGTTACTTCAGTTCATATATTTTAAAACTTTTATCGCTTACAGCTTCCTGATAAAGATTTTCTTCAAGTTCGTTAATTAATTGTATTTTCTTTCTGTTTTGCAAAATGGAATGAATTTTCACTTTAGCAAAAGATATGGGCATTTGTTCATTTGTGAGCAAGTAATCGTCGACTCTAAGAAAATAGTGAAACGCAGAATCTGAAAACTCAAGCTTTTTCTGGGTTCTGATGAGCTGGTCGGCATTCTGAATACTTGCTGGAAAAAGCATTTGAACATCCTTCAGCGCAATCCAATTATTTTTGAAATAATCGAATTTTGTAGCGTATTTCAGGCAATATTCTACGAGCGCCAATGAATCAGTTTCACGAGTTGAAAAAATATTTTTCTTAGCAAGCATTAAATCGGGAGCATCTGCTGCTATCTGCACAAACAGCCCCTTTACAACCATATCGGCCAAGATGAAATCTTCTTTATTCTCTTCAAAATAATTTTCGATTTCGGCATCTGGTACTATGGTATCCATTTTTTGATTTACGTATTCAGTCTGATATTTGAACCTGAGCAAAGAGCTGCGATAATCATCGAGTTCAAGAGTTACATCTTTCTGCTCATCAGTGAGATTCAATTCAGCCTTTTTAAGCATCAACTCTTCATGTATCCATTTATCAATCATTCTCTTAGCATATTCAACACTATCATTTGCCAATAAACCATCGGGTATCATTTCCGATAATTCATGAAGGTATAGATTTTTGTCATATACACTCGCTAAAATAACTCCATCCGTCTTTTTTTCTGAAGCGCATGAGATAGCAAATGAAATGAAAAGGATTACTAATAAATGCTTCATTATTTCCGTGATTTAATCTTGTCAAATACAGCCTGATTGATGGTTACCACATATTTCTTTCTCAACTCTGCATTCCATTCTGTTTCCAATTGGCTCTGATAATTGGAAGTAACGATGCCCCGAACCTCTTCAAGAGGCAAAGGCTGAGGTCCCAATACACCCATATCATGAAACAACTGGTGAGAAGTGGCATCTAACACAAAACGTTCGCCTGCATCTAAACGAGCAAAAAAATGCTTATACTGAGCAGAATCGGTACTCACAAACTCTTTTTTCCACAATAATCTTGCACGGGGATCGTATTTTATAAGTACAGATAACACGCCTTCAACAGTATTTTCAGATTTCGCAAGTTTCTTCGAAATTTTCTTATTCAACTCGTAAATAAACGTTTGGTATACTGCCAAAGTACGTTTGCCGGGCGCCATGTACTTATTTTTATTCTGTTCGTAATAATTTTTCAAGCCCAGAGTATCGTTTGAAGCTTTGTCCCAGATTTTTTCTTTCGAAATTTCGAATAAAAGCAAACCATCATAATATTCCATAAGGGTAAGCGAAAATTCGGGATATTTTTTCTCCAAATTACTTTCTTCATAATCAAACAAAAGAGTTTCCTGATAAATAGAATATTGCTCAGACAAGAAATTATAAATATGCACATTGCTATTTAATCGGGAGGGGCGGCTAATTATCAAAAATTTCCAGAAATCAGATTTTGTAAATTTCTTTCCTGCAAATTCAAACATGATTCCCGACATATCGGTACCCTCAGCGGGTGCATCATTTCCCTCGAAAAATGCACTGTCCATGAGATACTCCATCTCTGGAAGCAATTGATAATCTTTGAAAGCAGTTTCATTTTTGATGCGCGCAAGTATAGCCAGCCTGTTAAGGTCGGCACGAGAATCTTTCACCACCCGATTTTTGATATCAGCAAAAATTTCGTTTTTTTCAGGAATTGGTTTTAATGCCACACGTTTTATAATGTGATATCCAATGGCAGATTTAAAAACAGAAGAAATCTCTCCATCCATTTTAAGTCCAAAAGCAGCTTGCTCAAATTCAGGAACCATGCGACCTGTTGAGAAAAAAGGCAATTCGCCACCTTGTGCGGCGCTGCTTTTATCATCGGAATACTTTCTGGCCAAATCGCCAAAATCGGTGCCTGCCTGCAATTGATTTTGAATGCTGTACATAAGTTTTTCTTTCTCGAGCAGCTCATCGGCGGTAGCATCTGGTGGAAATAAAATGGTGATATGAGCAACCTTCACCTCGCCACGAGCCGAACGTTTGTCTACGACCTTAATAAGATGATAGCCATAAGAAGAGCGTACTGGCATACTTATTTGTCCAACCGGAGTTTTGTATACACCATTTTCGAATTGATAAACAGTACGAAGTGCAGTAATATAACCCAAATCGCCACTATTGCGCGATGCACTAGGATCATCAGAAGTTTCGCGGGCAAGTGCCTGAAAGTCATATCCATCAAGTGCCCTTCTGCGAATGCGTAGAGCCTTATCGTAGGCTTTGAGTGTATCGGCAGGCAAAGCATGAGGGTCGAGACTAATGAGTATATGATATGCGTGTATTTCGTATTTCATTCGCTCATAAGCTTCATTGGCAAGCCTATCGATGATTGAATTATCGATAAGATAAGGTCTGGCAAGATGCTTACGATATCCGGCCAATTCGCTTTTAAAACTATTAAGTGTATCGAAACCAAGCGATTCAGCCTCAACTACTTTCAATTTGTAGTTGATAAACATTTGCAAATACTCGTCCATATTTTTAATTTCGGCGAAAGTACCGGGCGTATTATTCTTCTGGTACATGCGCAAAAACTCATCTACAGTTACCTTCTTAGGGCCAACTTGTATGAGAATTTCAGACTGAGCTAGAGCCTGAGAAATAAAAATGAGTATAAAAAAGTATAAACTTAAAATTTGTTTCATATCCACCAGCATGTAAAGAAAAATCAGATATCGCGGGTATAATTAGGAGCCTCGCGTGTTATAGATACATCGTGCGGATGACTTTCGACCACACCAGCATTGGTAATGCGCACAAATTTGGCCTTGTGCAGCTCGTCGATATTGGCCGCGCCACAATATCCCATACCCGCGCGCAGACCGCCAACCAACTGAAAAATAACTTCGTTGAGCGAACCTTTGTATGGTACACGAGCGGAAATACCTTCCGGAACCAATTTTTTTACATCGTCTTCCATATCCTGAAAATAACGGTCTTTAGATCCCGTCTGCATGGCTTCTACAGAGCCCATACCTCTATAAGATTTGAATTTGCGTCCTTGATACAAGATGGTTTCACCGGGAGCTTCGTCCACTCCGGCAAACATAGAACCAGCCATCACACTATGTGCGCCGGCAGCAAGTGCTTTTACGATATCACCTGAATATCTGAGACCGCCATCGGCAATCACCGGAATACCAAAATCGCGCAGGGCATTGCTTACATCATATATGGCAGAAAGTTGAGGTACACCTACACCAGCCACTACACGTGTGGTGCATATAGAACCCGGACCAATACCCACTTTTACAGAATCGGCGCCAGCTTCTGCCAATGCGAGTGCAGCCTCAGCGGTGGCTATATTTCCTACAACCAGATCTATATCACGGAATTTTTCTCTCACAGATTTTATCATTTGCAATACGCCTCTGGAGTGACCATGTGCGGTATCTATGACTACAGCATCTACACCGGCATTTATAAGCGCTTCTACCCTCTCCATGGTATTGAAAGTAACACCCACTGCAGCAGCTACGCGCAGACGGCCATTGGTATCTTTGCATGAGTTTGGGCGGTCTTGGGCTTTGGTAATATCTTTATAGGTGATTAGTCCAATCAGTTTATTGTTATCGTCAATTACCGGAAGCTTTTCAATTTTATAAGACTGAAGGATTTTGGCAGCCTCATCCAGATTTACGTATTGGTTGGTGGTGATGATGTTGTTTTTGGTCATCACTTCACGAATAGGCCGTACTTTATTCATTTCAAAACGCAGGTCTCTATTAGTGACTATGCCTATAAGTCTCTTATTTTCATCAACTACAGGAATGCCACCAATTTTAAATTCGTACATCATGCTCAATGCATCGGCTACTGTACTGTTTTCGCTTATCGTCACCGGATTTATAATCATACCATTTTCGGCACGCTTAACCTTACGCACCTGAGTAGCTTGATCTTCTATCGACATGTTTTTGTGTATCACACCTATACCACCTTCTCTGGCCATGGCTATAGCCATTACAGAATCAGTAACTGTATCCATGGCAGCGGAAACTATGGGAGTGTTCAATCTGATATTTCGTGAAAAATAAGTGGCGAGGCTCACTTCACGCGGCAGCACTTGTGAATATGCCGGAACCAGCAATACATCGTCGAAAGTTAGACCTTCGGCAACAACTTTTTCAGTTAAAAAAGACATGATTTATCCGTTTTTAATTTATTTGGTGCCAAAAGTACAAAAAAGTATAGAATACAGAAGAGCAAAAGGTTTAATAAACAAATAAAGATAGCTCTAAATAATGTTAATATAAAGTAGGTACTCGCAAAAGTTTGGTATTTGACTCATTGTGAGTGAATGCAAATGAGAAATAAATTGTATTTTTACAGGCTACAATTTTTGATTTTTATGTAAACAAAATTATCATGTCTGTACATCAGGATATTAAACAAGTAACCACCCATGTACTTCAGAATATGAAGCTAAGCAACGAAAAAATTGCTATGCTTACCGCATACGATTTTTCGATGGCTCGTATATTGGACAATGCCGGAATAGATGTTATTTTGGTAGGCGATAGCGCATCAAATGTAATGGCTGGCCATAAAACTACTCTACCCATCACTCTAAACGAGATGATATATCACGCGAGTTCGGTGGTGAGGGCAGTAACACGTGCTTTGGTTGTAGTAGACTTACCCTTTGGCACGTATCAAGGAAACTCTAAAGAAGCCCTCTCATCTGCCATTCGTATCATGAAAGAAACCGGAGCTGCTGCTATAAAAATGGAAGGGGGACGTGAAATACGTGAATCGATAGAACGCATACTCTCTGCCGGAATTCCGGTAATGGGACACTTAGGACTCACCCCACAGTCCATTCACAAATTTGGAACTTACGTGGTACGTGCCCGTGAAGAAGAAGAAGCACGCAAACTGATGGACGATGCCCGTCTTTTGGAAAATTTGGGTGTATTTTCGATAGTAATTGAAAAAGTACCAGCCAGGCTTGCGGCCAAAGTAGCTCAGGATTTGCGCATTCCACTTATAGGAATTGGAGCAGGGCACGAAGTTGACGGACAGGTATTGGTTCTGCATGATATGCTAGGAATTACCAACGAGTTTTCGCCGCGTTTTTTGAGGCGTTACAACAATCTTTTCGAACAAATAAAAACTTCGGTCCAGGGCTATATTGCTGATGTAAAATCGGTCGATTTTCCGAACGATAAAGAGCAATACTAAGCTACAGATTAGAAAAAAATAATCATACAAATCATACAGAATGAAAGAATTAGATATACTTTTTGAAGACAACCACCTGCTGGCCGTAAACAAAAAATGCGGTGTACTGGTGCAAGCCGACAAAACCGGTGATCCGAGTCTTGAGGAAGATGTAAAAGAATATATCCGTGTAAAATACAACAAGCCGGGTGAAGCTTATCTTGGTGTTCCTCACCGTATAGACCGGCCAACTAGCGGAGTTGTGCTTTTTGCAAAAAGTAATAAAGCATTGGTTCGTATCAATGTTATGCTACAGGAGGGCAACCAGATAAATAAAGTGTACTGGGCTATTGTAGACAAACGCCCACCCTTGGAGCACGAAACCCTTACGCACTATATATACCGCGACACCAATAAAAATAAATCGGTGGCTTATTCCAAAGCATCGAAATACACCAAGGAGGGCAAACTCACCTATACACTCATAGGTGCCACCAAGCACTATGCACTACTCGAAATCGATTTACACACTGGTCGTCATCACCAGATACGCGCTCAGTTGGCCAAAATAGGTTGCCACATAAAAGGTGACCTTAAGTATGGTGCAGCTCGCTCAAACGAGGATGGTGGTATACACCTGCATGCACGCTCGCTTGAGTTTATACACCCTGTAACCAAAGAAAACATTAAAATAACTGCCCGTCCGCCAATAGATCCACTCTGGATGGAGTTTTTAGGATTGTTTAAACAGAATTAAATAGCTTAATTAGCATATCTACCTGATATTAAACTTCCCTAAAGTTTATAGCTTTCGGGAAGTTTTTTTTTTAGATATCCAAGTTTTATAGAATTCAGAATTTAAGAAGGCCTTTTTGGTATTTTATTTTGGTATAATGTCATTTGCATCTGTAAATATTCTTAAAAACCCCTCTCGCTGCTTCCAATTTTTCGGAATCTGGTTTTCAGAAATATCTCGACTTTGGTATTGAACTCATTTGTATAGCGCGCCAGCGTAGAATGGCCTGCATTGGGCATAATCCAAAGATTGGCATTGGGAATATGCTCAAAAATATTTACGGTATGGGAAGGCAATATGATATCGTGGTCGCCACCGATGACAAGCGTAGGGTATTTGAATGTAGTAGAATCTTGAGGCGTTTTAGGCAAATTCTCATGAAACATTTTCATATAAGTTTTGTAAGTATTTTCAACATATATATAGTCCTCGGGATAGATAGCCGAAGAATCCGGTTGCAAATTGGCGCCCGTGATTACCAGTTTCCGCACCTTGGCCGGGTGCCTGATGGCAATGAGCAAGCCAATGATGCCCCCATCGCTCCACCCTACTATATGTGCCGAATCTATATTCATAGCAGTAAGCAATGCTGCATAATCGTCGGCCATCATTTCGTAGCTCAGCGAATCAGATTTGTCCACCGATTTACCATGTGCCCTGCTATCTGCCACTATTACCTTGTATTTGGTTGAAAAGTATGGAATTTGCTTCACGAAAGCATTGATGCTGCCACCATTGCCATGTATAAAAAGCAAAGGCTCCCCGTTGCCGTAGGTCTCGCAATACATACTAAAACCTCTCACTTTATAATGCTTCCCTGTGGAATTATTTTTTCCATAGGTTGTATTGCGCACCAGGCTATCAAATTCCATTTGGGTATCAGACATATTGTTCTGTCCAAACGTACCCACATTTAGTAATTCTAAATATACAATCAGAAGAAAAAGTCTTTTCATTTTAAGTGATTTTCATTTATGAGAAGCAAATAAACTAAAATAATTCATTCAAAAGCAGAGAATAGCTATGCAGTGATTTTTCAAAAAAAAGTATAATAATCATTGCACTACATTTCAGAACTCAAAGGCAATGTAAATTTAAACCGGCTGCCTTTTCCCAATTCACTTTCCACCCAAATAGAACCGCCATGTTTTTCAACAAACTCTTTGCACAGAATAAGACCAAAACCGGTACCCTTCTCGTTGCTTGTGCCTGGTGTTGTGAAGTTTTCAGAGATTTTCCAAAGCTTGTGAATTGAATTTTGCTCAATGCCTATTCCATTGTCGGCTATGGTGATGATAGCTTTAGGTGATTCGGTTTGCGCATAAATTTCGATTTTACCATTTACGTTTGTAAATTTTATGGCATTCGAAATAAGGTTTCTCATCACAGCCATTACCATATTTCGGTCAGCATGCAGGGCCAAATTGTCTGATACATGAGATTGGATGCTTATGCTTTTTTTGCTGGCCAGGCTTTCCATGACGCTAATAATTTCGCAACTAATTTCATGGAAATTCAAAATTTCAGGTTCATAGTTGAGTTTTCCCGATTGCGATTTAGCCCATAACAAGATTTGATCAAGCAAATCATGAGTCTGGTATATGGTTTTATTCATGATGCTTATATGATTCTCAATCTTTTCCATATCATACCTATGCAGGTTTTCAATAAGCAAATCAGAAAAGACTAATAAAGAACTTAAAGGACCTTTGAGATCATGAGCCAGTATAGAAATAAACTTGTCTTTATCAGTGTTTAGTTTATTCAGCTCCTTGGTATAATGCTGCAATTGTAGTTCATCTTTCTTTCGGGCATCTATATTTCGGGCAACCCCAATTATTTCGGCAGGTACACCTTGCTCGTCGAGTAGAAAAGTTGTAGAAGTTTCCATCCAGAAAACTGTGCCATCTTTTCTTTTCATTTCATATTCCGAAATGTTTGATTTTTGAGACATATCCCCCATTGAAATGCTTTTAAAGCGGTCAATTATGCGTTGTTTTAATAATTGAACAGATTCTGAAGTCATGAGTTCATCCAGAGTAAGCGATTTGAATTCATCTGCGGTGTATCCAGTATTGCTATAAACAGAAGGACTTATGTAAGTAATCTGGTTCATCTTCACATTCATGCGCCATATAAGTTCATGAATATTATCGGAGATGAACTTGTATTTAGCCTCACTTTCCTTAGCTCTATATTTCTCAAGCATATAGTGCTTGTGAATATACAGCATGATGAGATAAATAAAAAAAGCGGAATAGACAAGACTTATTACATTGTCGATCCATCGGGCAAATACAGAAGGATAACCTATTATGTATTCAGGTTTGTAAAGTTGAATGAGAAATATGAAAATGTTTACAATAATATATAAGGTAATTATATATTTTTTAGTATATTCAGGGACAATAATAAGACCCAACATAAGAAATACCAGTGAAATCATAATATTAGGCCCATCAATTCCTCCATTGAATACCCAAACTATAGAAATACCAAAAATACCAACAACAGATGTAATGAAAGAAGTACTTTTATAGATTTTCCGATACCTTGCAAAATAATAAAGCGTTGCTGCCATCATTGATAACAATAATGGAACCAACGCAGAAACAAGTGAAGTGGTAAGAAATATATTGCTGATGGCACCTATAAGACCAATGAACATAGCCATTAGCAAACTCGATAATAGTAAACGATGTTCTAAACTATAGCTATCATCTTTGGTAAAAAAGTAGTCGCTTAATATATGTATGAACTTATTTATCATTCTGAATCATTAGATTGGCAATTACATTTGAGAAAGTTATGTATACACAAAAAATCAATGAAAGTTACATATATCGCAATAAACAAAAGTATCTGAAGCATAAAATGTGTTTGCAATAGTATATTGATTGCAAACACAAACAAGCCTATTTAAATTGTTCTCATTCAACACTTTCTACATCTAGTAGTCTATATATACAACAAAATATATGTACGATATATGTATTTGGTCCATATCAAAGCTAATGAAAAAAATGTTATGAAACACAAACCTTACTTATATCTGTGTCAATAGTCAATGATTATATCTTAATAAAATTCAATAAGATAAGCAGATTTTTAGATTTGAAAAAAATATTTAAAAATTTCGTGCCACTCTAATAGGGTTTTAATCTTGTATTATGGTACTAAAAGTCTGAAATATTAATTACAGGTGGGAGTTGAGTAAAAATCATATTTATTGACATATAAGTCATATTAAATGAATTTTGCTGATATCAGAACACCACTTATATTTACCAAACTACGGTGAGTTCAAACATGAAAATACCAAAAACTTATGTTTTTACACAAAAATCAGTAACGTATGATGCTTTCATATACCTAAAAACAAGTCGTCTGTCAAAAATAATTATTAGGCTTTAAAATTCGAAAGCACCATAATTTCGACGAAAATTAAATGCCTGAGCAAACGGATCAGAAAGTATATTCCTAATATCTTCAGCTTGCACAGGCATTGAAATTATGTTTCAAAAAAACAGCTACTTATCAACCAAAGAATGGGGTTTTGGTAATTTGAGCAGCTACCATCTTGTTTCGTATCTGAATGAATATTTCAGTACCGTCGGCCATATGCGATGCAGCTACGTACCCCATACCTATGCCATACCTAAGCATAGGCGACATGGTACCGGATGTAACTTCACCTATTTGATTTCCGGCAGCATCATGTATGGTATATCCGTGGCGGGGAATGGCTTTCTCAAGCATTTTGAAACCTTTGAGGCGGCGCACAGGAGCAGCATTTTTAATGGCTTCATTGTGTGCCCGGTCTATGAATTGGTTTTCGGAAGAGAACTTGGTTATCCAACCCAAACCAGCTTCTATAGGCGATGTAGTATCGTCTATGTCGTTGCCATATAGGCAAAAACCGGCTTCGAGTCGCAGTGTATCGCGTGCGCCTAGGCCTATGGCGCGTATGCCTTGTGGTTTACCGGCTTCAAATACAGCATTCCATATTTTTTCGCCATCTTCGTTTTTCATGTACAATTCAAAACCACCACTGCCAGTATATCCGGTAGCAGAAATAATTACATTGTCAACACCGGCAAATGTACCAACTACAAAAGTATAGTACGAAACAGTGCTCAAATCTACATTTGTGAGCGACTGCAAAGCTTCAATGGCTTTTGGGCCTTGCACGGCAAGTTGTGAATATTGCTCAGAAGCATTTTCAATATCTGCCCCATTTACATTGTTTTGTACTACCCAATTCCAGTCCTTCTCAATATTGGCAGCATTTACGACCAACAAATACAGATCTTTAGCAAAATGGTACACCAGCAGGTCGTCTACAATTCCTCCTTTGCCGTTTGGGAAGCAGCTGTATTGAATTTTACCGGGCGATAGTTTACTTACATCGTTTGAGGTAATGCGTTGTACTAGTTCGAATGCATTCGGGCCTTTTACCCAAAACTCGCCCATATGTGAAACATCGAATACACCTACACCCTGGCGCACTGTCATGTGCTCATCATTTATACCAAAGTACTCTACCGGCATTTTGTATCCGGCAAACGGAACCATTTTAGCCCCCAGTTGTTCGTGTAAGTGTGTGAATGCGGTTGTTTTCATTTTTTACTGAAAATTTTCGTGAATTTATGGGTCAAATGTACCAAATGTTTGCTGTTTATTCTATTTCGTGGAATATGATATGCAACATATACCGCAATTCTGGGCAAAAGATATTGGCGAATGTCTGTTTATAATCCGAGCAAAAAGAAAAAAAGGCTTGTTTGCCGGATTCACAAAAATCCGATAAACAAGCCTCAGATAGTATAACTTATATGAAGATTATTTAAATATTAATGTTTCAATATTTTAGCTTCAACTCTTCGGTTGGAGGATCTACCTGCCTCAGTTTCGTTGCTGGCAAGAGGTTCAGCAGAGCCAACTCCTTTGTAAACGAGTCTGCTTTGAGACACCCCCAAAGAAATAAGATAGTCAAAACATGCTTTTGCCCTTTCTCTTGAAAGTGCGGTATTTGAAGCAGAAGAGCCTCGGTTGTCGGTGTGCCCGCTTACTTCAATTACCACAGTCGGATTTTCGTCCATAAAACGCTTCAAACCTTGCAGTTCAGTATAAGATTCAGGTTTAATCAAAGATTTACCAGAATCGAAAAATACGTTATTAAGAACCACTTTTATGCCAGGTTCTATTTTGGTAAGGTTGATGTCCTTTACGATTTCCTGCTCAGTATTTGACGCCGGAATATCTATATTCTCAGTGTAATACATAAAACCAGGAGCGGTAACGGTTATATTAAAACTCTTACCGGGTAATAGTTTAGCCATATAAGCGCCAGAATTTGGGTCCGACTGAAGGGAATTTGTAATTTGATTGGTAGCAATATCTTTGAAATCGAGTTTAGCAAGAGGCAAAGTTTTACCTATAACCAAGCCTTTGAGTGTAGTAAGAGGTATGGTCTTTATTTCAATCTGTCCTTCAATAGAAACCGAAGATACTTGTTGATCGAGTCCTGCAATAAGATTTTCTTCGGTACTCTGGATCATAGGTTTAGGAATAACAAAATACACCCAATATAAATCAAGTCCCCCTTTAGAATCGGAGTGAGAAGAAGCATAATATCCTTGGTTTCCTCTGTTGTTGAGTACCATGCCCAAATCATCTCCTGTGGAATTGACAGGATACCCCAAATTTACTGCTTTGGTCCAATTGCCATTTGCATCCATTACGGATTTGTAAACATCATATCCTCCCATTGTATTATGGCCTTTCGAACTAAAATACAAAGTACGGGTAGCAGTGTGAAAAAACACACTTTCTTCATCTGAAGGGGTATTTACCATGCCTCCCAAATTTAAGGGATCTTCCCATTTCCCATTGTCATCCAAGCGGCAATAGAATATATCTTTTCCTCCGAAGCTATCTTTTTTTCTATCGCTTACAAAAAACATAGATTTTCCATCAGGGGTAATGTATAAGCTAGTTTCTCGAGCATTGGAACTAACAAATTTGGAGAAGTTTTTGGCACGTTCCCATTTACTGTCTACAAAATTGCTCACCAATATATCGCCATTGTTTTGTCGTCCATTGTACACATACATGGTTTGGCCATTGGCAGATAAATGCATGATGGCATTGTTTTCGAGGGTATTCACACCTTGCATTGGAAAAGCAGCGACAGCCGAGTCAGTGTAAACCATAGTCTGAAAAATGTCTTCGAAGTACGTGTAATTATAGGAATTTATTGGTGCGTCATCGTCATCGCGCTTAGCTGTATAAAAAAGCATACCCGATTCGGTTACTTTTGGGCCATATTCATTGTAAATGGTGTTTACAGATCCCAAATTCACAACCAACATATCTTCAGGATTTTGAAACATTTTTTGCCCATTATCGCATTCCGCCAGATGTCGGTACACAAGTTCTTCATGCTTTTTGCGCTGTCTGCTATCCAATGAATTCAAGTACTCATCAAACAGCTTTTTAGCTTTTGGGAAATCATAACTGCTCTGGTAAGCGTTTGCAAGCCAATATAAAATATCGGTGGTTAGCATAGGATTTAGGCTATACGCTTTAGATAAAAACTTTAAAGCTTCTGTCTTTGGTCCTACCTTAAGGTAACAAACACCGATGCGATAGTTGAGGGCAGCATTATCCATGTTGTACTCAAAAGATTGCTTGTAGTGGTCAAGAGCGAGTAAATATGCCCCGGGTTTATTGATAGAAAATAAAGAGTTGCCTTTTTTTATGTTTTTCCAAGCCACTTCAAAAGCGACGTTTTCTTCTATCAGAAATTCAGCTTTTTTTATTTTGGGTTTCATTTGGCCAAAGACTGAATTCACAGCTACAAAACTGAATACCAATAATATGGTAGTAAAATGAAATATATTTTTCATAGTGTGGATTTTTTATATAAATTTTCGAAATGTAACATATTAATTTTGAATAATGGTAAATTCAACCCTGCGGTTGAGGGCTCGGTGTTCTTCGGTATCATTGCCGGCTATAGGTTTCGTAAAACCATATCCTTTGTATTGTAATCTATTGGCAGGTACACCTTTAGACACTAGATAATCAACTACAGCCTTGGCCCTGTTTGTGGAAAGAGTCTGATTAACAGCAGTAGTTCCAACATTATCTGTATGTCCGGATATTTCAATCACTAAATTCTGATATATTTCCAGAAGATTTGCAATTTGCTCAAGTTCAGGGAATGATTCAAATTTGAGAACAGATTTTCCGGATTCGAAAAACACATTCTTAAGTACAATTTTAGAGCCAATATCTAAGCTCAGTAAACTAATATTTTTTTCAACCACCTGATATTCTGAAGCGAAAGGGATATTGAAATTTTCGGAATGCCACAAATAACCATCGGCTTTAATGGCGATACCATAGTTTTTGCCTGAAGGCAGTGTAAGTAGATATTTGCCGGTTTTGCTATTTGAAACATTTCGAAATACAATTTCATTTTTTTCATTATCAGTTACTTCTATTTGGGCTTCAATGGGGTTGTTGCTCATTGCTTCAGTTACAAGTCCTTTTACAATGGTAAGGCGTATTTTTTTGAGCTCAACAGAAGATTCAATATTAGAAAGTGCCATAGGACTGCTAATGGCAGCTATAAGGTTATCTTCATTGCTTTGCACAAGTAGTTCCGGATTTAGGAAAGTGATTTGGTAGAGGTCTGCATCGCCAAACCCTCCGGGTTTAGTGCTGGAATAGTATCCTCGTTTTCCATCGCTACTAAGTACAAAGAAAAGATCGTCATCGGGAGTATTTATGGGTGAGCCAAGGTTCTGGGGTTTGCTCCACCTGCCTTTATCGTCCATTTTGCTATAAAAGATATCATATCCACCCATGGAGTTGTGTCCTTCGCTGCTAAAATATATTGTTTTACCGTCGGGATGAACAAAAATACCATCTTCATTGTAGGGAGTATTTATAACTTTCCCAAGATTCTGTCCTTCTTCCCATTTTTGGGTAATTGAATTAAATACACTCACGAATATATCCTTATCCCCTTCAGTAGTTTCTGTTCCTTCTTTTTGTCGTATAAAATAGACTTTTTTACCATCGGGTGTAAGTGCAGCCGAAGTTTCGTGCATGCTACTGTTTATGACTTTTGGCAAAGGAGCGGGATCGAGCCATTCGTCGCCCTGCAGAATACATTCATATAAATTGCCGCCACTGCTACTTCTGAAAATAAAAAGGCTTTGCCCATCAGGCGATAAACTAACACAAGCATCATGCTTTTTTGTATTTACAGGTTTGCCCATATTTACTGAAGCAACCCATTTATTCTTACTTTTGAAAGCCATATAAATGTCTTCAAAAAAGAGCAAATCATTGGGGTCAATCTTTTCACCCAGGGTTTCAGGCCTCCGGGAAGTATAAAGCATAACTTCCTCGTCGGCAGAAATTACCGGGCTATATTCCGAATAGGCTGTATTTACATCGGCCCCGAGGTTGTCTATAAATACTCTGACAGGTGATGTAGTAAGCTCAATGCCACTTTTGCATTCCGCAATTTTTTTTTCAATCAGTTTACCGGTAGTTCTGAGTTCAGCCGGCGAAAGATCTTCATAATAAGTTTTATATGATTTTATAGCCTTGTCAAAATCAGAATTGAGATGATAAGCCCAGGCCAACCAGAAAACAACATCGAAAGTAACATGAGGATTTAATCTATAAGCTTTTTCCATGAAGCCGGCAGCAAGGCTTTTTTGAGCGGTTTTCATGTAGCATATTCCTATGAGGTAGTTTAGCTTAGCGTTATTCGGATTGTATTCATTTGCTTGTAAATATTTGTCTAGGGCCTTGAGATAAGTCCCTTTGGTATCCTGTATAAAAAAATCGTTCCCATCCTGAATATTCTCCCATGCATCGCGTTGCCCGGATCGTGTGTTCAGAAATTCTTCTTCAGAAATGAGAGGAAATTCTTGAGCATATGCCGACCAACTACCAGAGAAAATAATTGTGAATAAAGCGAAAACAATATATCTCATAAATGCCTGATTATTTGCAACTATCTATATAATTAGCTGCATCCGAAAAGCCAAATTTGAGGGCAGTCTTCCAGTCACTGCAAGCACCCGTAAAATCGCGCATGAGCTCTTTTGCACTTCCCCTATTGAAATAGGCTATGGCATAGGCAGGTTGTAATTCAATGGCTTTGGTAAAAACTTCGACGGCTTCGGTGTACTTTTTGAGTTTGGTGAGGGCAGTACCTTTGTTATTGAGCGCATACGCATAATCAGTCTTCATTGCGAGGCAAGCATCAAAATCCTTGATGGCACCTTCATAGTCTTTGGATTCGAATCTCGCGCTTCCTCTGTTATTTAATGCCATATAGTACTCTGGGTTCAGCTCTACAGCTTTTGTATAGTCATCTATGGCCTTATCAAATTCATTCATTTTTCGCAAAATGCTGCCACGGTTGTTATAAAGTATAGCCATTTCTGGTTTTAAATTTATAGCCTTGGTATAGTCAGCCAGTGCACCTTCAAGATCACCGAGGTTGCGTTTGGCACTACCCCTGTCGTTGTAAGCATATGCAAACGAGAAATCGATACTTATGGCTTTATCAAACATTTTCACAGCATCAGCATATCTTCCAGTCTGAAAGTAGCAAATACCAGCTTGATAAGGTGCAGCCGCATCTGCAGAGCCAGATTCCATAGAAGTTTGAAAATCGGCTAAGGCTTTATCGAAGTTAGCAATATTAAAATACGCCACCCCTCTGCCAAAATAGGCTTTAGGATTCTGTGGCGCTAACTGTATAGTCATAGTAAAATCATCAATAGCACCGGCAAAATCTTTGATTTCGGCTTTTGCAGAAGCACGGTTGAAATAAGCCTTATCAAAATTGTTGCGGTATGTAATGGCTTCTGTAAAATTGGAAATAGCCAGCTCATAATTTTTTCCATTAAAATTTGCTATTCCCTTATTATATGCTATTTCAGCCTCTTGATTGTCGGCAACCACCAGCGTAACTATGCTATCAGGATTGTTCTGGGCATAGATATTAAAAACTGCAAGCATTACAGTAAAAACGGTAAGTAAAATGAACTTTTTCATAATAAGTAGCTTGTATAATTGTTATAACGCAAAATCTTAAAACATGTTTCGGAGTGTAAAGTTATGCAAATTAATATGCTTTTGAAACAATATTTTATTTAAACTGCAACTTCTATGATATAACTAACAGTTTTCATACATTTGATTGTTTGCGCCTAACATATAGATTCTGCAGTTAGGTTACAAAAGCACCCTGAACCCGCATATAATTAAGCCTATATTGGTTTATTTAAATATTTTAGGGTCACTGTTTATATGCACCACATAAAACCGCAATTAAAATCAGGCAAAATCACAAAAATTAGTAATTTTGCATCAAAGATAAGAAGCATACAGAATTATACTTTTATTTGCAGTTTGATATTACCTGAACAAGGTATAAATGAAAAGTATTGATATGACAAATTCTTTATAATGAATATCAGATATTTATATATAGTCATCGCGCATATAATTTGCCTCGCACTTCTGACCGGATTTGAATCACAAGCTCAAGGTGAAAAGGAGATGTATGAGGCCATAAACTTTATGACATCAGAAAAGTACGATGAGGCTCTTGGCATATTGTACCACATGAACAGTCATACCATAAAACCATTTTTTAAAGATTCTGAAAAATTTTCGTTTTACGTAGACTCTCAGTTTGTAAGCCTCGAAAAAATATATGTAAAATACCTGATAGCTGTTTGCCTGCTCGAAAAAGGGGAATACAGCCGCAAAGCACTTTCATATATTGAGTATATCATGCAAGCCGGATATAGCTATCTGCCTGATATCGTATTCAAAGACCTCGGCAGACTTTACTATCTGGAAGAGAATTTTGAAAAATCACACTTCTACTTCAACCAATATTTAGCCAAAATAAATTCAAGCGACGAATTCTACGAGTATTCAAAGCAAATGATAGATATTACTAATTTTGCAAGAAAAGTTCAGAAAGACACACTTTTTGAATCGCCTGAAACTTTTGACAGCAGATTTATTTCATCGTCGCAAAATGCCATTGTGTTGGTCACAAAAAGTGCAAACGCACTCTTTTTTACAAGCACAGACACAAACCAGACAGCCAATGGAAATTTCAAAATAATGGTATCATATCGCTTGGGAAAATATTGGAAAAAACCACGCCAAATATCGTTTCCCGACAAACTCAAACCCCTCGTTCCATATATGAAGCTGGCAGGGCTCGATGCCAATCGCGAGAATCCGATTGTGGTGGTTGAAAAAGGCGACTCCGCAATAGCTTACCTTTGCAGGGTAAGCGACGATGTTTGTATTGATTTCAAAAAAACCGATTACAATTTTGTAATTCCCGGTGACAGGTATTTATTTGAAACAGAAAACAATAAATCTTTATATTTCTCAGGAAAAAGACCAGATGCAATGGGTGGTCAAGATTTGTATATAGTCCGGAAAATGAGGAATGGAAAATGGGGAAAACCTACGAACTTGGGCAAAGAAATAAACTCAGCGGGCGATGAAATTTCACCTTTCTATGACAATGAGCAAAAGCGGCTCTATTTCAGTACCAATGGTTACCAATCCCTAGGAGGATTCGATATACAGTATGTGAATATAGATGAGCAATTGTATTCTTTCCCTTCCAATGCCGGTTATCCAATAAATTCTATACACGACGATTTTTGTTACCAAATACCTGAAGCACTCAATTATGGTTTCTGGATCAGGAGCAATGCTAAAAAAATAACTCATGGCAATATTTTAAAGGTTAATTTGGGAGGAACAATCCCCCTTACTTTTCTCAATGGTACTTTTCTGGCCGGAAATCCGCCACGCCCAGTAGCTGTGAATCTGGTTATTGTTGATAAGCTTACCCGCTTACAGATAAATTATACTTTTACACCTGATAATAAAATAGGTAAATACTTTGCCTTTTTCAAGCCAGGCCGTGAATATGATCTTATAATTGATGCCAAGGGTTATTTGCCACAAACTATTTCCATTTTCGTTCCCCGTCAGTCATATTTCTACGAAATATTTCAGGAAATAGAGCTTATACCCGACAATACCGACAACCTGATACAGCAAGATATAACTGTAAAAAATTATTTCACCCCCATATCCAACGATTCGATCATGCATTCGGGCAAAGATTTGTTCAATACTATGAGCAACATCAAAACCGTAACCGACTCTCTGAATGCAATAAGCGAAAGCGAAAACAAAGAAAAGAACTACAACGATTTGCTCGACCTGCTCGACGAGGCTATAGTAACATCTGACTCTGTGCTTTTGCAACAACTCGACAAAAATAGCATCGAGGCCGATATTACAAAACAAACTACCATCATTGAAAAGTCATCGGAAAATTTCCTCGAACCCGTAATCGTTGGAAAAGATACATTATACTCTATGCCTAGGGTCATAACCTATGATACCGATATGAAAAACCTTGATATTTTGGAAGGCCAAACTGACAATCAAAACAAATCAGCAGGTCAACTGATATTTGAAACATATTTTTATTATTTGCCCGAAGAGTATACACTCAACAGCCGCTTCAATAAAGTAATACAAGATGTAGCACTGCTAATGGCAAACAAACCAGATATTTGGGCAGAAATAGCAGGATATAAACAACCCACAGAAGGTACTGTAGATCTGGCATACAAGCGAGGGCAGGAAATTTACCAGAAACTTCTATCGAGCAACTGCCAGTGCAGGCACGTATTGATAAAAACTATAGAAAATACAGCTAGTGAAAACATAACAACTGAAAAACTAGCAAAAGTAAGAATCCGATTATATAAAAACAATTAACCTTGCCTGCATACCGCTTCCATATCAGATTTCTGCTACTCTTGGGCGCATTAGTTATCAGACTAACTGTGGCAGCTCAAGAGTATACCCAAAACGAACTGAAAGCAGGTTATATCATCAATTTCAGTAAATTCGTTGAATGGCCCACTGAGTACAATAATGGGCCTTTTATAGTTGGAATTTATGGTCCCGACCCATTTGAAGAATTTTTGGGCAAAATGCTTGAAACTAGAAAAGGCGCGCAAAGACTTTGGCTTATAGAACATTACAATAACATTTCAGAACTTAAATATTGTCATATCCTTTTCATTACTGAAGCTGCCGACAAAGATTTGGCAGAAATACTTAAATTTTCGCAAGACAAAGCAATACTTACTATCGGCAACAGCATCAATGGTTTTTGTGAAAAAGGCGGAATCATAAATTTTACTGCAAAAGAAAGTGCAAAAAGATTTCAAATCAACCAAGATTCAGGCCTCAAAGTCAAATTGAAAATTGATTCCAGATTACTATCTTTATCCGAAATCATTAAAGCTTCCCCATAACATTTATAGAACCCAATAAGAAATATTTATTTTGCATCAAAGACACAAAATATTTATTTAAATTGCGATGAAATTTGGATCTGATTGTTCAAATGCAAATGAAAAGTACAGATTTCACCAATTGGCAGACATACCAAAATCGAAAATCTATTTAAACTACAGTTAACTAACAGTTTAAGTGTTAAAATATTTCAAATCTGCATCTATTCGTACCAAAATCATCGCTCTGGTAATAGTTATTAGCGGTGTTGTAGTGGTTTTATCGGCCGGATGGTTCGTATTGTCTGACCTTATACAATACCGAAACAGAGAACTAGCCAGTACGGCCATACTTGCTAAAATACTAGGTGCCAACAACGAAGTATCGCTTACATTTGCAGATGAGCAATTCTCTACCGAAAACATACGTAGTATGCGTGTAGACCCTGATATCCGCCTGGTACAGCTCGAAACTTACAACAACGATACAAAATCCTTTTCAGATACAGCACTGGCTGTATACCAGCGTGATACAGCCAAAATATCAATAAAAGACCTAAAACTCAGTTTTACAGATACTGCATATATAGAAAATGGTCTAATAGTGGCTCAGAGTGTAGTTCTCTACAAATCTGTACACACCAGCGATATAATCGGCAGGGTAGTTATCGTAAAAGACATAGATTTTGCAAAACGTGTAAAACAATTTCTACTCATCATTGTCATTATATTGCTTGTTTCATCATTTCTAACATTCATGTTGGCGTACTATTTCGAAAGATATGTATCGGGTGCCATTTTACACCTGCATACCGTAGTAAAGCAAATTTCTAACGAAAAAGACTACAGCCTGCGCGCTATCCCCGAAACCACCGACGAGGTGGGACAACTTACCGAGGTGTTTAACGATATGATTTCGCAAATAGAAATACAAAACAAGGAGCTACAAAAAACCAAAGAGCAAGCCATACAAAGCTTGAAAATAAAAGAGCAATTTCTGGCTAATATGAGCCACGAAATAAGAACCCCAATGAACGCTGTACTTGGTTTTACGGAGCTTCTGCTTGGTACTAATCTTACAGTTCAGCAAGTAGATTACTTACACAATATAAAAATTTCTGCAGAAAACCTCTTGGTCATTATCAACGATATACTCGATTTTTCCAAGATGGAAGCTGGCCGCATTGAACTTGAAAAAATAGATTTCAACCTGCGAAACCTCATAGAGCGACTTCGCAAAACTCTTAACTACGAGGCAAGTAAAAAAAATCTGGATTTGACCATCCATATAGAACAAAATGTTCCACTTATGCTCATAGGCGACCCTGTGCGTATAAACCAGATACTCACCAACCTGATTAGCAATTCACTCAAGTTTACTCACGAAGGAGGAGTATCAGTACATGTAGAACTAATTGGGATTGAAGAAGATATGTATCATCTCAAATTTTCGGTGAGCGATACCGGCATTGGTATAGACAACTCTAAACTTGGTAAAATATTTGAAAGTTTCAATCAGGAAAGTAGCTCAACTACCAGAAAGTACGGCGGTACAGGATTGGGATTAACCATCTCTAAACAGCTAGTAGAACTGCAAGGTGGTGAAATAATGGTAAATAGTACGATAGGCGAAGGAAGTGTATTTTCATTTACCCTACCTTTACAAAAATCTACAAAAAGTATTCTTACGGAACTTATTTCGGACGAAGATGACAGCACTGTAAATGTAAACCTGAACATCACGAAAAACATAAAAGTACTACTCGCTGAAGACAACAAAATAAACCAGGTATTTGCGCTCACACTGCTCAAAAATTTTCACTTCCAAGTTGAAATAGCCAACGATGGTGTGGAAACCATAGATATGCTCAAGCAGTATCCTTTCGATATTGTACTGATGGATCTACACATGCCACGTATGGATGGATACGAAGCCACAGTGCACATACGCACACAAATGCCTGAACCTATTTGTAATATACCCATCATAGCACTCACCGCCGCTGCTACCCGCGCCGAGGTAGAAAACTGTTTGACAATAGGGATGAATGAATTTATTTCGAAGCCTTTCAAAGCCAACGAACTTGTAAAAAAAATAATTACCTTAGCATATACAAATATAAATTTAGAAGACGAAGAAATGAAAACAGACCTAACATACCTTGAGTCAATGTCTGGTGGAAATCCGGAGGTTATAAAAGAAATGATAGAATTATTCAAAGAGCAAATTCCTGAGTATAAAGATGAAATGAATAAAAGTCTGGAAGATAAAAACTGGAAGGCTCTGAGCGAAATTGCGCACAAATCAAAGTCTTCGTTGAATATCTTTGGCATGTCTGACCTAGCACAAAAAATGCAAACTTTAGAGCATCTGGCTAAAGAAGGCAAAAGCCCTGAACTTTATCCAACACTAGTAGAAGAATTTTCGATCGAAGTAGACGAGGCATTAGAAGAATTGCTCAGCCAGCTCAATTTATAATTCAATTTTTCTTCTTATTTCTCGCTTATTCTCTGAGTGCATTCAGCAAATCGTGCGGGTCAAATGGTTTCTCGAAGATGTAATTTGCCCCGGCCTGCTTGGCCAATGCCAAATAGGTAGCAGGCCCAATAAGCGCACCGCCTGAAATGGCAATTATTTTCATTGCCGGGTTGGTAGCACGTACGCTTCGTATAAGTTCTACTCCACCCAATTCCGGCATTACAATATCAGTTATCATTGCATCAAAATGGATATTTGATGCCAAATCTAGTCCTTCTCTTCCATTGTTGGCCTCATGTATTTCGTATCCATTTTTGGTAAGCAATCGTTTCAACAATTGTACAATTTGGTTTTCATCGTCTACAACTAACACTTTCATATTTTTATCAATAATTTGAGAATATTTTCTTTAATACTTCTGACAATAATTCCATTGAAATGGGTTTATTTAAAATTTCCACCCTGTCGTGTTTCAACTCTTCAATATTTTTCAGTAAATGTATATTGCCACTATACAATATAAAACGGCATTTCTCATCAATTATCCGGGCACGTTTTATAAACACATCGCCCATCATATGAGGCATGGCATAATCGGTAATGGCCACCTGAAATTTTTCAGTATTCTCAACCAGAAACTGTAGCGCCGTGTTGGGATTTGTATATAAAGTAACCTTACATCCCATGTGCTCAAGCATTCGTTTCATGGTAACTCCGGTTTCTACATCATCATCAATAAGCAAAACATTACCATTCAATTGGTTGCAAAGGTCTACTTTGATGGTTTCCTCCAATTCTACAGATTTGCTCAAAGGCAAATATAAAATAAATTCGCTGCCTTCACCCAGCACACTTTCAACCTCAATATGGCCCCCTAACGACTGAATAATGCCGTGCGCCACAGAGAGACCAAGCCCTGTTCCCTCACCGACAGGCTTTGTAGTAAAGAAGGGTTCAAAAATACGCGAAATTGTAATTTCATCCATACCTATTCCGTTATCCTTCACACGTATACAAGCATACTGCGCTGGTGGCAAATGTTTCAGGCTAAGTAAGCCCTCGGAGTGCATGGCTTCAAGACGCAAAATTACAGTACCATAATGTGTGCCTATAGCTTGTATAGCATTTGTAAGCAAATTCATGAGAACCTGATGTATTTGTGTAGGCGACGCATATACCACCGCTTCTTTGGTCGAAAGTATCAACTCTAGCTTTATAGTAGGTGGCTTGCTTGCATTTATAAGCTCGCTAACTTCTTTTATAATCAGGTGCAAAAAAACAGCGGTTTTCTCATCGTCGAGTTGCCTGCTGAACAACAAAATTTGCTTTACGAGACTTTTGGCACGCTGTGCAGCTTTCAGAACGTGCAGCAAATCGCTGTGAGCCATGTTTTCCTCTGGTATTTCATCTATGGCAAGTTGGGTGAATCCGATAATGGGGGTGAGAATATTGTTGAAGTCATGAGCAATACCCCCCGCCAAAGTACCGATGGTTTCAAGCTTTTGCGCATGCCTGAGTTGAGTTTCAAGAAATAAACGCTCTTGGTGTTCCTTTTTCTGACGGGTGAGGTCGAGTATAGTGAGTACGAAATTTATTTCGCGTCTTATAAGTACAGCAGCTATACGTACATCGCAAGGTATGAGTATGCCGTTTTTCGATATAAGTTCCAAATCTATGAGCGTATTTTGCTTTATGTTGTTGTGCAACATTTGCATAAGACTATGCTTAATAAGTTTTTCATTGGAAGCGTTGGTTATCAGATTCCAAATACTACCACTGGTCCACTCAAGCTCTTCGTATCCAAATAAAATAGCAGCAGTATGGTTGTGATAAGTAATCTGTCCAATCTCATCTATCAGTATAATGGCATCGTAAGACGATTCACTTATCATCTTGAGTCGCTCTTCATTTTCTTTTGAGCTTTCTTCATGCCCCTTGGCTTCGGTTATATCACGTATAGTGCCGGTAACACGGTATTCCCGAGCCTTGCTATGCTGCTCTACAATATCGCCTTTGAGCAGAATCCAAATCCAATCACCCTTTTTGTTTTGAACGCGATACTCAGCGCTATTTATGCGTTGGCGAATTTGTGTAAAACTACCTTCCAACAAATTTATTTGCTCTAAATCAGAATTATAAAAGCTTTTAATCCAATGATTTATTTGGGGTTCAAACTCATCAGGCATATAACCGAGCAAGGTGTAATATTCCGGACTCAGGTACAAAGTATGTCGCGAAAGATTTAAATCCCATAAGCCCAGGTTTGATGCTTCGAGGGCTAGCTTAAGCCTTATTTCACTATCCTTCAAATACTTTCGGGCTTGTTTCAAATGCGATACATCCACCATAATACATACCAAACCACCTACAGATTTATCAGCATTCAGAAATACAGATTTATATGAAATAAATTCAAGAATTTCACCCTCATGATTTCGTATTTTATGTTCGTTAGTTTCATTTTTTTGTTCTCGTATCACAAACATATCAACATCATGATATATGTTTGCAAGTATTAGTTCCGGCAAGTCGTTCGTATCTTTACCAATAATAAAATCGCGCTGAATATTAAAAACGTCTAAAAAGGCTTTGTTGCACCCTATAAATACCCCCCGCATGTTTTTGTAGTAAACCGGATTGGGAATACTGTCAATAAGTGTATTGAGAAATAACAAGATACTATCGGGACGTCCTGTGTTTTGCGATATATCATACTTACTAAGCTTGTATTCAAGCTCATATTCGAGTTCGTGATGAAAAACCGCCATAACATACATTTCGTCGGGCACAAGTCGAAATAAACGAATTTGAAAAGGAATTTGTTCGCCTGTACTATGCAGGAGGAATGAGGAAAAATCTAAAGAAATTTTACTTATTTGTGAATGATTGAAATTTTGAAGTTCCTCCAATTTTTGCCACTGATACTGAAGTTGATACAAAGCCCTTGACAGGTCAGAATACCCCATTTGAGAAGCGAGTAAATAATTGATACCAATCACCTCTGAGCGCACAAACAAAGCAGCTGCCTGTTCTATCGAATCAAGTTTACGTAGGTATTCCTTTACAACTTCGGGATACATAGATTTTAGCTCAGTTTTAAACTAAGTTTTTCGTATAATTGCGGAAAACGAATTTTATTCAAAGATAATGTACAATTATGCAACAACATCTATATTTGCTGCGTTAAGTATGAAATATTTGAGAATTATTCTGAATTATTTTACTTTCAAAAACTAAGATACTCTTTCCATAAACAACCATAATATATTCAAACTATGAAAAAAATAAAATTGCTACTTATTCTCGCCGTCATTGTTGGATTCACTTCATGCGAAGCACTTGAAGGGCTTTTTGAAGATACTACCAAAGGGTTATCTCAAGAAGAAGTGGTAAAAGGATTGCGTACCGCACTCATTGTTGGCGCCGATACATCAGTAGCAGAACTCAACTCAACAGATGGCTACTTTGCCAATGCCCTGCTAAAGATTTTTCTTCCGGATGAGGCAAAACCAATACTAGATGCAGCCAATAGCAGCACTGCAAAAGCATTGGGAGTAGACGTAGTACTAAATAAATACATGGACGATGTGATTCTGCGCATGAACCGAGCAGCGGAAAATGCTGCAGTGGAAGCAAAACCCATACTTACCCATGCAGTTACAAATCTTTCGCTTACCGATGCCTGGGATATACTCAAGGGAGTAAACCCTCTGAATCCCAATAAATCTGCAGGTTTCGACTCTACAGCAGCCACCAACTACTTGCGATATGCCACTTTCGATTCCTTAGCATTCGTTTTCAAAACTCCCATTAATCTGGCTTTAGATAAAGATTTAGTAGGTGGAGTCTCCACAAACGAAGCCTGGGGAACACTGGCCAATTATTACAACCAGGTTGCACCACTACTCGGAGGCAAAGCTGTAAGTGCTCAATTGGGAACACACGTTACCAACAAAGCTCTTGATGGCCTGTTTTACAAAGTAGGGAAAGCTGAAATAGAAATCAGGCGTGACCCACTTGCTTGGGCAACTAAATGGGGCGAAAATATTTTAGATTTAGTTTTTGGTTCTTCAGAAGCTAAAAACGCGAAATAAAACTGCATATCCTATTAAAAGCAAACTGCTTATATCAGGTCTAAAACACCAAGTTATAAGCAGTTTTTCTTTTGTATAAAAATCAGGAGTGCTTGCCTATAAGAAATATAGCGGGCAACTTGCCAAGCACGGGCGGATTGGTGCTCCACCATTTGATGGATGCAGTTTTAATGTATTGCTCTTTGCCGGTCACATCCATGGCTACGCAAAGCCACAACTGAGGGGAAACATATTTTACCAAATCGTCGAATACTTGTTTGTTCCGGTAAGGTGCTTCTATATATATCTGGGTATGCCCACCAGCCATGGCAGTTTTGTTCAAAATGGTAATGTATTTCTGGCGTTCATCAGATTTGGCAGGCATATATCCATTGAATGAAAATTGCTGGCCACTCAAACCACTCGACATAAGTGCCATAAGAATAGAACTAGGGCCTACAAGCGGCTCTATTTCAATGCTTTCTGTATGACATCTGAATACCAAATCTGCACCGGGATCGGCCACAGCCGGGCAACCGGCTTCACTCATCATTCCTACTGTGTGTCCATCTTTTAGCAGCTTAAGTACATCACCAAGTACCTGAGCAGAGTTGTGCTCATTGAGGATGAAAAACTGTAGTTCATCAATGACTACATTTTTATCTATACTACGTATAAATCGACGTGCAGTACGAATTTCTTCAACTACATATATTTTTAACACCGAAATATATTTTTGTATTTCAGGTATATGTGTCGAATATTTTTCGGTATCAGAAATAGGAGTAGGTATGAGTATAAGTTTTCCGGACATACAATAAGATGAAGATTTATAAACACTGCTCCAAAAGTAGTGTTATTTTGATAAGAGCAAAACAACATTTACTTCAAGTTTTGATTAGCTTTGCGCACAATATAACGAGGGTTTTAACTATGGTTGCAACATTTTTGGGCACAGGAACTTCACAGGGTGTGCCAGTAATCACCTGTGGTTGCGAGGTATGCAAATCAGGAGATCCGCGAGATAAACGTCTGCGCTCCTCGCTGATGATAAACACCGGTACTGAGAACTTCGTAATAGACTCCGGCCCCGATTTCAGGTACCAGATGCTTAGAGAAAATGTAAAAAGCCTGCATTCCATCATTTTAACGCATCAACACAAAGATCATATTGCAGGGCTCGACGATGTACGTGCATTCAACTATACCAACAAGCGTGCTATGCATGTGTACGGTTCTGAGCACGTGCTCAAGGCCATACGCAACGAATTTGCCTATGCCTTTACTGCTGAAAAATATCCCGGAGTACCTGAAATAATGCTCAATGTCATTCATAACGAAAGATTCACCATTGATGGTTTAGACATTTTGCCAATACAAGTGTTCCATTATAAAATGCCAGTATTTGGGTATCGGCTGCATGATTTTATTTATGTTACCGATGCAAGCTCCATATCTGCAGAAGAAAAAAACAAAATGAAGAATGCCGAAATATTGGTTATAAATGCTTTGCGGCCTGCCAAACATATTTCACATTTCAATCTGGAGGAAGCCCTTGCACTTATAGAAGAACTGAAACCCCAAAAAGCGTATCTCACACATATGAGCCACAATATGTACAAATACGCAATGTTGGCACCACTTCTGCCACCAAATGTTTTCCCGGCTTATGATGGGCTAAAACTTTATTTTAGTTGATATTCTTAAACATATTTTCAATCATCTCAACCTGATTGAGCAACATTGAAAAATATTCCTTTCTATTGATTCGTATAACTACAGAGTTTTCAAGTGATTCCAGAAACTCACACTCATTTGATATAGTCAACCCTCTGATAACGATGGTATTTCGTTCAAAAATCTTAGGTTCTTCCAGACTCCGGTCTATGATGGAACCCTTTGATATCATAATCACATCTTCATGTGCATTGTCATTGCCAAATACAGAAATATTGTCACCTTTTCGCAGGTCTTGCAAACGCACTATGGTAGCAAGCTTAACTACATAATTTTCAGGCAATGAGCTAAATAGCTTTTGTCGTTTCAGTGCTTTTATACGCTCATGTATCAAGCCTTTGTCATCGGCCTGCTTGTTTTCGAGGAGTTCGTATAACTGGCGTTTTTCAGCATAAAAAGAATTGAGGTAGGTAAAGCACCGTGTGGGATTTTCGTTGTAAATTATTTTTGCCGAAGTGGTATATATGAGTTCATGTTTATGAAATAACCCCAAAAATATTTCTTCAGGCATTTGCGTATGCCTAATAGCTTCAGCAACTTCGTTTATTTCTTTATCATTCCATTCTATGTCAGTATAATGCTTATTGTCTGGCAATGTCCATTTATTAAACTTGTGGCTGCGGTATATATTTCCAAGTGCTTCTATAGCCCTCGAAAGCATGACCAAAGAAACCTCATTGCCTGGAGCGCGAATAATTTGTTTCAGGCGTTGAGGCAAATTCAATTTTTCGGAAGTAAAGAAAACTGATAATTTCTTAACACGTTGGCTCACCGAAAGGTCTTCAATGAGGGGAGTCAGAGCCCCCTTTATGTCGGGTTCTATAAAATTATCAATGAGTTCGAGTGCATAAATGGTATTATCTCCTTTTATATTTGAACGAATAAGGTCTATGGTTTCGTAGTTGTAAATAAGCCCCAAAAGTTGTAAGACATATTCTACATTTGACTGGAACTCACGGTCAACAATGGGAACCATGCGCATAGTAGATTGGTCATCGGTAAATTCCATACGATACAAAAGCGACCAATGTATATTTCGCAACAACCTGAATATAATTTCGCGGATGAGATGTTTTATACTTTCAGATACCTGATACTCATTGTCTTGAAAAGTTTGAACAATTTTTCGCTGAATATCAGGTATCTCCATTGTCAGCATATCAGAAAGCAGCCCAAGACTGGCATTAGAACCAATTTTGGAACAGATTTCTATGATTTTACTTAGGATGATTTCATCTGTATTGCTGTTTTTTGCCAAAGGCTCGAGATAAGGCAAAATTTCATCACCAAATTTATTGAAAGTCTCGGCTACGGCGTCTCTGTATTCGCTCTTCATGAAAAGTTCCATCAACTTTTCGCCCAAATCGTTGAGTGTTTTGTAGCCTGCTAGGTATATGGCAGCTCGTTTGAGCTTTGGATTGGGCAGACTGAGTAAATGGTTGATAAGCTCTGCTTCGTTGGGCAAAGTATTTTCCTTCAGAAATTTTATAAGTGCAAATGCCTTCAGATAATTTTCTGTAAGCTCGGTAGTATAAATCTGGGAGGCCTCGTCATGGGTAAGCGTAGATTCTAGTATCATACGTATTACCTCTGCTTGTATCTTCAGACCCGGATCTTCAGTATTTTCTTCGAGCTGTTGAATACTAGGTAGCAATTCTTGCGAAAAAGTAGAATCAATGCCTGAAAGTAGTGCATTATGTATGATCTTATCATCATAATAATACAACAAAGGAATATATTGTTCAAGAAGCTTGGGGTTGGTCTCAGCCAAAATGACACAGCTAAGTTTTACCGCATTCATATCCTCATTATATAACTGGCGAGTAAGTACATCGGTTCCGAATGTATCTTTGTCTGAGTCTTTAATTTTGAATAGCTTTTTCTCTTCCAATAAATTATGAATACGGCTTTTATACTGGGTATAGAGTTTAAGCGAAATAAAACCCCAGGTAAATAAAAGTGGAAGAAAAAGTATCAGAAAATATTCGAGATGAAAAACACCTTTAAATTCAACTAAATAGGTTCCTATGAGAATAATAATACCAGCAAAAGCAGTAGATAATTGTATCACCTGACTAATTTTAGCTTGTATTGCGAGCTTCATATGGTTGGGCAATGGCTGGTAAAGCACATTGAACGATGGCTCATCTAAGCCCCTGCGGAGGATACGCTCAAACGATTTATTCAATACCATGATGCCCAAAAATACAATGCTGTCTATACCAAGCGTAAAGCCAACTATTACAGCGAGCAGCACAGCACCAAACAGATACATGGGAAGTGCAAATAAACCAAACCCAACTCCATATTTAGCAATGAGTCGATTAGAAAACAGCGAAATAATGAGTTCGCCAATTTTTAACCCTGCATATACCAAAGCCAAAAATTTAGAAATATCTTTTTGTGTTGGAAAAATATCGCTTTGTATTTTTACGCTTGCCAAAAACGAGAAATCTACAATAAAAATAGAGCTCATGGATAACACAGCTACTATAATAAGGTATACAAAATATTTATCGGCAAAAAGTTTTATAAAACTGAGTTCTGAACTCTCTGTGCCCGAATCTTTGCGCAACACCGACTGAAACCGCATAAAAAGAGCACGTATGAAATACATAGCCACTATAAGACTCACAGATCCAAGTAAAAGCAAATCGTATGAATGATATAAATACGGCACAATAAGCGGAACAGTGAGGTAACCAAAAATAGCTGCCAAAACTCCACCAATATTAATAAGGCCATAAAGGCGTTTTACTTGCAACAAATCTAACTGAGCTATTGTAAGTCCCCCTATAATGGTAGATACCAATGATATAAATGGCCAGGCAAACGTAAAAACGAATAAAGAAAGGTATTTCTCGTTGATAAAACCAAGCCCCATGCGCGCTGTGAGCGTAGGAATAAGCATGAGAAACAAAGAAAACAAAAATAGCCTGGCAATTGGAAGTTTTCGCTGCAAATAGCCATAAATGAAGGAAGTAATATATCCAGCTCCCCCAGATATCAAGTAGGCGATAGGTAAAAATTTTATGCCGAAATGATGAATAAAAACTGAGTTGGCCGGTACGAAATAAAATGCTACGAATAAGCCCATAAAAAAAGCAGATGCAAAAAGCAAACTGAATTTTTTTACTTCATCAAATCGTATGTTAGAATTTTCTAAAATAAATGTACGAGCTTTCATGCATCAGGGTTCGATTAAGCAAATATAAATAATAATTATCGGAATCGCGTTTTAAAATCAATTATTCCCAAAAAAATGCAGCCGAATAAAATTTATGACATACAAATGCTAAATTTCAGCATTTGAGACTCATAAGTAAATAAATATGATTTTTTTGATATTTGAACCTCGCATTCTGCAAATAAAAAAGCGAATTATTGAAGACCTTTGTATGCAGATTTCAGAAATATGTATACCTTAGAGCTACAAAAATCTAAGTTTCAACCATGAGTACTTATGCACTAAAACATACCAGCAAAAAAACAGCCGAGGGAAATACAAGCACTGTAACATTGCAAGGGAAACTTACCATTGAAAATATTGAAGAAATAAAACTAAAACTTAGCCCCATATTAAGTGATGCAGAAAGTTTTGTGCTGCAAACCTCGCAAGTGAGTTCCCTCGATTTGTCATTTTTGCAATTGCTGGAATCTCTTGAAAAAAGCAGGCCAGACAAGAAAACGGTTTTGGAACTGGATGTAAATATGGAAATACAAAAATTATTACTAGAATCGGGTTTTGAGAAATATATAAAACTCTAATGAATAGAATATGGCAATTCTTAAAAAATCAGCATTTTTATCGTTCAATTTATCGTCCGAAATATTTGCTATCACTGTCACCAAAGTACTTGAAGTACTAGAAATACAACCTGTAACTAAGGTACCTCAAACACCGGAATACATTCGAGGAGTTATAAATTTCAGAGGCGATATACTGCCGGTAATAGATACCAGACGCAAGTTCAATATGGAATCGGTAGCTGATACTCCGAAAACCGTTATCATAGTGCTAGATTTGGTTATCTTCAATAAAAAACTCATAGTTGGCATCATAGCTGATAGCGTAAAAGATGTAATTGAAATATCGCCTACCGATGTTAAAGAAGTTCCCTCGCTCGGAAGCAGATACAATTCCGATTTTCTGGAAGGTATGATAAAAACGGACTCAGGTTTTATAATGATTCTGAATATTGAAAAAGTATTTACTGCCGACGATGTATCTTTGGTCGAAAATTCCACAGAATCTGACAAAGATTGATATTTAGATAAATGACTGATATATAACGCAATATGTTAAATAAAATCATACTATTTTTTAGGTCCGTATTGGTCTTTTGGTGGAGTGCCTCATTAAAATTTATAAGTGCCATTGCTACCAAAAACAAGCAAAGTATGCGTGCCACACTTATGAACTTTGTGGTAAAAGTATTTGGAATTTTCAGCCTCGCCCTTTTATTGATCATTGTTTTTTTATTTATGCTCAACAGCAGGGTTGAGGAAAACTTCAGGGTAAAATTCCCACAGATACAAATGGCAAACAAGTTTATGAATGTGCAAACAGAGATAAAGTTGATAACCCACACTACCCTCGAAGAAATGGCGCAAAACAATAGTTCCGGGCTTGCTGAACTCGATAAGGAAGTAAAAAAACTGGATTCCATTAGCAATGAATATAAAAAACTGAATACAGCAGAATCCAATACATTCATAGAAAGCATAGAACCAGATTTAAATATAGTTGAAACCGAATGGATGAAATTTCAGAACCGTTCGGGCAATGATAAACAAGAGTATTTGGATGATTTTCTTAAAAGTGTGACACCGTCGCTCAATAAAATACACCAAGCTGCAAAGTTTCACTCTAACAATATGACCGCAGACGTAAATTCGAATGTTGCAGTAAAACGAATAATGATGTGGATAATTTTATCTATAGTAGCCGGTATACTTTTTTATGGATTTTACTTTACCAATAAATTTGGAATGGGATATGTCGAAAATTTATCGGACCACATAGAATTATATGCTAAAAACACAAGGAGTCTGGCCGAAGGTGTATTGCAGGAAAATGACATTCCGCATTTTGCACATGAGCTTACCGACTTCAGAATGGCTCAGAACAAACTGATAGATAGATTCAAATCTATAGTAACCCAACTTAGTGCCATCAGCGATGAGATAGCTATACGTTCTACTGAATTGCGTAATGCAACAGGCAATGTTTCAATTAGTAGTTCGGAGCAAGCTGCCAGCATCGAAAACATATCAGCTTCCATTGAACAAATGCTGGCTGCCATCGAAAAAAATACTCAGAACACCCAAACCTCATCGCAAATAGCTAAAAAACAAGCTATCGAAATAAAAGTACTTATGAAATCGGTAGATAACACCGTACATGCAATAGAACAGATAACCCAAAAAACTGTAATAATAAATGATATAGCCTACAAAACAGACTTGCTTGCCATAAATGCAGCCATAGAAGCTGCACGAGCCGGCGAGCATGGAAACGGGTTCCGTATAGTAGCCGACGAAATACGCAAACTCGCAATCACTACTCAAAACGCTGCCAATGAAATAAATAATCTCTCGCAGAAAAACATTAAAACAAGTACCCAAACCAGCATGCTTATGCGCAATATGGTACCTAGCATTCAGAAAAGTTCCGACTTGAGCGATGAAGTATTGTATGCCAGCAAAGAACAAGAGCAAAACGCATCTAATATAAACTCACAGATAATTACTCTCTCAGATATAGCACAGAGCAATGCTGCCTTTGCCGAGCAAATGGCCGCAAGCATAGACTCATTAGTAGATAGAATTGTTCACATGGGCGAATTGGTTCATTTTTTCAAAACTACGCAAGCAGAAGTAGACCACGACACCGAAGATTTACGCAAAAAAGCTTCGGAAATAAGGGTTTTGCTGGAACGTATGAAACAAGAATCTGCTTGATTTGAGTCTTAATACAAATTAATTGAATTTTACCACATCTACTCAAATTTAAATCAGGACTATACTTTTTAAACCAGATTACGCATAAACGCATAAATCTGTTAAAACTTTAGGGAAGCGAAATCATTCAAGTACAGTTTATCTGACTAAATGTTGTTATAACATGAGTTTAAGAACTCATCAATTACTACATATGTCGAATTTGCATATAATATCTATTCAATAGCAGCCCTTCATTCTATTTCAAGCCCTCAATAGTTTTCAAAATGTTAGTATTATTCAGATTCTGTTTGGTTGTAGTTTTTACCTGATCTAGAATATTCTCCCAAGATTTGCCCTCGAGTGAACGAATTTTTTTACGGACATACACATCGCCTCTATTTTGCGAAAGTATGTTTTTATAAATAAGTATAGCGGCGTCCTTGTTCGAAGAAAGGATTGAATCTGCTTGCTCTACGGCATTGCTAAGCAAACCGGAAAATTTTATAAGCGAATCGCGCTCGAAAGTTGATATTTGAAGTGAATCGTGGTAAACAATTTTAGCAATTTCAAAATATTTGATTGCACGTTTATATTCACCCTTTTTCAATTTTTCCTTTCCCTTTTTTAATAAAATGGTGTAGTAATCAGACGAATCGGAATTATTTTCGTCGATAAAAAACTTAAGCAATTCAGCATTCTTATAGCTAGCTACGCTCGCTTTATGCTCGTTCTCCAGAGCTTTTTCAATGGCTTTTTCTGTTTTGGCAACTTCACTGTGAGCCAAACGGTATTGTTTAATAGCGACTATACTAAAAGCAGCAGCCAACATGAGGGCTACAATTGCCAAACCAAGATACATTTGAAGCTTCTTACGCTTTTTCTCTTCTTTAAGCAAAGCTTCTTTTATAGCCTTCCTGCTTTCGGAAATAAATGTATTTTGCATTTGCGTAGGAACCGGATTTTGCGCTGCATTGGCAAGCCAAGCTTCAGCGCTGAGGCAGGCATTGGTATTAAGTAAATAATCGCGGCTTCTGCCATGCAAGTGCCAATCCTGTGCACGCATTTGCCAAAGGGTATGTGCATGTACATACTCGCGGTCGGTCTCTACCTCTTGCACCAATTGCAGCAAAGATTTATCGAAAAGCTCCTTTTCAAAATCGAACCAGTTGATTAGTCGCAGTGCTTCAGGTATAGAATGTGCATCTACAGAACGCCAAAGTATAGTGATGATTCGTTTATTTTGTTCAAGTGCATAATCTACCTCACTTTTGCAATATGGGCTATTCACCGAATCGGGACTTATGATAAACACGAAATTATCGCAACCACTTATACCTTTAAATATTTCTTTTTCAAAATCTACTCCCTTGCTTATACTTTCCTGATCGAACCAGGTGGTATGACCTGCAGATTGCAAACTCAAGTTCAGCTTACGGGCAAAGTCCGCATCTTTTCGGCTATAGCTAATAAAAACCTCAGTGCCCAGTTGCCCCCGTGCAGCTTCCGACGCTTTTATAAATTGAATTTGCTCTTCGGTAGGTGCATAAATTGGCCTGCTTATGTTCATTCTGAGCCAGGTTGCAGCATTATCCAAGTTGAAACCTTGGAGCAAAAATGATTGCTTTTGTTCTGCAAGAAGCCATCGGAGTGACTGTACCAAAAACATACGGTGTTCCTCATAATAGTTCCGGTCTGTATTGAGCGTATTTACCAGCTCATCGGTACTGAGTTCGAACTGTGTTTTGTTGTGGCGTACTTCTTCTAGCTCAGCAACCTCATCGCGGGTACGTATAATACGCAGGGGCTCATTCTCCAATTGGGTGTAATGAATAAACTGAAGTTTCGACAAACCTGAAAATCCCAGATTATCTGCATTTTCAAATAGTGCAGAAACCGCACGTGTATCAGGGATTTTATTCCCATTTGAATCTGAAATCAGAACCGGAATGATACGCTTATTAAACTTAATTGCATGCAAATATTCTTTCTTGCAATATTCCGATTGTAGTGCATTCTGAGTAACAAACAACACCATGTTTGCCGACTGCACCAAGCCATTTTCAATGGCAGAATCAAAATTGCTGCCTTTCTGTATATCTCGATCGTGAAACCAGGTAGAAAAACCATGTTTGTGAAGCGCAGCAGCAATTTTGTCTACATGTACCCTATCTTCGGCGGCATGGCATACAAAAACATCCGATTGCAAATTGTTGCCATTTTTTTTGCTTTCCATGATGTACTCTGCCATCTGATTTGTGGGCAAGCAAGGTGGCTGAGTGGCTTGTCCACCTGTATTATGGAAAAAATGGTGTGAGCGCTGAAGCCACTGCTCGGCATCTATCCGCTCAAGGCCTACCAACAAGTGCTGCGTATTACGCTGATTTTTTTCCCAAAGTACTGTATTGTGCAGCAGTTTGGTATGTTTCCGAACAAAATCGCGATGAATGTCGAGCAAATTTACCAGATTTTCGAGGCTCTGGTCAAAATCATCGAGCATTTTCCATTGTATCGCATCCCAATTAGCAATTATCCCTTTAGCAGCCGAAACTTCTGCCGAAAGGCTAGTGGCAGCATCTTCATGTTGACGGCTATAAATCCAGTTTCTACGTCCTATTTCGTCATGTATATTTTCCCAGGTAATGGTATCCAAGGGTTCTACGTGCATGATTGGAATGATGCGTTTGTGGTATTTCAGAGCCAGATTAATTTCCTTCTGGCAGTATATTGAATTGATGGAATGAGGAGAAATGATATAGATGAAATTATCAGCCCGTTGAATGCCTTCATCTATTTGAGCCTGAAAATCGACACCAAGGGGAATATCATTCATATCAAACCAAACTTTATAGCCACGAGCTTGAAGCGACGATGAAAG